>JAFLCO010000055.1 GCA_017303535.1 Planctomycetota bacterium
GAAACGGCAGCAAGGCCAAGCCGGTCGCGGCCGTCGTCGAGCCGTGCGTACCCGGATTGCGGCAGTATTTGCAACCGTTGCCTTCTTGCAGATGATTGAAATGCCAACTGCCATCTTCCCGCTGGTGGGCCGCTAACCAGCGCAAGCCTCGGGCCACGGCTAGTTCACTGGCGTCGGTCGCTCCGTCGCCGAGCAAAGCCTGCTTGAGTTCGCCGTCGCGACCGTCGAGCATGCCGTAAGGACTGCCGCCAACCGGCGTGAGCAACTCACCCGAGCCGAAGTTGCCGGGCGTTACGCGGGTCGTGGAATTCGGCGCGAGTTTGTCTTCGTTGCGCCGTCCCATCGTCGGAATTTCGACGAGCGAGTGAGCCAACGTGCTCGGCGCGACGCCGTCGGTCGCTACGCCCGGCTTTGCTGCTTTTGCGGAAGCCGACGACTCCAGCCGCACGAACTCCTTAGGGATCTCACGGTCGGCGCTTGCCACGAGTTCGACGCGCCGCGATTTCGGCCGCTCCGTAGTCCAGAGCGCCAGCAAGATGACCAGCGAGCAATGGACGATCATGCTCCCCAGCGCCGCCACGACGAACTTCCGTTGCCCGCGAAACATATCGACCGCGGGCGGTCGGCTTCTATCCGTTTGCCGCGACTTGTTCGCTCGCGATTTCGCGACGACCGGAGACTCCTCAACGACCGGTTCAGCAACGTAAACCGGCGCCGTCGGTGCTGGTTGCGGCGACAGTTGTTGAGGCGGTCGTGCGATCGGTCTTCGTGCCGTAGGCTGTGGACTCGCGGCTCTCGGCGGCATCGGCTTCGGCGCAGCAATCGGCTTCACCGGCGGCAATGGAACATGGCCGCCAGGCGCAGCGTCACCCAAGCCCGACGACGCGGGCAGGCGAGGATCAAGCGGTGAAGAAGAATCGGCCGACATGCCGGAGGCTGGGGAACAATGCGACGACTACGAAACCGCACAAATCTAGGTCGCCGTTTGTGCCGAGGACGGCATGATCGCTACGGAGAAACCGGTCGCTATATACGGCATGATCGAACTATTCGACACCTGGCATGGGTCGTCCTCGTCGAGGGCTTGGCTTAGATTGGGGCTATGCGATCTCGCCGCCCCTACTTGCTACTAACCATCGTAGTCACGACCTGCATCGCGCCGATCGGCTGCGATTCTTCACGCGACGACTACCGGCGCTCGTCGACTTCGCAAACCGCTGCGACAACTGCTGCAAGCTGGGAATCGCAAGTCTCCGATGTCCGCGAGGGCCGAAGTACGGCGATAACAGGCGACTTCGACGCTCTGACCGCCGACCAAATTCGCGAGTTGGTCCTGCTCGATCGACTTATGGAATTACAACTCCCTCGCCATCCCGCGAACGACGAATTTGCCGTAGGAATTGCAAAGCTGAAAGCGCTGCAGGTGCTGGTCCTGGGCGAAACGGCGATCGGCGGCAAGGGGTGGGCGGCGATCACCAGCCTGACTCAATTGAAGCGGCTGAATCTGGCCTCGTGCAACATCGGCGATGCCGAATTAGCAAGGCTGCCGGCTCTCTCCGACCTCGAGTCCTTACGGCTCGGCAGCCCAAATATCACCGACGCCGGGCTCGCGCACATCGCCGAGATGCCGAAGTTACGGCATTTAATACTGCGGCAAATGCCGATCACCGACACCGGGGTAATCGCGCTTGCCGAGTTGCCGCGATTGGAATCGCTATATCTGGAAGGGACGCAAGTCACGGAGTCCGGCGAGCGGGAACTGCTGCGGCTGCGGCCCGATTTGCACCTGCATTTCCCGTAACCGGCTGCACTATTTTGCGGCCTGCTCGGTTGTGTCAGCCGCCGGTTTCTCGATGCGGTAGATTGCGGTATCCGTCCGCAAGAACAACGTGCGGCCGATCGCGGCGGGCGTGGCCAAGATTCGGCCGTCGAGTTGGTTTTCCTGCAACAATTCGTAGGTGCGGCCAGGTTTCAGAACGTAACTCAGTCCGTCTTCACGGAACAACAAGACATGGCCATCGACATAAAGCGGTGATGCCGAAAAGTTGCCGCCGAGCCGCTCGGTGTAGAGTTCCTCGCCGCTCAAGGCATCGAGCACCGTAAGAATGCCCTTGTCGCTGATGAGATACAATTCCTTGCCGACAACGAGCGACGAGGGGCTCGAAGGGACCTGTTTCTTGAGCTTCCAAGCGACGTGCGATTCGGTCACGTCGCCGGTTCCGCCGGTGCGAATGGCCCACAACTCCGGCCGAGCAAACGCCGTGGTGATGTAGAGCAGATCGTGGGCCAGCACCGGCCGCGGCACGATTGAGAAACCTTTGTATTCGACCTTCCAAAGTTCGCGACCCGTCGCCGGTTCGTAAGCGATCACGCGATCCGCGCTCGGGCTGATGAGTTGTTCTTGGCCGGCGACGTTGATCACCAGCGGCGTCGTGTAGGCCTTGCGGTGGTCGGGATTATCCGCAGGCTTACCCGAGCGCTCGGTCTTCCAGCGCAGCGTTCCCTTGCGCTTGTCGAGGGCCGCCACAAACTGAACGTCCATTCCGTCGCACGTGATAAAAAGCAGGTCGTTCCACAGGATCGGCGAACTGCCGGGCCCTTCCTTATGATCGAGTTGCAGATCGGTATTCGTCCAGATGACCTTGGCCGTTTGCTGTTCGAGGCACGCCGTGCCTTGGGTGCCGTAGTGTACGAAGACGTGCGTGTCGTCAACCACGGCCGTCGGTGAGGCGAAGCTGTTCTTACTGTTCTTCGGCAGCGGTTCCGCACGGTGAAACACCTCGACGTCGTGCAGCAGTTTGCCGGTCTTCTCATCAACGGCGAGCACGCGCAGCGATAGGCCGTCGAGCGAGGCCGCGGTCAACCAAATGCGGCCGTTGGCGACGACGGGCGACGACCATCCTTCGCCGGGTAGCGACGTCTTCCAAGCGACGTTCTCCGATTCGCTCCACTTCACCGGCAGCCCGACGGCCGCGGCATGCCCCTGCCCGCCGGGCCCGCGAAATTGGGGCCACGGCAAATCGGCCGCCGGAGCGACGTCCGTGAAAGTCGTAAGGGCCCAGGCCGTTATCGCACAGCTGAGCCACATACGAATGTTGTTGCGCTGATGGCTGGAGAGGAAAGGGCGGATCATCTTTGACTTGGCGAGATTAAGGGGAGGCGGGAGGGCGTGTGGAAGACCGCCATTGTAGGCGGCGCGTGCTTGCGCCGCCGGCGAGGCGTCAACATCGTTACGACCATCACAGTTTATCTCAAGCGGCCGGTATAGTCCGCCGAAATAGCAGTGGACTCACTTCCGCAATAAATTCCCTAGCCGCTGCCGATACAAGAATTGGGAGCACGAGTCGCCCGAGGCTCACATCGAGCTAGAGTTCTGCGGAGTTACGGCGTCGAGCGATCGGAGCCGTCTTGCGAGTCTGGGACGTTTCCAACCCGGTGCATGGCTTCGACTATGAACGCGGCTACCGTCACCTGCGTAGAACCAACGGCCGACGCCCCGGCCCCTTGTCCGGCGCCGTCGGTTAATCGGCTGGCCAACTTATTGGCGATTCTTCGTCGCGAGCAGCAGACGCTCCAAGCTCACTGCACGCTCTACGCCGTCGATGCCGCGCCCGGTTCGCAATCGCCGCCGTCGGAAGCGAAAGAATAGTTCGTGACTCCCCTCGACGATCGCCCGCATCGCCCCAACTCATCTCACTTGAAGCTCGCAGCCATGAACGCCCAACGCATCTTGATCGCCGATTCCGACGTCGAACTCGTCGAAGGTTTGGCCGACTACTTTCGTGCCCGCGGCTACGAAGTGAAGACGGCCTACGACGCCCACACGATTCTGAAGCTCGTCCACTTAGAAGCTCCCGAAGCGTTCGTCTTGGGGATCGATCTGAAGTGCCGCAACGGCATCTGCGTTTGCGAGTTGCTTTCGGACGAACGCCGGTTCTTCTACATTCCGGCCATCCTGTTGACGGAACAAAGCGACGATTGGCTCAAGCACGATTGCCATGATCTTCGTGCCGCCTATGTCCTCAAGGGGGACCGGCTCGGCGAACGCATCAACGATTTGTTGTCGGAACTCGCGCCGGCGGCTCCGGTGTTCGCGGCCACATAAGATTGCCGCCTTGCCAAGGCCGCACATTTTGACGCCCGGCGGAACGTCGCAGCCTGGACCATTTTCGACCGCGCGTCGAAAATTTCTTGACGGTCCGTTCTTGCGTTGCTAACCATATTAGTAGAGCGACGCTCATCGAGCGTCGTGCGTCGTGCGAGACGTTTGGCTGCGGACGAAACGAGCCTCTTTTTGTGCCGTGTTCGTCGGGCTCGCTCGCGAGAAAAGACGCCTCGTGTTGGAGTGAGATGGTTCGGTCGGTGTGTGTCGCAGATTCCCAGTCCTCATTTTGCAGGAGGGGCCGATATGCTTGATCCACCGGGTCGGAAACGCTGAAGGGCGGATACGTGGTTCGCTCTTCAGGAGCCTCGCAAGTTTTCTGACCAGTCCGAGTTTCACGTCCGTTTGTAATTCGATCAGTCAACGAAATACCCCGCTTTGCAGCCTTGCAGAGCGGGGTGCTTTTTTACTGTCGCGCAGTCGTGTGCGCGGAGCCCTTTGAGCGGCTCCTACTTCTTTTCAGGGCCGGCCGCGGATTCCGCAGGCTTCGCATCGCCCGGCTTCTCCACAAGCTTGATCGACGCCGAATTGATGCAGTACCGCATACCCGTCGGCGTTTGAGGGCTGTCGTCGAAGATGTGTCCGAGGTGGGCGCCGCACTTACGGCAGGTCACTTCCGTACGGACCATGAAGTGGCTGCGGTCGGCGTGTTCTTCGATGCGTTTGTCCTTCAGCCCGTCGATCGGCTGATAAAAACTCGGCCAGCCGCAGTGCGAATCGAACTTCGCTTCCGACGTGAACAGCGGTTCGCCGCAGCCCGCGCAATGATAAGTGCCGGGCGTTTTCGTGTCCCAGTATTCGCCGGTGAAGGCGCGCTCGGTCCCCTTCTGGCGCATGACGTAGTACTGCATCTCGGTCAGCGTCTTGCGCCATTCTTCGTCGGTCTTCACGACTTTATCGGAAGCCTGCTTTTCCGAGTTCTGTTTGTCCGAGTTCTGCTTTTCGGGCGACTGACCCGGCGTATCCGATTTCATGGATTGCTCCTTTTGCGGCGCGACGAGCGGTGGGCGATCGTCGGATCCGTCGCGAAGTTTGGCGCTGACGTACCACGCCCCGGCGACGACGAACGTCGCCAAGCCGGCCGCCACGACCGCGGAACTGCGAAGCCAGGGCATACTGATTCTCCGTAGAGCAACGATCAATCGATTTTACGCAGCCGGGGCGGTTCGGAATACGTCGCAACTTTCGCTCGCATCGGACCGGCTTACAATTTAGATGCCGCGACTCCCGATGAGATTCTGAATACTGCCGTTTTTCGCCGCTTGACCCCACGAGCGGTCTAACGCTCGAGCGGCGAACCCCATTGGGCGGCCGTCACGAGCCACACGCCGTCGCGTTTTTTCAGGTTCACGTCGAACCGCAGCACGATATGTCCCCGCGCCGCGCCGGTCACGTCGACGCTCCCGATGAATCCCACCTTGGCTTCGTCGGCCGCCGGGTTGATCTTGATGTCTTCGTCTTTGAGTTCCGTGATCTTCGCCGTGTCGACGGTCACGTGTGCCAAGTCGCTTTGGATGCGGTTGCGAAGTTCCGCAACGCCGGGATTCGCATCAATCCGCTTCAGCAGACCCGGCCGATCGTCGGCTTCCACCAGCACTCGCATCTCTTCCAACGCGAGCTTCACCTCTTCGCGGGGCGTGACGATCGAGCGTTCGAGCATCACCGCGCCGGCGACCCCGACGGCCAGCAGCACCATGCCCCACAGCACGCTCCGCCGGCCGGTTCGCATAAGGACGACGACCAAGAGCGCTTCGACGATGACGCCGATCAGCACCAGCGGCAACGGATTTTCCGTGAACCACGTCATCCGGCCGCTCCTTCCCGAGCGCCGCGACCATGCCGCGTGACGAGCAATCCGCCGGTGCCGACCAACAGCACGATGCCCATCAGCGCCAACAACCACAGCAGCTTCGTCGGCGGTCCGAAATCTTCTTCGACATACGGTTCGCGCGGCAGCGCCGGGCCCTTGCCGGCTTCGGTTGTGTCGGCCGGCGCAGCAGCCGGCGCGGCGACCGCGGCCGGCTCTTTACCGGCGGCTCGATCTTGCGCGATCTTCTCGCGCATCGATTGCATCCGCTCGACGCGCGCCGTGCGGGCCGCATACTTCGGGCCGACGACCAGAATCGCCGCCACGCCCATCGCGCCGAACAGCATGACCCACAGCCAAGGATTCTCGGCCAAAGGCGCTCGCGTCGATGGTATCTGCGTCGCGCTCATCGGTCCGCCCAACTTCTGAGGCCCAGTTCCTCTGAGTCCGTCGCGTGCTTCAAGGGTGGCTGGGGCAAAGCGAAGCGATGCCCCAGGTTTTCGACATCCGAGTTTAGGTTACTGGGGCACCGCTCACGCTATGCCCCAGCCGCCCATCGATTTTGTCTCCAACTACTTCCGCGGAAACTTGCGGAACAACTTACCCGCGTACACGGCCGAATCACCGAGCATTTCTTCAATGCGGATGAGCTGGTTGTACTTGCAGGTCCGGTCCGTCCGCGAGAGCGAGCCGGTCTTGATCTGCCCGCAGCCGAGCGCCACGGCTAAGTCGGCGATGGTGCTGTCTTCCGTTTCGCCCGAACGGTGGCTCGAGATGCTCGTGTAGCCGTTGCGGTGAGCCAGCTGAATGGCGTCGATCGTTTCGGTGACCGTGCCGATCTGATTGACCTTGATCAAGATGCTGTTCGCGCGGCCCGCGTCGATGCCGTCTTGCAGCCGCTTGGTGTTCGTCACGAAGAGGTCGTCGCCGACAAGCTGCGTCGTCGCGCCGAGCTTGTCCGTCAGCAGCTTCCAACCTTCCATGTCGTCTTCCGAGCAGCCGTCTTCGATCGAGCAGATCGCCGGGTACTGACGCACCCAATCGGCGAGCATGTCGACCATGCCGGCGATGGTCAGGTCCGAAGTCTTCGCCGTCTTCTTCCCCAGCGTGTACTTATGCGTCTTCTCGTCGAAGAGTTCCGTCGAAGCGACGTCGAGCGCGATGCCGACTTGCGAGCCCAGTTTGTACCCGGCTCCTTCGACGGCCTTCGAAATCATGTCGAGCGCTTCGATGTCGGTCTTAAGATCGGGAGCGAAGCCCCCTTCGTCGCCGACGGCCGTCTTATAGCCGGCCTTCTTGAGCACGCTCTTCAAGCTGTGAAAGATTTCCACGCCGCAACGCAGCGCGTCGCTGAAGGTGTCGAACCCGAGCGGGAAGACCATGAACTCTTGAACGTCGACGCCGTTGTCGGCATGCGCGCCGCCGTTGATGATGTTCATCATCGGGGCCGGCAGCAGGTTGGCGCCCGTGCCGCCGAGGTAACGATAGAGCGGCAGTTGGCTGTAAACGGCGGCCGCCTTGGCCGTGGCCATCGAAACGGCGAGCGTCGCGTTGGCGCCGAGTTTTTCTTTGTTGGCCGTGCCGTCGAGTTCGAGCATGGCCCGATCGACCGCGCCTTGATCGAGCGCGTCGAGGCCGGCGATTTCTTCGGCGATCTTTTCGTTGACGTTGCGGACCGCGGTCAGCACGCCCTTACCGCAGTAGACCTTCTTGTCTTCGTCGCGGAGTTCCCAAGCTTCGTGCTTGCCGGTGCTGGCTCCGCTCGGCACGGCGGCGCGGCCGAACGAACCGTCGGCCAACGTCACGTCGCATTCGACGGTCGGGTTGCCGCGGCTATCAAGAATCTGGCGAGCATGAATGTCGACGATGGCGGAACTCATAACGGTCTCTCTGTCCTAATGCTGAGCAGGAATTTCCAACGCCGCAGGCCCTCCCCGCGACGGCTACCCGACGCCGCTTCCTAGCGAGGTCGGGTGGGGCGATGCAAACCGCTTATTGTGCCGAACCCCGAACGAATTGCCTATGGGCCGGCCCGGCAAAACAGGGCGGACGGCGGCGTGAAAGTTTGGCGAGTTTTCGGATTTCACGGGGATTTCACGATGGATTCTGATGTCTCTCGTAAAGCCCAAGGACGGCCGTCCCTGAGGCAAGTGCGCAAGCTCCCTTCTCCCCTCGCGGGAGAAGGTGCCGCGCAGCGGCGGATGAGGGGGCGGACCTGGGTACCCGGCGCACGGAACGCCACGCAGCGAGTTCCCTACAGCGCCACAGTTCGATCCGCTGAAGTCTGGCGTCTGAAGTCTGAGGACTCCTCGTCGCCGTAAGTCATCTTCGAAAGAACTTTTTTTGGCCACACTTACGTCGACTCGTTTTTGGCCACTGCGCACTTCTTCGCTCCCGATGTGCGCACCCTTAATTCCTAAGTATGCGGTGCGCACTTCCAGGCCTGCGCAGTGCGCAGTAGTGCGCAGCGCGATCGACGTAAGTTGTTTCCATTTTGTCCAAATCTTCGAGCACTTACGTCGATTTTTCATACCTGATTTCTCCGTGTACGTCGTCCCCCGCGCCACTCCGCAACTTAGCAAATACAAGAATCCATTCAAGGAAGTTTTTGGCCGGCGATTATTTTGTGAAAGCGCGTCGATTGGCCAAAAACAGCCTTGATTTTGGCCGTACGTTTTTCGTGCGCTCTCATGGAAAAGCATCAGGTCAAGTTGTCGGAGTATTTCCGGCGGACGCTCGCACAAGATACGGGCACAAGATTCGCAACGCCGACCGGCATGACGAGCCGTGTGTCGCTTTCTCGTGGCCATCAAGAATGGTCCGCCGACGGCGGTCGTCCGCATCACCACGACGGACAACTATGCGCTTAATCTTCCTCAAATACTGGGAGCAGGTTCGCACCGGGTTCTGGTTCCTGCCGTCGCTCATGGCGCTCGGGGCGCTCCTTGCGTCGACGGTCACGGTCGCCCTCGACGGAGCCGGCGTCGATCGCTGGCTCGATGCCCGCGGCTGGGTGTACGCCGGCGGTGCGGAAGGGGCCAGCGCCGTTTTGGCGGCCATCGCCGGGGCGATGATCACGATCGCCGGCGTCGTGTTCTCCTTAACCTTGGTCGCGCTGTCCCAGGCCTCTTCGCAGTTTGGCCCGCGACTCCTGCGAAACTTCATGCGCGACACGGCCAATCAGCTTGTGCTGGGGGCGTTCGTTTCGACGTTTCTGTATTGCCTGCTCGTGCTGCGGACCATTCGCCGCACGGACGAAGGGGCGTTCGTCCCGCACTTGTCGGTCACCATCGGCGTGGCCTTGGCGGTCGTCAGCATCGGAGTGCTGATTTACTTCATCCATCACGTCTCCGTTTCTATCCATGCCGATCGTCTCATCAGCCGCGTTCATCAAGAACTGCTGGCCTCGATCGATCGCTTGTTTCCGGAGGAGATCGGCGACGAACCGCCCGGAAGCGTGAATTCGGAACCGCAACTTCCTGATTCGGACGACGAGCGATTCGTCGCGGTCCCGTCGCCGACCGACGGGTACGTGCAACTCATCGACGCCGACGGCCTGCTCCGCCTGACGGTCGAGCGTGATCTCGTCGTGCGCATCTTGCTGCGGCCCGGCGACTACGCCGTTCGTCGCTTGCCGCTGCTGCGCGTCTGGCCCTCGGAACGGATCGACGACGACGTTCGTCGGGCTCTCGTCGGGGTGTTCGTGTTCGGCGACGAACGAACCTCGCCGCAAGATGCCGGCTATCCGATCGCGCAGCTGGTCGAAGTGGCACTGCGCGCGCTGTCGCCGGGAATCAACGATCCCTTCACGGCGATCACCTGCATCGACCGTCTCACCTCCGCGCTCGCCCGATTGGCCGACCGAGAATTGCCGTCCCCCTGGAGGTTCGACGAGGAGCGGCGTCCTCGCATTTACGCCCCGGCGGCGACGTTCGAAGGCCTATTGAGCGCGTCGTTCCGCCCGATCTGGGAATTCGGCAAGGGGCATGCGTTGATCGTCGAGCGCTTGCGACACGCGCTCGACACGCTCGCCGCCGCCGGCATAGGGCAAGATCGCCAAGAGCAAATTCGTAGATTCGCCAAGTCGATTTCGCTTTCCGAGGTATGAACTCGGTCAGCACGCTGCTTGGTCGACTCCGCCTACTCTCAGGAACAAACAACGCTCGGCGAGCGCACTACTTCGCGGCGTCCGGCTTCCATTCTTCCCGACGATGGACGTAGAAATCGATCACACCGTAGTTTTGGCTGAGAGCCACGGCGTCGATTTCGTATTGTTTACTTTTGTCGAACTCGTCGAGCTTCACCCAATTCGGGTAGACTCGCACCCACCAGTGCGTCCCGTCAATATGCCACTCGCTCCGGCTCGTCATTCCGGCGATCGGATGATATCGAATCCGCCACCGCAACCGCACCGGCTCGACCCAACGGGCCTTCATCTGCGCTTCGATGAACTCCCCGGGATTCTCGACGACGGGAATTTCTAACTCGCCGGCCCAGAGCGAGGGACTGACTCCGACGAGCATCAAACAGGCCATGAGCACGCGAGTCATTTGCTTACTCCTAAGAACGCTGCGGGGGACAGTTCACCTCATTTTGACGACGTCCCGATTCTAAAAGTTCCCAGAGATGAATGCCGTTTGGTGTTCACGGCTAGGAAAACCGTTTGGTTCTCGCGCTACGCTCGGCGTGGCCGTAAATGGCGATTTCGGCGGCACTTGCATGGCGTACGAGCGGCCGTCGCGAAGCGATATAATGAAGCTCGGCATCGTATCTCCCTACAGGGTTGAGTATGACGCTCGTCACCGAACTCGAACGACTGGCCGATTTGCACCGTCACGGCGACTTGAGCGGCGAGGAATTTGAGGCCGCCAAGCGACATTTGCTGCTCGTGCCGGGGAGTTCCGAAACACAGCCCGTCGAAGCCGTTGCGGCCCGGGACGAACTCACGCGGCTCGACATCGATTGGCTACAAGCTCAACCGAAGCTTTGGCCGTTGCGCGGTCGTCCGCCGACGGAGGCCGACACGACGTGGTTCCCCTGGATCATGTACGCGCTGGCGGCGTTGTCGCTCGTGGCCGGCCTTTCGTTCATGAATTCCCGCCGCGGCCCGGCGAGCGGATTCGCGCTCGTCGTCGGAGCGGTCACTATCGTGATCGCCGCCGTAGTTTCCCAACAGCGAGCCCGTCGCTACCTCGAAGCCGAGCGCATGTACCGCCGCCGCCGCGATAAGCTGCAAGATAAGATCGAGGCGACCGAAGGACCGCTCGACGCAACAAGTATCAGCATCCGTCCAACGGACTAGACTCTTGGTGGACTTTCGGATTATTCGCCACGACGACGTCGCTCGGCTTCTTCATCTTGCCAGCGACGAAATCGTTTTGGATCCAGAATCGCAAGCCGTTTCTCGGCCGGTGCGAAGTCGGCACCTTTCTCACGTAGTAAGGAGAGAATCCTTTCGCACCAACGTTTGGCCTCGGGATGATCAAAGTCTCGCGAAATGACGGCGTACACGATGTCATGGCCGTTCTCATTGGTCGGAGCGAGATCGGCGCCTGCGGCCAGTATCATGTGTGCCACTTCGAGTTCGTACTGAACAACCGCGCGCATGGCCGGTGTGTTGCCGATAAGGCCTCGATGATTGAGGTTGGCGCCTCCGTCAATCAAGAGTTCCGTGTTGCGTCGACTCGCCTCTCCTTGCGCCATCCAAATGACGCCGTCAAAAGGGACGAGCTTATCTTGACTGAATTCCGCGTTCGGATCGGCGTGGAACTGAAGAAGTAATCGCAAATAGTCGGAGTCGTCGCTAATACGTGATGCCAAGAAGACGAGCGGCGTCCCGTTCATGACACCTACGTTGGGATTTGCGCCCGATTCAAGCAGCTTCGCGAACGCGGCTCTCTTTCGCCTCAAAAAGGCCCAGCTGAGTTGTGTGAGTTGATCCTTCCCTTCCGCGTTCACGTCGATACCAGTCGCGGCCAACCTCGTGATTTCATCGACGTCGTCGTTTTCCACCGCGGTCGCTAGCGCGAGGCTTCCCGGTTCCTGAAAAATCTCAGCGGGAGACCAGGCGCGGTACTCCGGCCCATGATCGAAGTCGTTGATATACAACCTATCCTTCGGCGGTCGCGGCGGTCCACAGGCTACCGATAGCGCAATAGCAGTTCCCACAATGGCGAGTATCGATTGGGACTTAGACGGCATCTCGCTACTTTCGAATGGTTAATTCGCCCCGAGGATAGCAGAATCGGTTAGCAAACAAAAAAAGCGGGAGCCGGTTCGGCTCCCGCTTTGCTTTCGTTAGCGATTATCCGACCTTGCGAGTCGCTTACACCTGTCCCGCCGCCGGGACCACGAACGGGGCCCGGTATTCGCGGGTTAGCATCGCGTCGGCTTGAGAGTTGTTCACGAACTTTTCCGTCTTCGGGTCGAGTTCGAGCGTGAGGCCGCAGAGGATTTCGGTGCCGGGCGAGACTTGGTTTTCTTCCAAGTGCTTGGCGAACCGGTCGTACGTTTCGAGGTTGGCTTCGCCTTGCAGCTTGGCCTTCACGTCGCTGATCGGCATCGATTGGCCGAGCCGTAGCGAGATGTTGCCCAAGTGGCACAAGGCGCTCGAGAGGTGGCCTTCTTCGATGTCGGCCGTGAGTTCCTTGTGGTTGCGGCTGCGAACGGCCTTTACGAAGTTGTCGAAGTGGGCCTGGTCGCCCTTCCCCTTGAACTCCTCGATCTTATTGCCTTCGAGGTCGAACGCCGCGCCCGAGTCGTAGCTCGTGAGGACGACGTAGCCCTTGGTGCCGTGGAATACGTTGCCGACCTTCGCGCCGCGGTAGGTGTCGGTGTTGAGGCCGCGGACTTCAAAGATCAGTTGCTTGTCGCCGTAGTCGAACTGGCAAACCTGCGTGTTGGCCGTTTCGCCGGCGTCTTCGTAGCTGAGGCGACCGCCGTAGCTCATCACGCCCTTGGAGAGTTCGTTCACGCCGAGGCCCCAGCGAGCGACATCGACCTGGTGAATACCTTGGTTGCCCAAGTCACCGTTGCCGGCTTGCCATTGCCAGTGCCAGTCGTAGTGGAACTTCGGTCGGGTCAGCGGGTCCATCGGCGCCGGGCCGGCCCAGAGGTTGTAATCGATCGAAGCCGGGATTTCGTAGGTCCCCTTCGGACCGATGCTCTTACGGCTCTTGTAGCAGAGGCCGCGGGCGATCGTCACGTCGCCGATCTTGCCGGCCTGGATGTATTCGATGGCGAGTTGCGTGCCGGGCATCGAGCGGCATTGCGTGCCGGTCTGGCAGATCTTGTTGTACTTCCGCGCGGCTTCGACCACGCGACGGCCTTCGCTCACGTTGTGGCTGACCGGCTTTTCGACGTACACGTCTTTGCCGGCTTGAATCGCCCAGATCGCGCCGAGCGAGTGCCAGTGGTTCGGCGTGGCGATGCTGACGAGGTTCACTTCCTTGTCTTCCAACATTTCGCGAATGTCGGTCGTGAACTTCGGCGCGAAGCCTTGCTTCTTGGCGATCGACTCGACCTTTTTCTGGCCGACGGCCGTATCGCAATCGACGATCCAGGTGATCGGCGTGTCCTTGCGGTTGCCGAAGCCGGCGATGTGGCTGTTGCCGCGGCCGTTGACGCCGACGATGGCCGTGTTCAGCCGATCGTTCGGGCCGCCCGACTGCTTGTCGTCGCCATAGAGATTGACGACCGGTCCGGCGCCCACGGCAGCGGCCGCGGCAAACATCGAACCTTCGAGAAAACGACGACGACCAAAACGCTTCATGGCGGGGCTTCCCAAAGAGAGAGAAGAAGGTGAATTAGTACGGGCGGGGTGTGTCAGGCGGGAATCGATTCAGCATACCCGAGGTTCGGCGGGCGGGCAAGAAAACGGGGTATTTGGCGGCGAAATGGTCGGTTTTCGACCCGGAAACTCACGTCATGCCGCAAAGTCTCGCAGCGCGCGGACCTTAGCCGCCGGTTCTTCAAACCAGAGGCCGACGGCGAAGGTGGCTTCATGGCTGGTGTGCCATGCCGTCACCGCATCGCGGGGTCGGCATGTTCTGAATTCGGCGTCGATGCAGCATGCCGACCTCGCCTCTGGCGATGACGGCATGGCACACGACAAGACTCACATGCGGCTGCCGTCGATTCGATGACGCGACACGGCGCGATGTCGCACCTTGCGAAGGCGCATGAGGCCCGGCGGTTTTCACGCTTTCGCGCGTCAGGTTTTTCGTTAGCATACGCTGAGGGGGCCGGGCTGCGATTTCAAGGGAGTGTTGCGCGCCATGTTTGATCCGTCGAAGGAACTTTTGATCGAGGCCCATCGGCCGACCTGGACCACGTTTCGTTTGTGGCTTCTCTTCACAGGCATGCTCGCCGCCGCCGAAGGGCTCACGGCGTGGTCGGTGCTCAATAAACACTACGCCTTGGCCGTCGTCGGCGTCGTGCTCGCGGCTCACTTCATGCATTCGCAATTGATGGCGTTTCACGAAGCGGCCCACGGCGTACTCTGCCCGCCGCGCTGGTTGAACGAAACCGTCGGCATCATCATCGGCAACTTTCACCTCAACGGGCTCACGCTCTTTCGCAACGTCCATAGCACGCACCATGCGTACCTTGGCACCGAGAAAGACGAACAACTCTGGCCGTTCGTCGACACCTCGACGCCGCGCTGGTTACGGCGCGGGGCGGCGATCGGTGAGTTGTGCTTCGGCATGTTCTACGACGCCGTGCTGTTTTGGACGGCGTTCGCTCGCAGTTCGTCGCCGATTCACTCCGCTCATGCTCGGTGGCGGGTGCGGATCGAGCTGGCCTCGATGATCGGTTTTTGGGCGGCGATGATTGCCGCCACGGTGTGGCTCGGCACGTGGAAGCTGCTGCTGTGGCTCTACATTTTGCCGTCGCTCGTCACCGGTAGCATGTACGCGCTGCGCAAGTACATCGAACACATGGGCCTCATGGGGCGCACGCCGGCGGGGCTTTCGAGGTCGGTCGTCCACGAGGACCCGCTCGGGAAGCTCTATACGTTCACGATGTTCAACATCGGCTACCACGGCGTGCATCACGCCTACTCGGCGATGCCCCAGCATTCGCTGCCGAAGTTTACCGGAGTGCTGGCCGATGAAGCCGGCGAGACGGAAACGGTGTACCCGAACTATCGCCGGGCGTTTTGGAACATGCTGCCGAGCTTGCGTGATCCGCGGATCGGCTCGCAGTGGTTGGCCGTCGAGAGTGAGGCGTCGCGAGCGGCCGTGCCTGCGCCGCATCGGCGCGAATTGAAGACCATTGACGACTCGGCGATGACGATTGATGAAACCGCCGGCGCTGCGCGCTGAGCCGGCAAGTCCGCGACGCTACGATCGTCACAATCGGCTGATCTTCGCAGGCCTGCGAGGTCGATGACGAAGGAGGAGTGCGCGCCGGGGGGCCGCACGTTGCGTCGATCTGTGCGAGTTCCGGCAATGAAAATTCTCGGTGTGACCGGTGCGGTACCGTTGGCCTCGCGCAAAGTTGTCGAGGCGGCCAAGCAGGCGCTCGGTGCGGGCGATGCGAATGCCGCGGCCGGCGACGGCGATGAAGTGCAACTCTCGGCCGAAGCCCGCGGCAAGCAGGCCTTGCGCACGACCGAGCTTCTCAACTGGAACGCCGAGTCGATTCAAGTCGGCGACATTCGCAAAGAGTACGAGCAGAATCTCGCGGGGCTACAGAGCCGACTGACGCTGGAGTTCGCCAAGGCGGGCATCGATACGTCGAACGTCTTTCAACTGCAGACCGACCCGAGCGGCCGCGTCGTGGTCGCCGGGAACCACCCGCAGAAGGAAAAGATCGAGCAGATGTTCGTCGACAACCCCGGCCTGCGCGACGACTTCGTCAAGGTGAACGCTCAGGCCGACTGGCTCCGCGCGGCCGACGAAGCGATGGCCTTCCAACGAGCCTACGCCGAGAACCCGGAAGAAGCCGTAAAACGATTCGCTCACCTCTTCAACGACAATCGCAGCGTGACGTTCCAACTCACGGTACGCGGTGACGAGTTCGAAACGGGGTTTCTGGATTCGAGCCGCGGGTATGTGAGGACGGAATAGTCAGTCCTAGTAAAAAATCCGTCGCGTGTTATCTCGCAGAATCTCCGTCCCGAACGCCACGGCTCGTTCTTCGCTCCAGCCGCGGTCGACGACGTAACGCTCGGCCAGGATCTTCGCGAGGATCCGCTTGTACATCGCGAACTTCGGCAGCGCGAATTCCAGCTTGTACATGTCGCTGTAGTAGCCGATCTGCTTCGTTCGCGGCACGGCTTCCATGCGGGCCGCCGAGTCGTGTTCGATGAACGTCGGCGTGTTCGAGTACCACCAGTGGCCGTTGGTCACCACGTTCGGGAAGATCCAGGAGTAGCTCGCCAGCTCTTGGTTCGTTACGCTGGCGAGCACCGAGATGGGGAACGTCACCTGCGGGAAGGCGTTGAACAGTTCCTTGTACTGAATCAGCGAGACCCGGCTGTCGTACAGGTCCATCCCTTGGAAGACGCCCGTCGGGTACACGGCCCGATTGACGCCGATCATCAGGTCGAACGGCAATTTATGCTCGACGCAGAATTCGGCCAACGTCCAGAAGACAAAGTTCGACAATTCGCGGCGGCGCTCGACGGGGGCGTCAACGCCGTCTTTGAGAACCGCTTGTAAGGCCGTGTCGGCGGCGGCGTCGCTCACTTTACTCGGAGCGAAATCCGGCGGCAGCGAAATCGCGCAGGCCCTGGCCCCACGAGCCTTGAAGTGTTTGAAGAGCACGCCGATCGCTTCCCGCAGCTTCGCGGGAGATGCCGGGCCGATCTTGGTCGCCTTCTGCAGTCGGGCCTGCACTTCCGGCTTGGCCAAATGAAATACAAGGTCGTCCGTCCGCAAGCACGGTACGTACGTCTTCGTGTCGAACCCTTCGAGCGGATCGTCGAAGTCATTCGTCAGAAACACCGCTTCAAGCTTGCTTTGCTTGAGCACTTGGCCGGCCCAATCGGGCGACGACATCTTCTTCAGTGCCGCGTCGTAGAGCCCTTCCCAGTTTTTGGTCGTCACGAGTTCTTCTTGAAACCCGAAGAACTCGCGGGCGATCTCCATAAACCACGAGTACTGAATCGTGTTCTCGATCGGCCCCAGGCCCGAGATGATGCGGCGCGTTTTCTCGCGCGGATCCAGGCCGGGCTCTTCGATCTGGGCCTTCGGCATGCCCGCCGAGTGGGCCAGTTCGGTGTAGTAGTGGTAGCCCAGGATGTCGACCAGCGTCGTCGACGCCGCGGCGTGCGGATTGATATGCGTGTGCGGGTCGACGATCGTCAGGGCGTGCAGTTGGTCGAAGATGCGCGTACGCAGGGCGTCAGACATGTCGGCGGCTCGCAAGGCAGTAAGGGTATTCTATGAGTCGAGCCGACTTTTATAACAGATGACGCGAGGCTTCGACCACCCACGCCCGGCATCATGTCGACGGCACCCAAGGTCTTGCACTGTCGTACTTTGTGGCATCGCGCAAGCGGGATTCAGCTTGACATCCCGGAACCGGACAACTCAAAATAGCTGTACCGGCCTAGCTCTCCTGCACCGCACCATCCCTCCTGCCTCCGCGGTGGCTGTTCCTCCGGTACCCCTGAAGTCTTTGGGAGTATCGTCATGCCCGTACGGCTATGCCTCGCCGTCCTTGCGCTTATCGGTCTGGGTTCGCTCGCGTTCACTTCGGTTTCTCGCGAAGCCGCGGCGGCCCGTGATGCGACCGTTCACGAATTCTCGCGCGACATGCTCTTCGAGCGGACGATCAAGCCGCTCTTGGCCGAACATTGCCTCGCCTGCCACGGGCCCGACAAAGCCGAAGGTGGGCTGAATCTCGTCGATCGCAAGCAGTCCCTGAAGCAACTCGAAAGCGGCCTATTCGGCATCGTGCCGGGCAAGCCGGATGAAAGCGAATTGATCCGCCGCGTCACGTCGCACGACGAAAGCGAACGGATGCCGCCGGAAGGCAAACCGCTGAAGCCGGCCGAAATCGAAGCTTTGCGGAAATGGATTTCGCTCGGGGCCGAGTATCAGCAGCATTGGGCCTACCGCAAGCTCGACAAGCCGACGCCGCCGAAGGTAGCCAACGCTGCGGCCGTGCGCAACCCGATCGACAATTTCGTTCTGGCCAAGCTCGAAGCGCAGCAAATCGCACCGTCGCCCGAAGCCGGTCGCGAGACGCAGATCAAACGGCTGTACTTCGACTTGCTCGGCCTGCTGCCGAAGCCGCAAGAAGTGCAAGCCTTCGTCGACGACAAGTCGCCCGATGCTTACGAAAAGCTCGTCGATCGGCTGCTCGCCTCGCCGCACTTCGGCGAGCGCTGGGGCAGGCACTGGCTCGATATGGCCCGCTATGCGGATAGCGACGGCTATGAAAAGGACCGCGCCCGGCCCGACGCCTACGTCTACCGCGATTGGGTCATCAACGCCTACAATGCGAACATGCCGTTCGATCAATTCACGATCGAGCAACTCGCCGGCGATCTGCTCCCCAGTGCGACGCCGAGCCAACGAATCGCCACGGCGTTCAATCGGCAGACGTTGACGAACGAGGAGGGAGGCGTCGATCAGGAAGAGTATCGCGTCAACGCGGTCTTCGATCGGACCGATACCCTCGGCGCCGTGTGGCTCGGGCTCACGCTCGGCTGCGCGAAGTGCCACAACCACAAGTACGACGAAATCTCCCAGGCCGAGTACTACCAGATGTTCGCGTTTTTCAACGACGCGGACGAAGTGCTGGAGCGGATTCCCGTGAAGGCGACGGATGCGGCGGCCCTGGAAAAGAAGCTCCTGCCGCTGGAAACGGCCCTGGCCAAACGCAAACGCGAACTCGCGAAGCAGCAGGCCGTGTGGGAGAAAGAACAACGCGACCTGATCGAATCGCAACCGAACCTGCCGCTGAAAGTGATCGACCTGGAAGAGGTCGAAGTTGCTGCGGCCGGCGGGACGAAGCTCGTCCGCGAGAAAAAGACGAATGTCTTTCTCGCGACGGTGAAAGAGGCCGACGGCAAACTTCTGAAGCTCCCGGCCGTGGAAACGTTCACCGTCACCATCGGCAAGCCGCCGGCCGAACTGACCGGCTTTAGGCTCGACGTCTATCCGCACCCTGACACGAAAGACAAATCGGTCGGCCTCGGCTCCAGCGGCAACTTCGTGCTCACGCAGTTCAAGGCGCAAGTCGTTGATGCGGCCGGCAAGGTCTTGCGAGAAGTCCCCCTGCAACGGGCCGCGGCCGATTTCCAGCAGCCGAACTACGCGGCGGCGATGGCCCTAACGGCGGCGACCGGTTCGAAAAAAGGCTGGGCCGTGAAGCCCGAAACCACGAAGCAGCATTATCTCAACGTGCGTACGACGGCGCCGCTCACGCTGAGCGCGGGCGAGCGTTTGCGAGTGGTGCTCGACCAGCAATACGGCGGCAGTCACTTCTTCGGGCGGTTCCAACTGCGGGGCCTCACCGGCGATGCCCGCGAACTGCATTTGCCGCCGGAGATTGTGACGGCGCTGAAGATGTATCCCGAGAAGCGCGTGGCGGCGACACGCACGCTGCTCTTCAATCACTATGCGGCGCAGGACGAGCACGTGACGAAGTTGCAGGCCGAGATCGACGCCACGCTGCAGCAATTTAAGGCGGAGATGATGCCGGTGCGGATGATCAGCACGGCGCTGAATCCGCGGAAGACGCACCGTTTCGAGCGGGGCGACTTCCTCTCGCCCGCCGACGAGCAAAAGCCCGGTCTGCTGCAAGTCTTGCCGCAGCCGAAGACGGCGGAGTCGCAATCGCAGGAGAAACCCGGCGCTATGAAGCTGACTTCGCAACGCGGTCGAGGTCCGATGCTTCAATTTGCCGCTGCCGACAAAACGGATGGCACATCGAAAAAGCCAGCCCTGTCGGCCGAGGCGGAAACCGTCGAAACGCGCCGTTCGCGACTCGATCTCGCCCATTGGCTTGTCTCGGTCGACAACCCGCTGACGCCGCGCGTGGTCGCCAATCAAATCTGGTACCGGTTATTCGGCGCCGGCATCGTGCGCAGCGTCGGCGACTTCGGGGCGCGGGGCGACTTGCCGTCGCATCCGGAGTTGCTCGATTGGCTGGCCGCCACCTATCAGCGCGATCTGAAGTGGAATACGAAGGCGTTCATCAAGACGATTCTCATGTCGGCTACCTATCGGCAGGCTTCAACCCATCGGCCGGAACTCGTTGAAATCGATCCGCTCAATACGCTCTTGGCCCGGCAGAATCGGCTGCGTGTCGAAGGCGAGGTCGTGCGCGACTTGGCTCTGGCTTCGGCCGGGCTGCTCAGCTCAAAAGTCGGCGGCCCGAGCGTGTTTCCGCCGATGCCGCCGGAGCTGGCCAAGCTCAGCTACGCCGGCAGCTTCAGTTGGACCGACAGCAAAGGCGAAGATCGCTACCGCCGCGGCATGTACACGTTCTTCAAGCGTACGATTCCGCATCCCACGCTGATGACCTTCGACTGTCCGGACGCCAACGTCGCGTGCGTGAACCGCACGGTGTCGAACACGCCGCTGCAGGCCCTGACGCTCTTAAACAACGAAAGCTTCGTCGAGGCGTCGCAAGCTTTGGCGAAGAAATTGCTGACGGACGAAACGATCGCCGCGCCCGGTGCCGGCGCGCGGTCGCAAGCGGTCGACAATGCTCGGCTTGCGGCTGCGGTGTGGAACTGTTTGGCACGGCAGGCACGCACCGACGAACTTGATCGGCTCGACAACCTGCTGGAAAACGCGCGCGAGTATTACAAGGACCATCCCGAGGAGGCGGAGCAGATGATCGGCCGGTTCGCCGTGCCGACGGTCGCCAATGCCGAAGCCGCCGCGTGGACCGCCACGGTTCGCGTGCTCCTCAATCTCGACGAATTCATCACGCGGGAGTAACGAACATGCAACACGCATTCGATAAGCACAACTGCCCGCAAGATGCCCGGATGTTGGCCGAGTTGGCCCGCGATCCGCAGGCTTGGGCGGCCGCCGCGCAAGCTCAATCGCGGCGTCATTTTCTCGGCCAGGCCGGCTACGGGCTCGGCATGGCGGCGCTGGCAGACCTGTTGGCCCGCGACGGCCATGCGAAGCCGACGAAAGCGGACGACGACGCCGGCTCCGCGCCGGCCGTGAATCCGCTCGCTCCCAAGCCGCCACATTTCGCGGGCAAGGCGAAAAAATGCATCTTCATCTTCCTCGAAGGGGCTCCGAGCCAGATCGATCTCTACGATCCGAAGCCGAAGTTGGTGGAGCTGCACGGCAAGCCGCTCCCCGAATCGATGACCAAGAACGTCCGCTTCGCCTTCATCAAGAAGGAAACGGCCGTGCTCCTCGGCTCCAAACGCAAGTTCACCAAGCACGGTGAAAGCGGGATGGAGTTCAGCGACTTCATGCCGCACATCGCCACCTGTGCCGACGACATTCTTAAAGTCCGGTCGATGCACACGGACCAGTTCAATCACCATCCGGCGCAGCTCACGCTCTTGGCCGGCCGACCGTTCTTCGGCATTCCCACGATGGGCGCCTGGCTCACCTACGGCCTCGGCAGCGAATCGCAGGACCTGCCGGGCTACGTCGTGCTGTCGGCCGGTCGCGGCACCAGCGGCGGGGCGTCGCTGTGGGCCAGCGGGTTCTTGCCGTCGATGTACGCCGGCGTGATGTTCCGCAATCAAGGCGACCCGGTGTTGAACCTTTCCAACCCCGCCGGACTGCCGCCGGAGTTGCAACGCCTCGGCCTCGACGTGGCTCGCGATCTCAACGGCGAACGATTCGAACAGATGCACGACCCGGAGATCGCCAGCCGGATCGCGAGCTACGAACTGGCGTTCCGCATGCAATCGGCGGCGCCGGAGTTGATTGATCTTTCCGACGAGACGCAGGAGACGATCGACGCCTACGGCATCAATCGCAAAGAGCCGGATATCAAAGCCTCGCGCGGCGGCGGGCCGGGGCAGTACAAGCAGTTCGCGACGAACTGTCTGTTGGCCCGACGTTTGGTCGAGCGCGGCGTGCGATTTGTGAGCCTGTTCCACGCCTCGTGGGACCATCACTCGAACCTCGACAACGAGCTGGCCCACAACTGCGGCATGGCCGATCAACCGGTCGCTGCGCTCTTGAAAGACCTCAAGCAGCGCGGGCTGCTCGACGAGACGCTCGTGGTGTTCGCCGGCGAATTCGGCCGAACTCCGCTCGGCGAGAACCGGGGCGGCAATCCGAATGCGACGGGCCGCGACCACCATCCGTTCGCGTTCAGCCTCTGGATGGCCGGCGGCGGTCTCAAGGGGGGCCTCACCTACGGGGCCACCGACGAAATCGGCTGGTCGATCACCGAGAAGCCGGTCCACGTGAACGACTTCCACGCCACGCTGCTCAAGCTCTTCGGCATCGATCACCTCAAACTGACGCACCGGCACCAAGGGCTGGATGCACGACTGACCGGCGTCGCGGGGAAGGTGATCGACGAGTGGATTGCTTAATGGACGCAAATCACGCCGAACGTGCCGAGTACGAGGCAGCCAGATTTCAGAAGCTGCTCCGTGCGCGAATGTTGTCGTCACTGTTGCTCATCGCAATTGGCGCAACTTCGCTCTACTTGGGATTTCGAGACGACAGTGCGTTGATGCTGACGGCGGGCGTCGTGTTTCTCGTCTATGCGGGCATCATTCAAGTTCGCACATGGGCGGTGAGGCGATTCATTCGAGAGAGTAGTCGCCGGCTTAAACTGCCTGACGACTCGGCCCCATAAACGGGCAACCATCACGCTTGCGGCGACGCGGGGACAAACCCGACGTTCCCGCAACGCATTCCGACCGGCGATGTCGGAAGTCAGCGACAAGCGGAATCGCCGAATCCACAAACGCAGACGGCGGGGATAAACCCCGCCGCTCGCTTTGAACCGTTTTCCGCCGCGATCATTAGCGCAGCGGCGTCGGCAAAAAATCCCAGTCGAGCACCATCTTCTCGGTGAGCGCTCGCTTGAGTTCGCGTTCGACTTCGGCGTATTCTTTCCGGCCTGCAAGGTTGTTCATCTCGCCGGGGTCGGCGTTGAGGTCATAGAGTTCGAACGTGCTCCGCGGCGTCGTGAAGTACGATTTGACGAACGGCTCGGCAAGCTTTCCTTCGGCGTTGGCTTTCAGCATCGCCTGCCAACCGGCATCTTCGCGACTATCGACGGGCGACACGGCCTGGTGCGGCGTGCAGTTGTAGATGAGTTTGAAATTGTCCGACCGAACGCAGCGGGCCAGATCGAAGGTCGCCGCCAGGACGTCGGGCCGCATCGCGCCGTCGCCGCCGTGCGGCCCGCGCTCGGCGAAGATATGCTTCCGCGGTTCATGAGCCTCGTCGCGCAAGAGCGGCAGGAAGCTCACGCCGCTCATCGTCTTCGGTGCCGCGACGCCGGCGGCGGCCAACATCGTCGGCGCGAAATCTTCTCCGGACAGCAACTCACGCGAACTCCGGCCCGCTGTCACGACGCCCGGCCAGCGAACAATCAGCGGTACGTGAATGCCCGGGTCGGTCAGCGCCCCCTTGCCGTGCGGCATCGCCATTCCGTTGTCCCCCATAAACACGACGACCGTGTTCTCGGCCAAGCCGCGGGCCTTCAACACCTGGAGCACCTGCGCGATCTCGCCGTCGAGATGCTCCACTTCGGCCAAGTAACGGGCCAGATCCTCGCGCACGCCCGGCAAGTCGGGCAGATGCGGCGGCAAGGTGAGCTTGGCCGGGTCGCGACGGCCGGCCTTGGATTGCGTGTCCCAAGGATGGTGCGGATCGGAGAAACCGAGCCAGAAAAACCACGACTTGCCGGCCGGGGCCGCTTCCAGGAACGTTTCGAGCTTCTTGCCCGACGGCACGTTCGCCCCCTTTTGCTCGACGTAGTCGACTCGCTTCGTGAACGTTCGCAAGCCGTGCCGATCCATCACTTCGCCGAGCACCGGAGCAGCCCGCTTGCCGACGCCCGACGGTCCGTCGAGATGGTACGACCGGCCGCCGACGCCCGTAAAGTATCCGCCTTGATCGCGCAGCAAGTCCGGCAGCGCGACGACGTCGTCCGGCAACGGTGACGTGAACCGCACCATCCGCACGGCGACCGGCGAACGACCGGTCATCAGCGTCGCTCGCGACGGCACGCATTGCGGGCAGCCGACGAAAAATCGATCGCAGCGCAAACCGTCGGCCGCAAGTTGATCGATGGTCGGCGTACTGACGTCGGGGCAACCG
>JAFLCO010000550.1 GCA_017303535.1 Planctomycetota bacterium
TTCCGGTATTGCCCGCGCCCGCATGGCTCTGATACTCGCGCGTCACGCGGCCGAAGGCATCGTAGTCGTACTTCAGCTGATTTACGATTGTTCCGCCCGTCGTCGCAGAAATATTTGAGCGGGTCTCCACGCGTCCGCGCGAGTCATATACGGTCTCGACGCGACGAACCGCTCCGTCAACTCCTGAACCTACTATCGTGACGCGATCAACGATCAGCCGCCCGAGCTTGTCGAACTCCACGTCTCGCACTGTTGCATTCTGGTCGGCTATACGAATCTGCTCGCCTTGTCGATTATAGGCGTAGCTGACTCGATCCGCGGCATCAACGGCGTCGGGATAGATGACCGATGCCAACAGGTCGTTAGAACTCAGCGCGGAGCCGGGAGAAACAACTCCATAGAGATAGGTAGTGATCTGCAGGCCGGTCGCGGGATTTTCGGCCGTCAGCCGCACCAAGCGACCATCGCCGTCGTAAGCCTGACGCACCGTCACGTCCGTTTCGTTCCCAGGGCATCCGCAGCCCGTGAAGTTGCCGATCGTGCTCGTCGTGCGGCCGAGCGCATCGTACTCGCGGCGCGTAACGCGCAGTAGCGGGTCGACGCCCTCGAACTGCCGACCGGCGGAGTCGTATCTCGTCAAGGATACCGGCGCGGCGTCCGCCGAGGGCGGCGGACTTGCCGGTCGAGTGGTACTCGCCGTGCCGTACGTCGCGGCGGCCGTGAGGCGGCCGATGCCGTCATACCAATTTGCGATGCGAAACCGTCGCGCATCGGAAGTTGTCAGTTTGTTGACGGCGCTTGATCCGGGGTAGCGTCGGTAGGATGTGTTCAACGTAAGATTGCCGGCGGGATCAAAGGTATTTTCCGTCTGATCAAAGACGCGGTCGCTGTTCGTCACGGTCGTTGCGCCAGAGTAGGTCGGCGGCTGGCTGCCGGTATAGACCGTGTAGTAGGTCGCCGTCTGACGACCGTCGCCGTCGAATTCGCTTTTTGTGAAGACTCGCAGGTCTTTGGCGCCCGGCGCGACGGCGGCCGCCAAATTGCCGGCGGCATCGTACCAGTTCAAGCCGACGATCGGCGGCGTCAGGTCGCCGCTGGTCGCGTCGGCCCCGAATATTTCCGTCTTGTAGACTTGCCCGCGGGCGTCGTAGTAGGTCTTGCTGCGCGAGATCAAGCCGCCGCCGGAGCTGCCGACCCGCCGGTCGACTTGCACCACGCGGTCGAGATTGTCGTACGTTCGTTGCTCAAAGAAGTTCTCTTCCCCGTCGACTGCGGTCAACCGATTGCGATAGTCGTAGGCATACAGCGTCACGCGATTATTCGCCGGATCGTCGTCGATATACAGCGTTTCAGCGGCGGGCTGCGAGCAGTCGCACGAGCCGCTGTAAGAACGAGACGAGACCTGGACCATATTGTTGCCCACAGCCGGCACGGGTTCTCCCGCCGCCCACGCGAACAGCCGTCGCAACTCGTCCTTGCTCAAGGCCCGATCAAAAATCAGGAACTCCGCCACGTCCGCGTCGCACAGCCAAGTCGGCGAGCCGTCCCGCAACTCGCCGCCGATCAGCCAGCCCTGTTCCGTGGCCGGAGCCGTGAGGATACTGGAATTGTCGACGGCCTGCTGGTCGATTAGCAGGCCGTCGCGATAGAAATACAACGTCCGGTCGTTCCAAATGGACGCGACGCAACGGACGTCGCCGGCGACCGAGACCGCGTCATCATGGGCGTACTGCGCGACGACGTTCGTCTGGTTCGCCATCGTGGCCAAGAGCTTGTCCGAGCCTTCCGAGCGCTGCAAGGCCAGCGAATAGTCGCCTGAATTGCTGCTCTTGGCGATCAACCGCTCGTTGCCCGGGCTCGACGTCGTCGTCCGCAGCAGCGCGAAGATCGTTGCAGGAGTTGATGCGTCGGCCGTGAAGAGGGAGTCGTCGAGCCGCAGATACTTCGCGCCGCCGGTTTGCGAAAAACGGACCGCAGGTCGACCGTTGATCCATTGCGGCGAGAGCGACGGTCGATTGCCGGACGAACTCTGATGAAAGTTCCGGGAACTGCCGCCGCGGCGATCATTCCAGCGGCCGACCGGGTCACCGGCCGTCGTTACGGGCGTGGTGCCGGCGGCGGTTTGAAACAAGCCGTGCGCGCCGGAGCCCCAGAATTGCAAGCCGGCGATCATTTCCGGTGAAAACGCCGCGACCCCTTGCGGGCGCGCGTCCGTCGCGCCGACGTCGTCGGTGCCGATCCAAGTCCCGGTGATGCGCCCGCGGGCGTCGAACGTTGTGCGCGTGATCGTGCCGCCCGGGGTGCGGACTTGATTTTGCCGGCCGGCCGCGTCATATCCGTAGGTCGTTTGATCGAAGTTCGCGCCCGGCAAGCCATCGCCTTCGACCGGAATCGTATGGTAGGCCCGTGAGGCGACGAGGCGTCCCGCGTCGTCGTAAATGCTATGCGACCAACTGACCCAAGCACTCTGCGAGAACTCGTTGGAGGCGCAGAGTCGGCCTGCCGCAGATTCACGGACCGCCATAACCTGATCGAGCGTTCGCCCCTGTGCGTCGGTCCGGCGCAGTGAAATCGGGTTGACGAGAGTTGCTTGGTAGTAGGGGGCGGAGCCGGAAACATACCCTTGGCCGGTCAAAGTCTCGTGCCGCGCGTCGCGGTAGACTGTCCATTGAGCCGTGCGAATCATCACGCCGTCGATCTCGTGCGGAGGTCCGAGAGTTTGCGTAGTTCGTCCGATGGAATCCAATTCATAATCCGTGATCAAGTTCAACGGCGAGGGCAACCCGGCGGGACGCGACCAAACCGTGGGTTCGGTGGGGAGCGCCAATTTCGCCG
>JAFLCO010000551.1 GCA_017303535.1 Planctomycetota bacterium
ACCATTCGCCGATTGGGCCTGGGAGTCCATTTTATTGTTCCTTGTCGATTTGGTTTTCTGTCTAGCGGGTTTTCTCTTGCCGATCGTCGTTCGACCTCGAGCGACGAATCACCTGACCATGAAACGTGAAGCCCGCTTCCCGCAAAGCCGGCCTCAGACGATCGCGAACCTCGCGCAGCACGGAACGGGTCTCCGCCGCGAGCCGCCGCAAGCGCCGGCACCGACGATCGGCCGCCTGCAAAGTCTCAAGTTGCTCACCGACGCGCCGAACGAAGTCTTGGTCGATGCCGAGATACTTGACGATTTGGCGACCGGCCAGCCGGTAGCGCAATTTGGAAATCACCGTGCTGCGACCGCGGGTCTCCTGGGTAATCGTGCCGCTGCGTTTCAGGGCTGCGACGTCGACGGAGCGGAGGCCGATCTGTTCGAAGAAGTGCTCGGCGGTTTCGGCTGCGGTCGATCGGTCCGGGGAGGGCGCCGGTGTCGTCGACATGCTCGTACTCCGTTGCTCAGCGCCATGACGCGATCGGCCGTGGCGAACAGTTGTCGGAATTCCTCTTGATGGCTGACGGCGAGCGCGGCGGTTCCCGCGCCGCCGCCGGCGAACTTCTCCGCCAGCAGCAGCGTTTGCGGGTGAAGGAGTCGGCTCATGCCTTCCAGCGCCGTCAACAGATTTCGTTCCGCCGAATCTTCGCTCCGTTGGGCTTCGGCGGCCAGCGGCTGCAGGATTTCCCGCTCCTGAGCGGCCAGCAGGTCTTGCCAAGCGGCCCGCCGCCCGCCGGCGTCCCGTCCGTGACGCAGCCCGTCGTACCAGCGTTCCAGGGCTGCGGCGAGCGACGGCGGAGCATGTTGCCGAAGCGACTCGCAGTAGAGCGAACGCGCCTCGGCGTAAGGCGTGTCGATGATTGCGTCGCGGAGCTCTTTCCAGCGCCGGTGCTCGAGGATGAATCGCAGCTGCGCCAGTTCGTCGGCCGTCGGCCGGATGTATTCGCAATCACCGAGGTTCAACCGGAAACATTGCTCCAGCTTCCCTAGGTAGGACCATAGTTCGCGGCCCTGCGCGGTCCCGTCCGCGTCGAGACGTTCGAGCGACCAATCGTGGAGCACCAGCGAGCGCGAGCCGTACGACTTCGCCGACGTACGGCCGCCCCCCGGCGACGTCGCTAGTGCCTGTGCGGCACGGGTTTCCCGATGCAACAGGCGCAGCAAGGAATCGAAGCTTTGGCCCTGCAGACCTCGCAAGGCGACGGCCGGCACGGCGGCGATCTCCAGGCCGCGGAGGATCGCCAAGTCGATCATCGAGAAGACGACCACGACGCGATCGGCCGCGTCTTGGATCCGGGTTTGCGTTTGGTGAGCGCGCAAGATCGAGGTCAACGACGATGCCGCCGGCCGCAGGTTCCGTTGGTCGGCAATGATGTCGAAGGGGGCCGCTTTGGGGGCCGTCCTGACGGCCCAGAGAACGGCGCCGGGCGAAAACACCTGAGGATTGGGAATGGCGGTCCCGTCTTTCGCCGGCAGGAAAACGCCGCTCTCGATCAACGACGGCAGGTCGAACTTCGTCCGCAAATCTTCCTGCAGCACTTCGGGCGGCACGGCCAGCTGAAAAAACGCCGGATCGACGCGGAGTGCCTGCCACGGAGCGGGCAGTTTCAGAGACGCTCCGGCCGCGACGAGCTGCGCATAGATTCTTTCCACGGACATAAGGATCTCCTACGCGGCGATGTTCGCAGCAACATCGGCGTCGGCAGCCGGCCCCGCTGCACGATTCGGCGCCGCGGCGTTAACGTCGTCTTGCGGCGAAGTCTTCGCGGCCCACGTCAGTTGCGCCAGCGGGGACGCCGCCGCTTGCGCTTGCCGCTCCCGGCTTGCGGTTTCGCGCTGACGCTCACCGACTTCTTGCCGTCGGCGTTGCGCAGCCGCCGCGCGTGCGGCCTTCTGTTCGGCTTTACGATCCCGTGCGCTGCCGTCGAGCGCTCGCCGCTCGGCCGCTTCGGCGAGCTTCAATTTGTCTAGTTCGTGTCGGTGGGAGGCCTCGACGCAGCGCTGGGCGAGTCGTCGTTCGGCGAGCTTCTGACGCTGTTCCCCTTCCATCAATTGCAGCTGGAACTTGATAAACGCCAAACGACTCTTTTCCGAGTCGATCGGCATTTCGACGGCGGCGTCGAATTTGGTGCTGAGGATCAGCTTACGCTGGAACAGCCGATCGGCTTCGTCCAAGCATTGGCCGTCCGCGTGATCGAGCAGACCGCGCACCGCTACGGCGCCGGCCATGAGGGCCAGCTTGAGCTGCGACGCAAATCGCGGATCTCCCGTCGATCGCTCCTGTTCCACGACGTGACGTACGAGCCAACAGGTCGCCTTCTGCTGGTTACGGACATCGAAGAACAACGCCTCCCACGCTTCGAGCACGGCGATCTCGACGCCGGTTCGCGCATGCATCTCCGCCGACGAGATGTCGGCCAGCGCCATCAACTTCAGCGGCGCGGTCTTGGCGCGATCCTCGTTCAACCGCTCCGCCGCGACGATCAGCGGGTAGCCGGCCGACGCGCGGGCGAGGCCGGCGTCGCCTTGACCGATCAGCCGACGATATTGAACGGCCTCCGAGAGCACGCGATCATACGGGGAAGAGCCTGCGGAACGCGTTTGCTGCGCGAGCTTTCCTGCGGTAAGGTAGCGCCACGCCGGGCCTTCTCTGCCGCGTTGGCCGCGTGCGAATTCATCCGGCGTCATGATTTGTCGCCTCCCCGTCGTGATTCAGCGGCGCGGTTGCGATGTACGTCGAAGGCCGTCGCAGC
>JAFLCO010000552.1 GCA_017303535.1 Planctomycetota bacterium
GGAAAGCCGTTCAAAGTCGCGCTCGTCGCCTGCATGCGCAAACTCCTGACCATCCTTAACGCCATGCTGCGCAACAACATCGCGTGGAAAAACTCCGCCGCCGCTTGAAAATCAACACAGTCGCTCATCCGGCCTTCAGCCGCCTTCTCCCGGTGCGAGAAGGGCTAGCGCGGGGCGCCGAGCGTGACCGTGAGCGTCACTTCCTTGCCGTCACGCTTCACGATCACCGGCACCTTGTCGCCGGCTTTAAAGCGCCGCAGGGCGGCATCGAAGTCGTCGAGATTAGTGACCGTCGAACCGCCGAGCTTGATGATCAGGTCGCCCCCTTTGAGGCCGGCTTTATCGGCAGGACTGGCTTTCGTCACGCCGCTGATGCCGTAGCCGGATTCGGCCTGCGCGAAGTCGGGGATGCTACCGAAGTACGGCCGATCGCCGCCGCGGTTCATCGTCGGGCCGGTCGCTTTCGATTCGACATACGTTGGTCGGGCGTCGGTTTCCGCGACTTGGCCGGCGACGTCGGCGACAAGTTCGGCGACACGCACCAGTCCGTCGGCGTTAACCTTTTCAAAGTCGTCGCTCGGGCGATGGTAGTCGGCGTGCAAGCCGGTGAAGAAGTGCATCACCGGGATTTGCTTGGCGTAAAACGACGAATGGTCGCTCGGGCCGAAGCCGCCGCCGTTGTGCGTAATTTTGAAGTGGTACTTGTCGGCGTTCAGCTTGTCGACGATCGGCTGGAATTCCTTCGCCGTGTCGCCCCCTTGGATGATGAGCTTGTCGTCGGTGAGCCGGCCGACCATGTCGAGGTTGAGCATCGCCACGGTCTTGTCGAGCGGGAAGAGCGGCTCTTTGGTGTAACGAGCGCTACCGATCAGGCCACGCTCTTCGGCCGTGAAAGCGATGAACACGATTCGCCGCGAAGGCTTCTTGTCGCGCGTCGCGAGGATGTGGGCAATCTCAAGCAGGGCCGTCGTGCCGGAGGCGTTGTCGTCGGCGCCGTTGTGGATTTCTTTGGCGTTGGGAACGAACGAGCCTTCGCCGCCGTAACCGAGGTGGTCGTAGTGCGCCCCGATGACCACGGTTTCGTCGGCGTGCGGACCGTCCCCTTCGAGTACGGCGACGACGTTCTTCACTTCCGCTTCTTTGCGAACGACGTCCACTTCTCCTTCGATGCGCCAACCGTCGAGGGGGAAGCTGTCGGGCGCCGCCTGATCGTCGATTTGCTTTTCAATCTTTTCCAGCGATGGTTTGCCGGCGTCGGCAAGAATGCGGTCCCAAACGCTGCGGCGGGCGTGCATTGCCGGAAGCTTGGCCGGGTCGCCCGACCCGCCGGCCGCGCCGAAGCCGAGCAGCGCGTCGCGTTCTTCGTCGAGCTTCTTGCCGTGATCGAGAATGTGCCGTGCTAGTTCTTCGACGTCGCCGCGAAACTTGAGCTTCTGCTCGTCGGTCGGCTTCTTGAGCTTGGCAAACTTTTCCCGCTCGGCGGCCAACTCGTCGACCGCTTCTTGCCACTGTTTACGACGCTGTTCGATGCGGTTCTTCGTGTCGTAGTCCGAACTGACGAAGATCACCGCCGCGGCGCCGTGCTCATAAGCGTTGGCCAGCTTCCGCGTAAATGGAGCGTGCGGTGAATTGGGAATGCCCGGTAGGATGCCGTGCGGGTTGCCTTGCTGCGGTTGGTGACGCAGCACAATCACGCACTTCCCTTTCACGTCGAGGCCGGCGTAATCGTCGTAGATGACTTTTTCTTCAAGCTTAGACGCCGCGACGGCGTGGGGATCTTTCGAAGCGGTATGAGGATCGGCGATCGCGCCGTTGGACGACCCCTTCGCTTTATCACCGTCGGCCGCTTGCGTTTTCGCGGGATTGTCGGCAGAGGTCTTTTCTTTGGAATCGGCCTTGGTTGTTGCGTCTTCCTTTTTCGTTGCCGGAGCGGCGTGCGGATCGTGCGGGTTCGCTGCGCTGTGCGGATCGCCATGCGGCTGCGCGGTTTCGGTCGCCGTGATGCCGTAACCGGCGAACACCACCGGTACGTCGATCTTGCCGCTGCCGCCGAGCGCTAGCGGCGTGTAGTCTTCACTGAGCTTGAGTTCGTAACGGCGCGGCTTACCGTCGGGGCCGGGCGGTCCGACGATCGCCAGTTGGTTTTTCTTGCCGAGTTCGGCGCCGATCGTCATCGTGAACTTTTGGAACGGCGTATCGCCGTAAAGCGTGGTCTTCAAGCCGAGCTTCGCGAACTCGCCGGAGATATAGTCGGCCGCGAGATCGATTCCGCCAGTGCCGGGGCCGCGGCCTTCATATTCATTCGACGCCAACAGCTTGATAGCTGCTTTCGCGCGGGCGACGGCTTCCGAATCGGCCTTTGTTTCCGCAACGGCCGACGCTTCGGGCGCTTTGGCAGGTCCCTTTTCTTCAACAGCCCAAGAGGCCGGCATCCGTGCGATGCCGACGAGGCCCGCTAGGATCAACGCGGGAAAATAGAAACGCCGTGCCGAGGACCTATTCATAGCGCAAGACCGCCCGATGCGATGGTTGATGCGTGCCGCGAATCGCCATCTTACGCTACGGTCCGGCGAGCGCGAACCCGGCGGTTAGGGCAGGTCGCGGCAAGCTTCGCGGGCCGCACCGATCGTGGCGTCGATGTCGGCCTCGGTGTGAGCCGCGGAGATGAACAGTGCCTCGTACTGGCTGCACGGCATATATACGCCGCGATCAATCAGTTGCCAGAAGTATTTGGCGAAGCGATCCGTACGGCTACGGGCCGCCGAATCCCAATCGGTTACCGGGCCGGGGTTGA
>JAFLCO010000553.1 GCA_017303535.1 Planctomycetota bacterium
GGGCTCAACGCCCGCGGCGGTGCTCGCGCCGAAGCCGGAGTTCAACGCCTTCGGCGCCCCGCCGACAAACGCGGCCCCGGCGCAACCTTAGCCCCCGGCACTTCATGTCGGAGGATCGCGTTTTCTAAGTCGCCGCTTCGACGCTGAAATACCCCCTTGCTTACGCTTCGGGTCTAGTATTTGTTGGCCGGCATTTCACGGCCAAACGCAATGCCCCCGGTTTGAAGAACCGGGGGCTAAGGTCTGCGTCCAACGTTCCGCGCGCTCGAACCTACTTCGTCGAGCGGTCCTTCCACGGGAACGTCGGCTTCTTCAAACGCAAGTCGATGAACTGGGCGATCAAGTCTTCGACACCCAGATTCTCGCCGAGCAGCTTCGTGCCGGCGAGCTTCGTCTTCAGCGAGTCGTCGATAAATAGGGTCTTATCCTCGATCTTCTCGGCCGCCGGACGGAAGCGCGACAAGAGTTGGTGAAACCGACGGGCGTCGGTCACGCTCGTGCGATCTTCGGCGCCGCAGACCATGAGGATGGAGATTTTCTCCCGCATCGGCCCCTGCGGGTTCTGCATATCTTGCGAGATGTTCAAGTTGCGGAAGCTTGTCGTCGGCGAAAGCATCACGACGGCCTTCACATCCTGGCCTTGCTTAACGGTCGGCAGGACGGGCCAGGCCCAATCCATCGTGGTCCACTTCACGGCGACTTGCACGCTCATCTCGGCGGCGACGATTCCGAGCCGTTCGATATTGAGCCGGCCGGCGTTGTTTTCCGTGACGAGAAACTTCTTCACCGCTTCCATGTCCTGTGTGACCATGTTGCCGAACTGCGCCGGCGGCATCGTCGCGGCGTCAAACTTCTTTTCCGAGCCGCCGATGACGACCGTCGTACTGTCGCCGTGGCCGCGGAGGTCGGGCATGATCACCGCGCAACCTTGCTTTTGCAGCAGTTCGCCGAGCGGCAGCATGTCGCGCCGGTTGCCCTTGAACATGTGCAGCAATATCACGGCCGGCGAGTCTTTGCCTTTCGTGCTTTGCAGGTACGTAGCCGCGAGCTTCACGCCGTCTTTGGTCTCAAACACGTGTTCGGCCGGAGGCGGAAGCGGGGCATTGGAGTCTTGCCCCCGAGCCGCTGCAGCCATACCGCCAAGCACGAAACAGGCCGGCAGAAGCGAAACGAGAAACGCGCGACGAGGCGACGACGGCATGGAGGATGTCCTCTAGGGAAGAATTAGGAGGGCGAGCAGGGCGGGCTTTGCGACCGGGCGTCGGGCTTCAAACCCCGAGATTTCACGAGGTTTTCGCGACTGCTGCTATCGTAGGTCGCCGCTTGGCGGGCGTCAACGAACGGCCGCCGGCCCGAGGCAGGGGTGCGGCAAAAGGCCGCCGCTCCGAAATTCCGGCGAGCTTTGCTTGCTCCGCCGGGGTTAAATACCGACAATCCTTAAGAGAGGCACAAAGACAATTCGTCGCAGCGGCGCGCGGCCTCACTTCTTTCGCGCACCGCTCGACGAAGGGTCCGTCGTCGTGAGGTCGTTCGACCGCGCGCGATGTCTGCGGAAACCTCCTGGAACCGGGTTCTTCCGTGGAGCGGCATGATGCACCAAAGCTATCCGCACGAGCATGAGATCGACCGCCGGTCGTCGCTGACCGCGGCGCTCGGGTCTTCGTTGTCGCTCGAAGTTCCCGTCTGGCTCGCCAGTATGTTCATTCATATGGCGCTGATCCTCTGGCTCGGCACGCGCTGGATGCCGGTCTACACGCCTCCCGCGAAGCCGGAAATCTTGGCGTCGATCGAAGCCGTCGAAGAGAAGCCGAAGCCGCAAGAGCTGCGCAAGCAAAAATTCGACCTTCGCCCGAGCGAGTTGCCGAACGTCGGCTCGGCCCGTGTGGCCGGGATGGAAGTGGAAGTGTCGACGGCGCTGAAGGTGACGGAGACGGTCGAGCTGCCGCGCCTGCCGCCGCAGAGCAAAATGCTTACCGACCTGCGCGTGCCGCTGATTCAAGACTTGATTACCGCTCCGCAGCGCGGCAGCAAGGCGCAGATCAAAGGCGTCGCCGGCGACGGCGCCACCGGCACGCTCGGCGCCCTGGATCGCATTACGCAAGAAATTCTGCTCTCGCTCGAGCGCGGGCCGACGATGGTCGTCTGGTTCTTCGACCAATCGGGGAGCATGCAGATTCAGCGCGAGGCCGTGCGCAACCGGTTCGACAACATCTACCAGGAACTCGGGCTCAGCACGGCCGTCGACGTGAAGCCGGGCGACCCGAAGCCGCTGTTGTCGTCGATCGTAGCGTTCGGCAAAGACATCACCTTCCGCACCGAGCGACCGACGGACGACCTCAACGTGCTGAAGAAAGCGATCGACGGCATTGAGAACGACGACTCGGGCGTCGAAATGACGTTCACCGCGATCGGCACCGCGGCGGAGAAGTATCAAAGCCTGCGGATGCACAAGCCGAGCCGTCGCGTGATGATGGTCGTCTTTACGGATGAAGTCGGCGAAGACGAAAACCGCAGCGAGGAGTGCATCACGGTTTGTAAACGGAACCAGATGCCCGTGTACGTCGTCGGCGTACCTGCGCCGTTTGGGCGGCCGAACATCGAGATTAAGTACGTCGATCCCGACCCGGCCTACGATCAATCGGTGCAGTGGATCCCGGTCCGCCAAGGCCCGGAAACGTTTCTCCCCGAGCAAGTGCTGCTGAACTTTTCCGGCAAGACCGATCGCCAAGACGGGCTCTATCGGCTCGATTCCGGTTTCGGTCCTTACTGCCTGACGCG
>JAFLCO010000554.1 GCA_017303535.1 Planctomycetota bacterium
TGAGAATGTCGCGGTCGTCTTGCGGGAACATGTGTACGAACTTCTGGCCACGAATCTGGAGTAAGAAGTTGTTTTCCGGATCGATGTGATACGGCGTCACGGAGCCCGGCGATGAAATGAAGATGAAGCCGGCTTGGTGCTTCATACCGGGCGAGACATGATCGGAGAACTGCCGCACTTCGGCCAAGCAACTGCCGAGCAGGTCCGAGTATTCTTCGTCGAGTTCGACATTCTTGAGCACCATCCACGAGCGGCATTCTTCGATGCGGCGGATGGTGTCGGGGATGGAAAGGCCGTTGCGGGGCGTCTTAGTCGGGTCTTGCGAAACCGGCAACTCGCCCGAGTTGTATTCGACCTTGCGGTCCGGAAGTTTTTGAGCCAGCTCGATGAGCCGCGGCAGTTGGAACAGCGGGTGGTCCGCCAAGTGGTGCCCGATCACGAACGGCTTGCGGTTGAAGCGGCCGTCGAACGTTGTTTGATCTAGCCGGTCGAGAAGCTTGCCGCCGGCGATCGTTTGGGTCATGGGCGTCATCGTGGTCGCTCCTAGGTTGCGTATCTGTGCGTTATGGAATCGGTTGGGAAAGTTATGATTAGTCGGCTTGGGGTTTTGGGGCTGGGCGGCGTTTGCGGATGTTCTTGAACCACCGCAAAAGCGGCATCAGCGAAGTCGACAAATCGCCGCCGCGGCGGCCCGTGGCGATGACGAGCGATTGCCGCAACGTTCGCTCCGGCCAGAGGTGATTGATCATCGGATGTTCGCTCGAAGCGCAAGAGTCCATCCATTGCTTGCCGCGGGCGTGAAGTTCGCGAATGAGCGCGAGTTCGATCAGAGTGCCGGGGGAATGGTCGGCGAATTCTTCGTCGTAGGCGATCTTGAAGCTGTAGCCGCCGTCGCGGGCCATGAGGTTGCAGATCATGGCAATTGGGCGGTCGTTGAAATCGAGCCGGCCGAGTTGCACGCTGCCGGCCGCAACGCCCTGCTTGAGCATCTCGCGGAAGAAGTGCGCTTGCGCGGCGGTGGAAGCCAGGGCCGTGTGTTCGGCGCCCTTCCAGCCCGAGGCTTCGAGCTTGAGGAAGTCTTGAGTCCAAGCTGCGAGGTCGTCGGCTTCCGTAAGCCAGCGACTTTCTAGCTTGCCTGACTCGGCCAAGCGGCGTTCGGTTCGTTGAAGCCCTTGCCGTTTGCTGCGCGAAAGTCCGGCTTTGAGGAACGACTCGGCATCTGCGTCGGCGCGGAACAGTGCTCGGCTCGAGAGTTCGCGTTGGAACGTCGTGCGGCCGGCGGCGAAATTGGCGTCGACCAACAGGCGATGCAGGGGGCCTTCCGCAGGCAGCATCTCGGCGTGCACGACTGCCGCACCATGCGGGTCAGTGGCCGCCGTGCGGAAGAACGTTTCGATGACTTCCCTCGCACAATCGCGGCGCACCAGCGGCGTGGTGAGGAAGCAGTGGACGTGCCGCCAAAGTTCCCAGCAACTCACCGGCAAGCCGTAGAAACGCTTGCGGCGTACGATCGGGAACAAACCACAGAGCACTTTTGGGCCGGTGGGATACACGCGTTTCGGAGCTTCAATGACAAGCAGTTCCACCTGTTCGTCGCCCGCCAAGCCGCGCCAGGCCGGCAACAACGACCACGGCTCGAAGAACGCATTCGGCTCGATCGCCGTTTCAGCCAAACGTTTCCAGGACGGAACGAGCGCTTCGGCCTCGTCAGGGGATGTGACGAATCTCGCGGTGAACTCCGGGAGCGGCAGATCGGCTTCGTCTTGACGGGGCGGTGGCGCGGTACCAGGTTTCTTTGCCGGGGGCGCGGCCGTCGGAGTTGCCCTGACCGGAGCAACGTTCTCGGTCGGTGAAGCTTCGAGTTGAGCAGTCGGGGTCATGCGTTGACCGTTTCCGGTTGTGCTTTATCCGTGGAGATTTCAATACCGTCGGAGCCGACGGTCGGCTTCGCGACGGGAACCTGTGATTTGTTGCGAGCACGATAGTCGCGCACGGCTTGGGCTACGGCCCGCTTCATCGTGCGAGCCCATGAGCGCGTACGATGCCGCATTTGGGAAATGGCCCGCGGCGCGACACAGTGCAAACGTGTCAGCGGAACTTGGCGGGCCGTCCAGCCGGCTTTGTAGGTTTCGTCGCCGCGGAGAAAATCGAAGTGGGCGAACCCGGAGTTGATCAGGCTGCGGAAGGCGAGCGTGTAGAGCAGATAGCCCGGCTCGAGGTGCTGGTATTCCGGATCGAAGCCCGACTGGTACATGGCGGCCGTGCGTCGACCGAGCAAGTACAGATGCGCCGAGATCGGCCGACCGGCGTGCTCGCACCAGACGACCTTCGCTTGCCGCTTGTCGGCCAGTTGAAGGACGGCGTCGCGGAGAAACTGTTCGAAGTGTGGATAGACGAAGCAGCCGCCGTCGTCGGTCCGATCGCGAAAGCGGGCCTGATGCAAGCGGACGAATTCCGGCCAGATCGCGCCGATCGTTTCTGCATCTTCGGCTTCGTGGTAGCTGATATCCGGATCGTCTTCGCGACGAACGGCTTTGTGAATCTTGCGACGCAACTGACGCGGCGTGCCGGCGACGAATTCGTCCCAGGTATCGGCGAAATCGCAGATCCAGCTTGATTCGAGCGCTTGGCACTCGACCGTAAAGCGGCGGTGCTGCAACGAATCGACCAAAGCTTCCGTGGCGACGTCAGCCGGTACCGCGCCGTCGATCTCGAAAAGATCGATCGGCGGCATGAGGCCGGACGGTCGGAACAACTCGT
>JAFLCO010000555.1 GCA_017303535.1 Planctomycetota bacterium
ATGTAGGCCTGCAGCGCGAGCTTGTAGGTTTCCAGCGGAATCGGGTCGACCGTCGCGGCAGGGTTCGTCGCGGCGTTGCGCACCAGGGCGAGCAGCCCGAGCTTCGGGTCTTCCAACAGCGGCAGGGCTTTATCGGCCTGGCCCATTGCGATGTACGAGTCGGCAAGGAAGCGGATCGCATCGGCATGCGAGAGCGTGAGCTTGGCCGGGCTATCAAGCTTCGGCCGGTCGCGCTCGACGGCCTTCGCCAAGATACCGTTGGCCGTCTTCGCCAACTCTTGCAGCTTCTCAGCGGGCGGCTTGCCCGGGTCGCCGTCTTCGAGCGTGAGTTGCTCGTTGTAGAGCGACCATAAGGTGGAGCCGGCCCGCATTTCGGCGTCGGACCGCATGGCGGCGGTTTCTTGAATGTTGCCGAGCGTCTTCAAGATGTCGGCGACGTTCTTTTCATTTATGGCGATAGCCAGCAGGATGTTCCAAGCTTCGTCGGCTTCGGCTTCACCGGCCCAGCGCTTGGTGATTTCCGAAGCGATGGCGTACATCTTGTTGCGGTCGTATTCCGCATTCACGACCTTCGCGTTCGGGTCGGCCTGTTTGGCGGCTTGATTATTTTGGTATTCCTGCACGTAGCAGGCCAAGGCGATCTTCGCCGCCGAGCGGGCGCCGCCGCTGTTCGGGTAATAGCGGAGCAGAAACTCGCCGACCACGGCCGCGTCGTACGTGCGGCCCATCGTGTAGGTCATGTAGCCGATGTAGTAGCGGACGATGTTCTTGTCTTCGAGGCTCGTGTTGTCTTCAGCCAGCGAAAGGGCCTTGTAGAAGAGTTCGATCGCCTTGGCCCGCGCTTCGTCAGCTTCCTTCAGCTTGGCTTGTTGCGCGGCGGCGTCGGTCGCCTTTTGCGCCTCGGCCATGGCGGCGGAGAACTTCCCCATTTCGTCGGTGCCGCGATTTTGGGCTTCGAGGAACGTCCGCGGCTCGCGCGACTTGTCGACTTGCGAACCCATCCGCTGCAGCAAGGCCCGCGAGCGATCTTGGTACTCACCCATCACGCCGGCGACGGCCTCGGCGTTTTCGGCGGCGGCGTCGAGCGCCCGTTGTTTGCGATTCAGCTCTTCGCCCTTGACGTCGGGCTTGAACGACGCGGCGAACTTCTCATTGGCCGCCGCCGTGAAATACCGCACGGCTTGCCATTCCGGTCGTACGAGTTCGTCGTTCGAAGAGGCCTTGATGAATTCGTCCCCCTGAATCGTGGCGAGTTCGTAAAGCTTCTCGGTGTCGGAGATCCAGCACTCCAGCGACAAGTACATCGCGCTGGCCTTGTACGGGCGGAGGGCCTTGAGTTCGTCGGGCTGGCCGAGCAGGTCGTTGTAGAGACCGAGGGCTCGCTTCGTGTCGCCGAGTTCTTGGTAGCACTGGCCTTCTTTGAGCCGGGCCGTGAGGCCGGCGATCAGCGTGCGGTAGTCTTTGTAGATCGCGCCGTACTTTTCGGCGGCCGTGGTCAACGCCGTTTTCCATTCGTTCGAGCCGTTGTCGAACGTGCGCGACTTTTCATAGAGCCCGTAGGCGTGAAACATGTGGGCTTGGATCAAGTCGCCTTTGGCCCGCTCGCGCTGGGCGACGCGCGGATCGTTGGGGGCCATGAACTTCGGAAACGAGTCGAGCAGCGTTTTAAATTTGGCTTCGGCCTGCAAGAACACGGCCTCGGACTCTTCGAAGAACTTGCGAGCTTCTTCAAGTAGTTGCTTTTTGTTCTTTTCGAACTCCGGACGCAGGGCCTGTTCCACTTTGGAGCGGCCGCGTTCGACGAGCACCGCGCCGAGCTGGGTTTCCGCGCCGGGTGCTTGCGGATGGCTGGGGTTCTTGGCGACGAAATCTTTGAACTTATCGCGGGCGATGTCGAGCATCTTGTCGCGGTTCACCGGATCGCGTTCGCTGCGCGACGCTTCGAGCGAGGTGCGCGCCTCTTCGAAGGGGATCATCTGTTTCTGCTCTTCCGAGAGCAGCGGACTGTTGCGCATCGAGTCGAGATAATCGAGCGCGATGTCGTAGTAGCTGCGCTGGCGGAGGCCGTTGAGGAAGTTTTCATACTCCTCAGCCGCGCTGGCGGGCGCGAGTTGCCAGCCGGGGGCATAGCAAACGGCGGCGGCCAATGCGAAGCCGGCCCAGCGTGAAATAGCACTGCTTGAACCGAAGCGTTGCGAACCGAAGCGGGGCATACCGATACGTTTCATCCGTGTCGTCCTTACGGGCGGCGAGCGGCGTGCGGTCGATCGCATTGAAGATGCGAAAGCCGGGAGCCGGGGTCGGGAAAGCTTAACGAGGAAAGAGCAAACGGGCCTAGCAATCGAGGTGCGGCAGACGGGATACCAACGGGAAGCGCCGAAGCCTAACGCACCGGCGCGGAAATGCAAAACAAACGGAGCCGACTTAAGGGAGCGAGTGCGATCGAGAAACGGGCGTCATGAAGTGCGACGACGGGTGGCCGCGAGTGGCGAACGTGATCGCGGCGAACCGGCATCGAGACAGTCACAGCTTATAAGGCGAAATTTGCGTAATCAAGGATTTCAGGCCGGTTTTCACGGCATTTCGACATGCGACGCGGCGGCGCAAATCCGTCGTCGCCGCGGCGCGCCGAGCGGTGGGGCGCGCTACGAATTCGGCGGCCGGACCAAGCGGCCGACGACCGGTTGTGCGGAACCGACCGATTGCGCGGCCCGACGCACCGTCGCCCCCTTGCACCC
>JAFLCO010000556.1 GCA_017303535.1 Planctomycetota bacterium
AACGCGACCGGCGGCGGCAACTCGAACAATCCCGACGACATGCCCTCGACGGTCGGTCCGCGTTACGCCGGCAACTCAAACAACCCCGGGGGCACGACCAGCGGCGCGGCGACCGGTCCGACCTCCGGCACGTTCGACGGCTCCATCAGCCCCAATGGCTCAAACAACCAGCAAGGTTACGGCCCGCTCGCCGGCACAGGCTCGTCCGGCTACGGCACCGCACCGAATGTCGCAACCGGCAACTCCGGCGGCACGGCCACGTCGGGAGTGCCCGGCGGTGGCGGCGCCTTAAGCAACGGCAACGCTTCACCGGCGATGAACGGCATGGCCTCGGCCGGCGGCTCACCTTCCAGCGGCGGCCAACCCGGCGGCTCCGGCGGCATGGGCACGTCGCCCAGCACGGCGATGTCCGGCGAACCGCAAACACCGAGCATCTCCACGCAAGTCCCCGCCGGCCCCGGCGAATATGTCGAAAGCATGGCTCGCAAGCGCGGCAAAGATTGGGGTCTGCCCGAAGTCGCCGCGCGGTCGACGCCGCTTACGCGTCCGATCCAACTCTACATGTCGGCCGACCAAGCCACGCTCTTTTCCGATCGCGGCATCCCCGACAAGCAAGTGCAGTTCTCCGGCGGCACGGAAGAATCCATCGACACGCTCGTCGCTCAAGTCTGGGACCACGTCAAAGGCTGGGGCCTCGCCGGCCGCGGCATGTATTGGAAGCCGGTGCTGTCCGTACACGTCGCGCCCGACGGCGCCGCGCGGTTCAACGAGTTTAAGCAGTTGATGGCCGGCTCCGGCCTGGAAGTCGTCGGCAAGCAGATCGCCGTCGCCGCGCCCTCCGGCCCCGTTCGACGTTAGCCCCACCCTCCTTTCATTCGCCTTTTGCAGTCCTAGGTTTCGCTCATGTCGCGCCGTCCGCAACCCGTCGACTCGACCGAATCGTTCGGCAGCGATTCGTTTCTCGATATCGTCGCCAACATGGTCGGCATCATGATCATCCTCGTGATGGTCGTCGGCCTGCGGATCAAAAATGCCGCCGAGAATCCGGTGGTCGAAGCGCCCGCCGTACCAAAGATCGACCTTGCCCCGCTGGAAGCCTCGGCCCGCGAGTTGGAACAAGACTCGCGCACCCTGCTCTCGCGAGCCGCCGAACTCGATGCGCTCGCCCAAGTTCGTTACGACGAGCGCGCTCAACTCGGCCTGATCGTCGCCGCCAAAGAAAAGCAACTCGAAGACCAAAAAAACAAACTGGCCGAGGCCGATCGCGGCACGTTCGACGTGCGGCAGGCGCTCTTGGTCGAAGCCGAAACGCTAAAATCGCTTGAAGCCGAGATTCAAGCTCTCGTCTACGCGCCGTCGAAGGAGGTCATCAAGATCAAGACCTATCCGACGCCGATCAGCCGCACGGTCTACGGCCGCGAGACCCATTTCCAATTACGCCGAGGGCGCATCGTACTGGTCCCCCTCGATCAACTCGTCGACGAACTCAAGCACAACATCGAGAACAAAACGTTCCGCGCCAACGAACTCGACGAGATCACGGAAACCGTCGGGCCGATCGGCAACTTCCGCATGCGCTACACGCTCGAGAAGGTCGCCGTGCCGCCGCAAATGAAGGGCAACAGCATCACGCCCGGCGGCATGATGATCCGCACGACGCAGTTCACCTTACTGCCCGTGTCGGACGTGCTCGGCGAAACGTACGCCGATGCGATGGGCCGCGATTCCGACTTTCAACGCGTCCTCGCCGACCTCGACCCGCGCCGCGTGACCATCACGCTCTGGGCCTACAGCGACAGCTTCGACGACTACCGCCGGATGCGCGAATACCTCTACGAGCGCGGCTTCACGGTCGCCGGCCGGCCGCTCCCCGAAGGCCAACCGATCAGCGGCTCGCCGTACGGCTCGAAAAGCGCGGCACAGTAATTCGCCGCAACAGAGCCATCGATGCGTCGTATTTCGTCGCTCCAAGATCGACGTAAGTCCCGAAACGCTTGCGCGACTTACGACGACGGCAAATCCGAAATCCCCCCGCGCACTGCGCACTATTCCGTCGAGATAGTGCGCACCCCTGTTGGTAAGCGCTCCGACGCGCACAAAGATCCCGATTTAGTGCGCACTTTGGCCCGAGTGCGCACAACCAACAATCGACGTAAGTGCCGATTCGCTTGCGCGACTTACGTCGATTCTTACATCGCGCCAAATGATCCCTTCTGCCTCTTGAGGGAGCCGTGCTGCTTGTCGCCTCCGGCAGGAGGCGAGCGCCGCGAAGCGGCGGATGAGGGAGCAGCCCCTCTTACCAAAGGCCGCAACCCAAGAAACTGCAAAGACTCCGGTCGCTGACGCTCCCGGCTCGCTGTCCGCGTCGCCAAATACTGCCGAATTGCCAAAGAACCAACCCCGTATTTTCCACTTTTACGAAGTCAGTTCAAATCCGTTTTTGGCCGGCCAAAAACTTGCCTTGACTTTCACCGCTCAGGCGGAAACAAGTACGTCGATCTTCTCGGATCGCTCCTCACCCAGGACATCGCCCGCCATGTTGCGACTCGCTTTACCGCCGCTGCTCATCACTCTGCTTTGCTGCACTGCCTTCGCCGAACCCACGGAACCAAACCCCGGCGAAGTCGCTTGCCCCGGCCGTTACAAACAACATCTGCAAGGCGTCTGCCGCGACGACGGCGGCAACTTATATTGGTGCTTCACCTCGGCC
>JAFLCO010000557.1 GCA_017303535.1 Planctomycetota bacterium
GGCGCTCGCGGTCGACCTCTGGCGACATCGCCGCGACTACCTGCCGACCCTGGTTCCCGTCGCCGACGCCGTGCGGCAAGCACGCGATTGTGAGGCCGGGCTTGTCGTACTGAGCGACGCCGCCGACGCCACGACCTCCGGCGCACCAGGCGATTCGACGTGGTGCTTCCGCGAGTTGCTCAAGTACGACTGGCCGCGCGGCGGAGCACTCATCACCTTCGTCGCGCCCGAGGTCGTGGTGCAAGCCGAGCAACTCGGTAACGACGCGACGATCACGACTCCGCTCGGCGGACGCCGCGATCATCGCCACAGTACGCCGGTTGACATCACGGCGACCGTCGAAAACCTGTTCGCCGCGCGCTTCACGCTCAGCGGGCATCTCGGCGTCAACTTGCCGATCGACATGGGCCGGGCCGCGGTTCTGCGAACGGGCGACGTGCGGATCATCTGCACCGAGCGCTCCGGGCCACATTTCGCGCCTGAGCTTTTTCGCGCGGCCGGGCTCGATCCGTTCGCCGCGCAAGTTCTGATCGCCAAGAGTCCTTGCGGCTTTCGCGCCGTCTACGCCGACCGAGCGGCGCTGATCTTGAGCGTGCAAGCTCCCGGCTGCGCACCGGCCGACTTTCACAACTACCCGTACCACCATCGCCCGCAGCCGCTCTGGCCATGGGAAGAGTTCGAATGGTCGCCGCCATCGCGTTAAACGAAACTGGGGCACCGCTTTCGCTATGCCCCAGCCACCCTCATCGAGTTGATTCGTTCGTCGTTCGACGAAGCGGAAGCCTTAGTCCCACCACCACTGGCCGGCCTTCAGGCCGTCGAGCGTCGTGGCTTCCTTGGCTTTTCCCGTCAGGCCCTTGTCGTCTTCCAGTTGGTTGTCGACCGCCAGCGCTTGCCGAGCTTGAATCGTCACGCCGCCGGCGACCGGCGTCAGCAGGCGATTCCCCTTCCACACGCTGGTCACCACGGTGTCGACTTGCACCGGCGCCTTGTACGTCTGGATCGGGTACTTTTCTTCGCTCATCAACGTGCCGGCCTGCCAATCGGCCTTGCCGTAGTAGTCTTGCTGTTGAATGAAGGCCGCAGCCACGGTCATGTCGATCAGGTTACGAAGCTGGGCATAAACCGGCTTCTTCGCCGCGATTTCCGCGTACTTTTGCGTGAAGGCCGCGGTGAAGAGTTGGCTGGCCCGGTTCACTTCGCCGGCCGCCACCACACGCTTGCCGCCGGCCAACACGGCTTCCTTCTCATCGACCAGCTTCACGCCGTCGCCGACGAGTTCCATCGCTTGCGAATCGCCGCTCACGCGCACGCACTTGTAGTCGGGCACAAAGTACCAGCGGAACAGAGCGTTGCGCACGGTCGACGGATCGGCCTTGTCGATAAACGTCGTCATCTTCACCAGCGGCGGCTCCAGCCCGATGCCGATCAGCTTCATGCGATAGTCGGCTTCGACGAGCACTTGCGCGAAGTGCGTGCTCGGCTCGACGCCCATAATCCGCACCGTTTGCAGGCCGAGGCTGGTCCGCAAGTTGTCGGTGATGTACTGCGTCATGTTCGGCGTCGCTTGGCTTCCTTGCTGACGCAGGAAGTCTTGCATCCGCTGGAGTCCTTCTTGCGTCGGATCGATCGACACGCCGACGACCGAACCGCCGTTTTGTCCCGGAGCGAAAGCCCGCATCGCGGCGACGAGGTCTTGCAGCTCGACGACCGGCCGGCCGCTTTGCATGCCGACGACGCGGCCCGACAGATCCGGCACCCAACCTTCGGCAGGGCCGGCGACGACGACATCGCCCGATTCCGGATAGAAGAACACGTACTGAATGCGCGTGAGGCCCGCGAGGTACTTCATCTCGTCGGTCGGCTTACGGTCGTTGGCCGCCTGGGCTTCGATCGCCTTCTCGAGCCGATTGAGCGAGACCTTGCGGAGCTTGCTCGGTTTTTGCACGTCGGTCGAGAGCATGGCCTTGGCGGCCGAGAGTCGCTCTTTCATCACCGCGCCGGTCGGGTCGCTGAACGATTCGACCTTGAGCACGCCGTTGGCGTCGATGATGACGCCGGCGCCCGTGACCTGAGCGTGTGCTTGCGAGGCGAAGCCGCCGACGGCGAGCGTCAGCGCCAGGCCGCAAAGAACCCGAACCCAGTTGCGTCGCAAACCCATAACGGCAGATCTCCCAAGAGCGCAGTGCGAAAGATGTGTATCCGAAAGCCCCCGGCACAAGAAAACTTCCAGTGCCGTCCGGAGCCGGGGGCGTTTGTGACCCGGCAGGTAAGAAATGGCAGCGAGGCTTGGCAAATGAAACCTAGCTTCTTTCGATTCTAAATAGGCAAAATAGGCAGTTCAAGGAAAACAAGCGGGTTTTATCCGACCCACACAAGGCCCCAACCCCTCAAATTCTGCGGAAAATACCGATTCTCCGGCCCCTGGAACGCCACAACGAGGTGTTGGTCGATCGCATCTTAGTCCCCGTCGATAGCGGCGCAGCCGCGTACGCCGGGGGCGGCGTCGCACGAGCAGCAACGTCGGCGGCTCGATCGACGCTGCCCCGGGCGGCTCGCCCGGGGCTAAGACTCGGTGCGCATTGCGGAACAGAAATCGCCTTCTGTAGGGAACGCCCTCCGTGGCGTTCCGCCGGCGCTAATTGCAACAGAATTGCAATTGCGCCGAAATCGTAAGTGCGTACATCGGAGCCCGAGATGTACGCACCC
>JAFLCO010000558.1 GCA_017303535.1 Planctomycetota bacterium
GGCCATCACCACCTCCGGCGCGGTCGGGCTGAACGACACGGCCCAAATCGCGCCGGAGTTGGCGCTGAGCACGGCCGTCGGCTCGGCGGAACTGACGCCTACGGCATCCGTCGAATTCGTCGGCAGGCCGCGATTGGCGAAGAACATGCCGCCGAAAATACCCAGCCCGAGCGCAGCGGCGGCAATCGCGCCGGCGATCCAGCGGCTGCGAACCACGCGGCGATGCTCTTCTTCGGCGCAAACCGTCGGCACGTCTTCCGACGACGTCTTCATCAGCGCCCACTGAAATTCCAGCATCTCGGCCAAGTGAGCCGCCGTCTGGATGCGTTCGGCCGGCTTCTTCGCCAAGAGCCGATCGATCGTGTACGCCAGCCATTCGGGCACGTTGGGATTCAGCTCGCGGACGGGACGTTGCGGGGTTTCTGTGATGTGCTTCAAGATCGCCAGCGGCGTGTTGGCTTGAAACGGCGGCGCGCCGGCGCACATTTCGTACATCACCGCGCCGAGGCTAAACAAATCGCTCCGCTGGTCCGGCTCTTCACCGGTCGCTTGTTCGGGGGCCATGTAGAGGGGCGTGCCGCTGACGAAGCCGGTGCGCGTCAGCTTCACGTCGTCTTCCACGCGGGCCAAGCCGAAGTCGGAAAGCTTCACGCGGTCGCCCGGCTGTTCGAGCAAGATATTGCCGGGCTTGATGTCGCGATGAATCAGGTTTTGCGCATGAGCGGCCGCCAAACCTTGAGCGGTTTGTAGGGCTATACGGACGATCTCGCGAATCGGCATCCGGCCGCCGCGGCGCAAGCGATCTTCCAAGGCTTCGCCCGGCACGAGCTGCATGACGATGAACGGCAACTGACCGTTGACCGCGTGCTCGACCTGATGCACGGCCACGACGTTTTCGTGCGTGATCGACGCCGCGGCTCGGGCTTCGCGGCAGAACCGCTGCCGGGCTACTTCGTCTTCCGCCAACTCCGGGTCGAGAACCTTGATCGCGACGTTGCGTTGCAGCTTCGAGTCGAAGGCTTCGAGCACCACGCCCATGCCGCCGCGGCCGATGATTCGCATGACGTCGAAGTGCGCGAGCCGGCCGAGATACGCGCCGTCGGTCGGCGGTGCGAGGAAACTCAGCTCGACGTTACGGCGTTTGACAAACTGCGGTGAATCGCCGCTCTGCGGAGTCGCGGAACCGCCGGGCGTGGCGCCGGCGGCAGGCGTCGCAAGGTCCAGCGATTTCAACGCCGGCCAATAAGCGGAAGTCGCCGGGGCGTCGGCGCTCGAGCATTGCCGCACGACTTGCGATAAGTCGCTGCCCGCTACGGCCACTTCTTCGAGCTTCGCTTGGCAGCATTCGCAGCCGGCGAGGTGTTCTTCGTATTGAGCTTGTTGATCGCCCGAGAGCGAGCCGCTGAGGAGTTGTTGCAACTCGGTGGTCGACGGGCAGGAGGTGCCCATCTTCAGGTTTTCGACTTTCATGTTAGTTGTCCTCTCGTGCCCGAGCGGCTTCGACCTCTTCCTTCAGTCGTGCAAGCACGCGGCTTTTCGCTACGTACACCGCGCCGGCCGACAGGCCTGTTTGCTTCGCGGCTTCGGCCGCTCCCAGACCGTCGACGGCCGTAAGCCAAAAAGCTCGCCAGGTATTCTCCTTGAACTCGCTTTTGATCTGCTCCATCGCCAGCGTGGCCAGCCGGCGTTGGTACTCCGTCTCCCACTGGTCGGCGTCGTCGTTGCCGTCGGGCTGTTCGTCGAGCAGCAGGTTCGTCGTCGTATTGCCGGAACCTTGCGGACGGAGCCGGCGGGCCGAAAGGAAATTGAAGACTTTGTTGCGAGTGATCGTGAACAACCAGCCGCGAAACGTTCCCTGCCGCGGATCGTAGTCGAGCTTCACGACTGCCGCCGAAACGGAACGCATCACGTCTTGCATCAAGTCGGCCGCGTCCGCATCTTGCAAGCCGCGACGGCGCGCGAAACCGTACACCACGGGGCTGTACAACTGCACGAACTCGCGCCAAGCGGCGTGGTTCGTGCCGTCGCGCAGCTTTACCAGCAGGCTGACCCGCGTCAGGGGAGAATCGTCGACGGGCATCGTATGACCTTAAGCGAGCTACGGCGGCTTGCGGCTTTTGATGCCGGCCGCCGCGCAAAGGTGACGCCCGGCATGATACGAAACCGCACACCGCCGGGCGATGCCCCCGCAAGGTCATGGGTTGTGCGTCGAGGATCTCCATGTCGCACGAATTTGTTTGTTTTTGACAAGTGCGACTGCCGTGAGTTCACATCACTCCGCGGCATTTCTAAAGCCCAGGGACAGCAGTCCCTGGGGCTCAAGCTTCGACGCTCATTGGCAGTTGACGAATTGATGCTCTGGTCCCAGGGACCATAGGTCCCCGGGCTTTAGGGCGATCAATATCCGTCGCCGCTAAAATGAAATACCGCCGCCGCGGCAAGGTCTTACAAAGAAATAACGCCGCGCGAGATAGATCGACGGCGAAGTCGGCGAGGCCTACACCAGCATCGGATCCAGCGTATGGATCGGCCGGGCCCGTTGCGTGTCGAGATACGGGCGAACATCGACGCCGTCGACGCTCACGATTTCCATTTCCGGGTAGTGCGAGAGGTCGATCTCTTCCCTGTTCTTCTACGGCGGCGGTTGGACATCCGGCGCACGCGACGACTATCGCTTCGTCGGTCGTCGACTGTCGGAAGCAGGGATC
>JAFLCO010000559.1 GCA_017303535.1 Planctomycetota bacterium
GCTCTTCCGATCTTCCTGTCGCTCAACGTCATGATCTTCACCATGCTGTTGTGGGCGCAAGACGTCTACGACGACTCGGCCGTCCGTTCGCATTCGGCCGTCACGCTCTGGTCGCTCGCTCGCTACGCCTGCCTGCTGTTTTCGATGCCGGTCTTGCTCTTGCTCGGCGCGCCGCTGGCTGCCGAAGCTTGGAAAGGTGTGCGCCACGGACGGTTCTCGACCGATCTGCTGCTAATCGTCGGCACCGCGGCGGCTTTCGCTTATTCCATCGTTTCAACATTGCGCAGCTCGGGTCCGGTGTACTATGAAATCGGCTGCGCCGTCTTGGTGCTAGTGACGCTCGGTCGCTGGCTCGAAGCGCAAGGCAAACAGCGCACGTCCGCGGTCTTGGAATCGCTCGAACGATTGCTCCCGGCGCGAGTTTTCAAGTTCGACGGCCACACAACGACGGAGATTGCGCTCGATGACGTTCGCGTCGGCGATCGCCTGCTTGTGCGCGCCGGCGAGCGCATCCCGGCCGACGGCCGCATCGTCTCCGGCCTCGCCTCGATCGACGCCCAACTTCTGACGGGCGAGAGCCGACCGCAGGTCTGCGAGACGGGCGACGCCGTCGTCGGCGGATCGCTCAATCTCGACGGTACGCTTACGATCGAAGTCGCGGAACCTCCCCGCGGCGGCACTTGGCGGCGCCTGCTCGATTGCATTCGCGCTGCCCGCCTGCAAAAGGGAACCTACGAACAAACGGCCGAACGCCTGGCCCGGGTGTTCATGCCGCTGGTATGCCTTACAGCGGTCGCCGCCTTTGCGTTTCACACCTATGCGCACGGCCTCGACCAAGGCTTGCTCGCCGCGTTGGCGGTCGTCCTGATCGCTTGTCCTTGCGCATTAGGGCTCGCCACGCCGATGGCCGTCTGGTCGGCTTTGGGAACCGCCGCCGGTGCACAGGTGCTGTTTCGTAACGGCCGGGCCTTGGAGCGGCTTGCCGGCGCACGTGTTGTCGCGTTTGACAAGACCGGCACGCTTACCGACGGTCACCCGATCGTCGATCGGTGCGTCGCCATCCACGAGCAAAACTTGCCCGAACTGCTCGGCCGCGTCGTCGCCGCCACACGAGCTTCCGGCCATGAACTCTCGCAGACGTTGCACGCTTACTGCCTCGCCGAACCGCATGACCTCGCGGAGGAGTGCCAAGTGCGAACGCTCCCCGGCCGCGGCCTGGAAGCTCGCTTCGTGGATCTTGCGGAGCCGGTGTGGCTCGGCAGCGAGCGCTTGATGCGCGAACAGAAGCTGGCCCTGCCCGCGGAATTGCATTCGAGCTTGGCCTTAATGGCGAAGCACGGCTTGGCGGTCGTTTGCGTCGGCTGGCTCGGCACCGTTCGCGCGGTCTTCGCCTTACACGAGAACCTGCGACCGGACGCGCGCCGAGCGCTCGAGGCCTGCCGCACGGCGGGGCTCCAACTCGTGGTGCTCACCGGCGATCACAAGGCCCGCGGCGCGGCGCTAGCCGAACGACTCGGCATCGAAGTTCGCGCGGAATTGCTGCCGGAAGACAAACTCGCGGCCGTCGCAGCCTTGCGGGCCGAGCATGGTCCGACGGTCATGATCGGCGACGGCATCAACGACGCCCCGGCTCTGACGGCCGCCGACGTCGGTATGGCACTCGGCTGCGGCGCCGACGTCTCGCGCGATTCGGCCGACGTCTGCTTGCTCGGCGACGATCTTCGCAAGATCGCCTGGTCGGTCGACCTTGCGCGGCTCACTATTCGTATCGTTCGGCAGAATCTGTTTTGGTCGCTGGCGTACAACGTCGTCGGCATGGCGCTGGCCGCCACGGGTCGCTTGAACCCGATCTGGGCCGCGATTGCGATGACGGTCTCCGGCCTGAGCGTGGTCGCCAATTCACTACGACTCGCGAGCGTACCGCTTCCCCACGACGAAGCGGCCAACGTTCCGCGCAGCGAAGTCTCGCGTCCCGTCGTGCAGGAGGGCCTGCCGGTATGACCGAACTTCCGTTCGTCGCACTCGGCGGCTTGCTCGGCTCCGCGCATTGCGTGGGGATGTGCGGCGGGTTTGCCGTTTCGATCGGGGCAGGGGCCTCGACCTGGCGCGGCAACCTCGCTCGGCAACTGGCTTACGGCGTCGGCCGGCTGTTTACGTACGTGGCCCTCGGCACGGCGGCAGGCTACGGCGGCTTGCGGCTGATCGGTGCCACGACGCTGTTCGACATGCAGGCCGTGCTCGGAGTACTTACCGGCGTGCTACTGATTCTCCAGGGCGCGGCCTCGATCGGACTGTTCGGCTATTTGCGGCGTAAGTGGAAAGCCTTGCGTTCCGCTTCTCGCACGACCTCGGCCTTTTCCATGTCGTCAGCTCCGCGCAGCGCGAGCAAACCGGCCTGCTTACAGCGTGGGCTCATGCGTTCGCTGCTGACAACTTCCGACCCCAGCGGGCCATTTTTGGCCGGCGTGCTGACAGGCTTTCTGCCGTGCGGATTAGTCTATGCCATGCTGGCCCTGGCCGCGGCCGGCGGCAGCCTTACGCACGGCGCGGCCGTGATGACGGCCTTCGGCCTCGGCACGCTCCCCGTGATGACGGCGCTGGGCCTGGGCACGTCGCTGGCCGGCGTAGCGTGGCGGGTGCGGTTGTTGCGCCTCGCGGCGTGGTGCGTCGTCTTGGTCGGCGTGATGTCCGTGGCCCGCGGTGTCT
>JAFLCO010000056.1 GCA_017303535.1 Planctomycetota bacterium
ATCGATTGCTCGTGGCCGAAGCCGCCGGCGTCGTCTTCCAGATGCTTGTCGATCTTCGTTTGCCACTCGGGCTGAATCAATCCTTCGAAGATCTTGCGAACGATGTCGCGCTGTTCGTCGGTGTAGAACGGATCTTTGTGCGTGATCAACGACGGCTCGGTGATCTGCCAGTTGTTGGCGACGAACGTCCGCAGCAGCCCGCGCTTCGCGTCCTTATGATCCCAGTCGAACGCGATGACCTTCTTTTGCTTGTCGGTCAGCGTGTCGTAAAGGACCTTCACGAGCGACTCAGGCTCGCTCGCTTTCGTGGTATCCTTTGCGACGGCCCAGACCTTGGAACCGCCGAGACCTACGCCCAACGCGGCGGCGGCCGCACCGGCCGTGGTAAGAAAATCGCGCCGGCTCAGACCGGACGACGCATCACGACAATCAGGACAAGCGGGCGATTTGCGTTCCATGACGAAAGTCCTCTGGTGAGTCGAGCCGTAGGGTGCCACTGGTGGCTCGTCCACCAGTGCCCGAGCAGCGTATCTGACGGAATGACCGCAACGCGGCACTGGTGGGCAAGCCACCAGTGGCACGCAGCACGCGTTCACGCATTAGAATGAACCCCGCGGCGCGCGGCAAGTTTTTGCACGGCGGCGAAATTATCGACCGCCGCGGCCCGTGGCTTTGCCGAAATTCTCGAAACCTGTGACTTATAAACGATGCCCAACATGTGGATGCTCGCCGGCGCGTGGTTGCCGGCGATCTTGCTGGCCGGCGGTATTCTGCGGGCCGAAGTCGTCATCTCCCCGGCGACGCGCGACGCCGACGGCGTTCTGACGCACCGCATCGAGTGCGAGTTGCAAGCCGCTCCGACGGAGCTGCGCGTGCTATTGCCCCGCGAAGCGGCGGGGGAAGCGAAGCGCACGACGAAAAAATGGCCGGTCGTCTACCTCTTGCCGGTGGAGCCCGGGCGTGAAAGCCGCTTCGGCGACGGCCTGCGCACGGCCGTCGAAATGGATGCGGCGAATCGCTTTGGCGCAATCATCGTACAGCCGACGTTCGCCGGGCTCCCCTGGTATGCCGATCATCCGACCGACCGCACGCTCGCGCAGGAATCGTACTTCACCGAGGTCGTCGTGCCGCTGGTCGAGCGAACCTACCCGGCGGTCGCCGAGCCGCGCGGGCGGTTGCTCGTCGGCTTTTCGAAATCCGGCTGGGGCGCGTGGTCGCTCTTGCTACGGCATCCGGAGAAGTTCGGCAAAGCCGCCTCGTGGGATGCCCCGCTCACGATGACCTGGCCGAGCAAGTACGGCAGCCAACCGATCTTCGGCACCGAGGAAAACTTCGAAAAGTACCGCATCACAAAACTTCTCGAAGACCGCGCTGCGCAGCTCACCGACTCCTCCCGCCTGATTCTCCTCGGCCACGGCAACTTCGCGGACCACGGCCCGATCCACGAACAACTTGAGCGCTTACGAATCCCGCACGTCTATCGCCCCGGCCCCAAAACGCCGCACGTTTGGGACAAAGCCTGGCTTAAGCCGGCCATCGAAGCGGTGCTTTCCGACGATTGAAATCGACGTAAGTCCCGAAACGCTTGCGCGACTTACGACGAAAGCGCAATTCTGTTGCAATTAGAAGTGCGTACTATTTTCGGAATTAGTGCGCACCCTTAGTTCCTAGTGTCGCAGTGCGTACTTTTTCGCGCGCGAAGTACGCACCCCGTCTAAGATGTACGCAGCGCGCATCGACGTAAGTACCGATTCGCTTGCGCGACTTACGTCGATTTTTCGACCAAGCGAGCGGCGGGGTTTATCCCCGCCGTCCGGTCCTTTCAGCACGCGAAACGGCAAGAGCAGACGGCGGGGATAAACCCCGCCGCTCGCTACAAATCAGACCAAATTGTCAAAGAACCAACCCCGTATTTTCCACTTTTACGCGGCTGGTTCAAATCACTTTTTGGCCGGCCAAAAACTTCCTTGACAACGTCCGGGCTGGGAGATTTCGCAAGCTTTTCCGAGAGCCCTTAGTAAACGTCTTTCTGATACCGGCCGGCCTTTTGCATGTCGGCCAAATATTTCTTCGCGCCGGCTTCATCGAGGCCCGCATGTTGCATGATTGCTTCACGAAGCGTCGTTTCGACGTCGACGGCCATCCGCTTCGCATCGCCGCAGATGTAGAAGTGGGCGCCGGCTTGCAGCCAGTCCCAAAGTTCCGCGGCGTTCTCGCGCAAGCGATCTTGCACGTACACCTTCTTCGCGCCGTCGCGCGAGAACGCCAGATCCAAACGCGTGATCAAATCGGCGTCGCACCAAGCGTCGAGTTCTTCGCGGTACAGAAAGTCGTAGTCGATGTACTGGTTGCCGAACACGAGCCAGTTCTTCCCCTTCGCCCCCCGTGCTTCGCGTTCTTCCAGAAAAGCTCGAAACGGCGCGATGCCCGTACCGGGGCCGACCATGATGACCGGCGTCGCGTCGTCGGTCGGCAGGCGAAATCGCGACTTCTGCACGAACACACGGACCGCTTCGCCGGGCCTTGAACGAACGCCGATATAGTGCGAAGCGACGCCGTGCCGACGCTTGCCGAGCGACTCGAATTGCACGACGCCGACCGTGAGATGCACCTGGCCCGGGTGTTTGCGCTGCGACGAACTGATGGAATACAAACGCGGCTGCAACTTGCCCAGCGCCCCGACGAACGCGTCGACCGACGGCCGGCAACTCGGGTACTTTCGCAGCGCATCAACGACGTCGGCCGTCGCGGCGAAGTCGTCGTTGCCCGAAGCCGCGATCTTGAGCTCTTCCTTCAGCACGTCGTCCGCGGCGGATTCCGCAAGCAGTTCCCACATGGCGGGCCGACACTTTGTGAGTTGAAAGTCGCCGGCCAAGGCCTGACGGAGCGACTTCCGCCGACTGTCGCCGACCGAGACGCTTTCCGCGCCCGTGGCGCCAAGCGCCGCCAACGTTTCGTCGACCAATTGCGGGCAGTTCATCGGCAAGATGCCGAGACTGTCGCCCGCTTCGTATTCGAGGCCGGAGTCGCCGAGATCGATCACCACATGGCGAGTGTCCTTCGGGGCGTCGACGTGCGTGAGGCGGCGATTTTCCACGAGCACGGCCAGCAGCGGATTCTGGCGACTCGTGCCGGGCATGGCCGCGCCGTTGGTGGGAGACGTCGTAACGGCGGCCGCATGGCCATTGGTCGCGGCTTTCGCCGAACCGTTCGCTGCCGCGACGACCGGTGCGGCGATCGCCGTAGCTGTGCCGTTGGTCGCCGCCGGTTCGCGCGGTTCGGCCATCAGCTTCTTCAGCGCCTTGGCCGTATCGCCGCCGCCGGGCGTGCAGCGCGTGAGGTCTTTCTCTTCGCCTCGGGCAATCGCTTCACCGTAGCTTTGGCAAAGGTAGCCGCAGGCGCCGCAATTGAGCTGGGCCATGCACGACATCAGCTTCCGCTCCAGCGGCCGATCGACGGCCAATGCTAACCGTTCGTCGAGCGGCAATGCCGGATCGTGCCAAGGAAACGCTTCCTCTTCGGCCGGAGCGGCGACGATAGCGGCGCTCGCGCACCCGTTGAGTTCCGCGTGACCGTTCTGCGCATGGCCATTGAGTGCAGGCCCGTGACCGTTGGTCGCACCGCCCTCCTGCGTGTTGAGCAGCGCCGCGAAGAAGCCGTTGAGCCAGGCTCGTTGTTGGTTTGTAAACGGGGCCGATTCGGGAATCATTGTCATGGTCATACCGCACCGCTCGAGCACGCCGGCTCGCCTTGCAATCGGGTCAGAAGTTCTTCGGTCGATTGGCGTCGCGAGTAGTCGAAGAACGTTTCTTCGTCGTCCGCGCGACGCTCCAAGTAGTCATTGAGCAGCCGCTCCAAGAACGGGAGCAAGTCCGTATGCGTCACGTTGCGCAAGAGTTCGCGGCCGATCGCTTGTCGCTCGCCGTAACCGCCGCCGAGATAGACGTGGTAGCCTTCGACCATGTCGTCGCCGACGGGAACTTTCGTCGCCAGCAAACCGATGTCGCCCAGATAGTGCTGGGCACACGAATGATGGCAGCCGGTGAGATGGATGTTCAGCGGTTGGTTGAGTGTGACACGTTGTTCCAGATATTCGGCGACGGCCATGGCATGACGCTTGGTGTTGGCGGCGGCGAACTTGCAGCCGCCGTTGCCCGTGCAAGCGACGAGGCCGGCGCGAATGTTCGTCGCCGACCAGTGCAGCCCGAGTTGCTCGATCTCGGTCTTCACGGTCTCGACGCGCTCTTGCGGCACGTCGGAAATCAGAAGATTCTGCCAGACGGTGAGCCGAATCATGCCGCTACCATGACGATCGGCAATGGCCGCGAGGCCGCGCACTTGCTCGACCGTCATCCGCCCGACCGGCAGCACGACGCCGACGTACGACAAGCCGGGCTGCTTCTGCGAATGCACGCCGAGATGGGCCGCGCGATCGGCCGTGCGGCGCACTACGCACTTCTCTAGCGCGAACCGCCGCCACGGTTTTTTGTAGTACTTCTCCGCGGCCGCCAGGAAGCCGTCGAAGCCGATCGCGTCGAGCACGTACTTGAGTCGCGCTTTCTTGCGATCGGTCCGATCGCCCAATTCGCTGAAGGCCTGCACCAGCGCGGCGGCCGCAGGCACGCATTCCTCCGGCCGGAGCAACACGCCCGTATCGCGAGCAAAGTCTTTGTGCCCGGAGATTCCGCCCAATTCAAGCCGGAAGTACACGCCGGCGGGCACGTCGGGATGGTCGTCGACCACGCGTACGGCCGTGAAGCCGATATCGTTCGTGTCGGCAAGGCTGGAGATCGTGCCGCCGCCGTCGAAGGCGATGTTGAACTTCCGCGGCAGCCCGTACATTTCAGGATGCTGCAGAATGTAATGGTGCATCGCCTTGGTGAGCGGCCGCGTGTCAATCAGTTCGTCGGGGTCGATCCCGGCGGTCGGCGAGCCGGTGACGTTGCGAATGTTGTCGGCCCCCGAGCCGCGATTGATGATTCCCAAGTCGGTGAGCGCCATGACGACGTCGGTCGCGTGCCGGGCCGGGATCTCGCGAACCTGCAAATTCGCGCGGGTCGTCACGTCGGCATAGCCGCCGCCGAATTGCTCGGCGATGTCGGCGACGCCGCGCATTTGATGAGCCGTGATCAAGCCGCCGGGGAACCGCAGCCGAGTCATGAAGGCGTCTTGCGCCGGGGCGACGTAGAACAGGCCATGATACTTGTAGAGGAAGACGTCGGTCCCCTTGGGAAACCGGCCGGCCTCGGCGCTAGCCACCATTTCGTCCCACATCTCAAACGGGTTCTTCGTCCGCTTGGCGTTTTCCTCGGCGGTAAGCTTTTTGCCGGCGGCGAGTTGCCGCTCTTGCGCGGCGATGTGAATGCCTTCGGCCGCGTGATAGCCGGCGGGAATCTTCTTTTCGGCTTCGGTCGGCCTGCGGGCTTCGGCGGGCGATAGCCCCAGCGTGGCCGCGAACGTCGGCAATCCGCGCGCTGCCCGCGCCGCGTCGGTTCCAGCGACGAAGCCGCTGAGGTATTGCTGCTGTTCTTCACTAAATCCGGCGTCGGCGATCATGGGTTCACACGCGTATCGTGGCGCTGGTACTGAATAAAGGCGTCGGAGATCACACTAGCCCCGAAGCGCAAGCGAGGGGGTATGCATGAATGAAGGACTGAGCCGGCTGTTATCTCGGCATGTCCCCTCGCTTGCGCTTCGGGGCTAGTATTCGGTGGCAAGGTTTGCTGGTTACGTTTCCGGTTGCTCTTTCGAACGGCGCAGACGGACGGCGCAGTCTTTGTACGACGGTTGGCGTGAATACGGGTCGAAGTGCGGCAGCGTCAAGCGATTGACGGCGGCGTAGTGCATCGGCAAGAACACGCGCCCGCGACCGACGGCCGACGTGATGAACGCCGCGGCCGTCAGCGCGCCGCGCCGCGATTCGACGACGACCGCATCCCCCGTCGTCACGCCGATCACGACGGCGTCGGCCGGGTGAATCTCGACGTAGCAGCGACCGGGATACAGTTTTCGCAGCACGGCGCTCTTCGACGTACGAGTTTGCGTATGCCACTGACTGACCGAGCCGCGACCCGTAAGCAACACCAGCGGATACTCGCCGCAGGGGCGTTCGGGCATCGGCCGCGGTTCGTCGAACAAAAGCTTCGCGCGACCGTCGGCATGCGCGAACCGGCCGTCGGCAAACAGCCTGCGCTCGCGGATTTCGTCGGCCCTTTGCGATTGCTCGAGCGCCGCGGCGGTCGCTGCGTCGCACGGCCATTGAATGCCGTCGAGCCGATCGAGCACGGCATAGTCGGCGATGCCCGTAATGTCGTTGGTGCGGCCGGCGGAGAGCCGCTTCATGATCTGAAACACGGCTTCCGGCGACGTCCATTCGGCGAACGTCTCGCCGCAGCCCCAATACTCGGCGAGCGCGCGGAAGATCGCGAAGTCGGCCAAGGCTTGTCCCGGCGCGCGGGCCACTTTCTTGAGCAGCCCAAAGCGGCGTTCCGAGTTGATGAACGTCCCTTCCTTTTCGCCCCAGCCGGCGGCGGGCAAGATGAGATGAGCCGCGGCCGCGGTTTCCGTCGACACATACATGTCCTGCACGACGAGGAACTCGAGCTTGGCCAACACCTCGCGGGCTTCGGCCGAGTTGATCCACGAGTGGGCCGTGTTCGTGGCGATGATCCACAGGCCGCGAATACGGCCGTCTCGAACGGCGTCGAGGATCTCGTCGTAGCAGAGGCTGTTGGCCGCCGGGATGCGATTGACGTCGAGCCCCAACAGGTCGGCCGTCTCGCGACGGTCGGCCTCTTTCGTATACTCGCGCCCGCACGGCAAGCTCGCCGTACAGCTAAACATCCGCGAGCCCATCGCGTTGCACTGGCCGGTGATCGAGTTGGCGCCGGTGCCGGGCCGGCCGATGTTGCCGGTGATCAACGCGAGGTTGATGATCGCCTGCGCCGCGCGAACCCCTTCGTAGCTCTGGTTCACGCCCATCGTCCACCAGAACGACACCCGCTCGCCTTGATGGATTGTCGCGGCCAATTCTTCCAACTCGCTGATCGTGAGTCCGCATGCGGCGGCGGCCGTTTCCGGCGCGAACTGCGGCCGGCCGACATGCGCCGCGAATTCGTCGAAGCCCGAGGTGTGCGCGGCGACGAACTCCGCGTCGATCCAACCGCTCTGAATGAGCAGATGCGCGACGGCGTAGAGCAGCGTGAGGTCCGATTTCGGCTGAATGGCCAGGTGCTGCGTCGCACAGGCCGCGGTTTCGGTGCGGCGCGGGTCGACGACGATGATCTTCGGACTGCGCTTATTGCGCAGCACGCGCTCCCACATGATCGGATGGGCCACGCAAGGATTCGCCCCGACGAAGACCAGCACGTCGGATTGTTCGAAATCGGCGTAGGTGAACGGCGGCGCGTCGAAGCCCAGCGATTGCTTGTACGCGGTCGCCGCCGTGGCCATGCATTGCCGCGTGTTGCTGTCGCCGTGAACGAAGCCCATGCCGAACTTCGCCAGCGCGCCGAGGAAGAGCATCTCCTCAGTCGGAATCTGCCCGGTGCTCAAGAATGCGACGGACTCAGGTCCGTGCTTGGCCTGCAAGTTTTGAAAGCGCTCGCAGAACGTGCGCAAGGCCGTGTCCCAATCGGTCGGTTGCAGCTTTCCTGCGGCATCGCGGAGAAGGGGAGTCGTCGCGCGGTCGTCGGACTGCAGGACGGTGAGGGCTTCCCAACCTTTCGGGCAGGCCATGCCGAGATTGACCGGATAGTCGGTCGCCGGCGAGAGGCCGACCGCCTCACCGTCGCGCAGATGAACCGTGAGTCCGCAGCCGGTCGAACAAAAACCGCAAACGGTTTGCGTGACCGACGTCGGCTGCAGCGTTGCGGGAAGCCGGCCGAGCCCGAACTTGCCCGGCGTCAGCACGAGTTCGTGCGTAAGCGGGCCGTCGAACGTGCGGACGGCGTCGGCCATGCGCTGGGTGAGCGGTCGCGAAATCGGCGGGGCAGCGTCGAGGCTCATGCGCGGATCCCTCCGGGCATGCGGGCCGGGACGACCGCCGCGAAGAACAGCGTTCGCTCGATCACTTCGCCGACCACGGCTGCCCCCAGCGCCAAGGAGGCCCACAGCGGAGCCTGCGCCGGCAGCGCGACAACGAGATACGCAAACGCGACGGCGATGCAAGCCGCGGCGGAGCGCAAGTCGATGACCAGCCGCAATTCGCCGGTCAGCAGACGGGCTGTACGACGCAACGCTTGCGGCTCCGCGGCAAAGTAATGATTCAGCGCGGCCAGTTCCCAGGCGGTTTTGATGATCGTCGCCAAGGCGGCGGCAACGATCAAACGCAACGCAAATTCAAAGCCGACGTGAGCGGCGAGGAACGCGGCACCGAACAGGCCGAGCACCAACATGGTGCCGAAGAAGCGAACGACCCCGCGTGCCGGACTCCACCACTTGCGACCGGTCGCGGCGTAGAGCATGAGCGAGCAGTAGATGCCCGCGAAACCGACGGCGATTGAAGCATAGCGGGCCGGTGCGGCCAAGCCGACGGGGATGAACCCGAGTAGTGCCGCAGCGTACGTCGCGGCAACTCCCATCCACGCGCCGAAGACGATCACTTCCCGACTCAGCCAACTGGTGCGCCAGCCGAGCCAAGCCTTGACCGCGAGCGTCGGCCTACCCAAATGCAGCATCGCGCAGTGCACGCCGACGATGCCGACGAACGCGGCCGCGAGACCTGCGAACGTGCGGGCTTCTGCCGACCATGCCGAGCCGGCGAGTCGCGCCAACGCTTCATCGACGACGAGCAACCCCACCGCGGCTTGCGTCAAGCAGAGCATTGTCACCAGCGACATCGGTACGTGCTGCGGACGGTCGCAGAACGAATCGGCGGCTCGCAGCGCGCCGAGCGCGGCGTCGCGACTGACGAACGTCGTCGTCGGAATCGTCTGCCGAGGGTCCGGGCTATCCGGCAGAAACACGCCGCACAAAGCCGCAGCTTCGGCGTCTTCGCGGCGAACGATCTGGATCGAGATGGCCCGATTCGGGCACGATTGCACGCAGGCCGGCGCTTCATGAGCCGCGAGTCGCTGGCGGCACATATCGCATTTGCGCACGATCCCCAGCGCCGCGTTGTACTGCGGCACTTCGTAGGGGCACATCATCACGCAGTACTGGCAGCCCATGCATTGGTCGTCGAGGTGCCGCACGATGCCGGTCGTCGGATCTTTTTCGTAGGCCTGCGTGGGGCAACCGCTCAAACAGCCGGGCTCGACACAATGATGGCACGCCGTGGTGACGTGCTTCAGCACCGGGACTTCGGTGTGGACTTTGGCAAACGGCGACACCGGCGGAATGCGCTTCTCGCCGACCAAGAGGCCGACGCTCCGCCAAGTTTCATCGTCGGCCAGCCCGTTGAGTTGGTGACAGGCCGCGACGCACGCCTTGCAGCCGCTGCAGGCATCGAGATCGACGCGAAAGGCGAACTGCTCGCCGGGGCCGGGCTGCGATAGCGGGATCAGGTCTTCGTAGTGCCGAGCCTGCGCATGCCGTAGATCGTGGGCGAGTTCGCCGGCCGTGTGCAGCCGCGCGAAGCGCTCGACGGCCGACAGATCGCGCTGCTCGTCCAACAGCGCGGCGATCAGCGACGGCCCGTCGCTGCGCACGGCCGACGACATCGACGGTGCGTCGAGCGCGAGAGGCGTCGGGTTGTCGGCGGTGAGCAGCATGGGTGGACGGCGGGAGAATTGTGGAAATTGGACGCAGCGAGAAGTTCTGCCCCCTCACCCCCGGTCCCTCTCCCACAAGGGGAGAGGGGAGAAGTGGGCGGCGTTGTTTAAAGTGCGGCGGCGGTTTGTGTTGTGTGGTGATTTTCCAAGAAGTCGATCAGGCGTTCGCGGATCGCGTAGTACTCGGGGTGTTCGAGCACGTCTTGGCGGCGGCGCGGGCGGGGGAACGGCACTTCGACGATTTCGCCGACGGTCGCCGCCGGGCCGCTGGTCATCATTACGATGCGGTCGGAGAGATAGAGAGCTTCGTCGATGTCGTGCGTCACCATCAGCGTCGTGCGACGATCTTGCTCGAGGATGCGGCAGAGAACGTCCTGCAGTTCCAGCTTGGTGAGCGAGTCGAGCATCCCGAGCGGTTCGTCGAGCAGCAGCATGTTGGGAGTGAGGGCCAGCGCGCGAGCGATTCCCACGCGCTGCCGCATCCCTTGCGAAAGCGAGGCGGGCCGTAACTCGGCCGCATGTTCGAGGTCGACCAGCGCGAGATACTTCCGCGCTACCGCACGCCGCTCTCCGTACGAAAGCTGCGGTTGCACTTGGCTCACGCCCAAGAGCACGTTCTCTTCCGCCGTCATCCAGGGCAAAAGACACGGCGCCTGAAAAACGACGCCTCGGTCCGGGCCTGCTCCTTCGATTTCGCGGCGGGCCACGATCACCGAACCTTCGCTGATCGGCGTGAGGCCGGCGATCATGCTCAGCACCGTGCTCTTGCCGCAGCCGGAGTGGCCGATGAGCGAGACGAATTCTCCCTCTTCCATGTTGAGGTTGAATTCTTGCACGATCACGGCCGGCCCACGCCGCGTGGGGTAGGTTTTGCCGAGTCGATAAAGCTCTACGTAGCCGGCCATGTGAGACTGATCTTTCCGAAGGTGACGCGGTTCCGAAGGTGACTAGGAGGCGACGAGTTCGGCTGTTTCACTGACACGAGCCGCCGGCAGGCCGAGCGGCGCGGGCACGCCGGCCGTCGTCGCGGGCCGTCGGCTTTCGTCGCGCAGCGCGATGAGATACGTCGTGATGTCGTTGCGAAGCCGACGGAAGACGTCGCAGTGGTTCAGTTCTTTGCGATCGCGGGGACGCGGCAAATCGACGATGAATTCGCGACCGAGGGTCGATCGCGGGCCGGGGGTCAGCGTCACGATGCGATCGGCCAGGAGCAGCGCTTCGTCGACGTCGTTGGTGATCATCACGCATGTCTTCCGCTGCGATTCCCAGATGCGGGCAATCTCCTGTTGCAAGTTGCCGCGCGTTAGGGCATCGAGGGCCCCGAGCGGTTCGTCGAGCAGCAGCACGTCGGGATTGAGGGCCAGCGTGCGTGCCAGCGAGACGCGTTGCCGCATGCCGCCGGAGAGTTCGCCGGGCCGCTTGCCGAGAGCCTTCGACAGGCCGACCAAGTCGAGCAATTCCAAGGCTCGCGCACGTCGCTCGGCGTGCGACGTGTTCAGCGACACGGAATCGACGGCCAGCAGCACGTTGTCGAGTACCGTCAGCCAGGGCAACAGGGCATAGGTTTGAAACATGATGCCGCGCTCGGGACTTGGCCCCGTCACCGGACGGCCGGCCAGCGTAAGCGTACCGGCGTCGGGCATCACGAGGCCCGCCATCATGGAAAGCAACGTCGTCTTTCCGCTTCCGGAAAAGCCGACGACGGCGACAAACTCCCCTTCGCGAATCGAAAGCGAAACGTCGCGGAGCACGTCGACGCGCCCGCGACCGACGCCGAAGCTTTTGGAGATGTTTTGGATCTGTAGATACGACATTATTGAAATCCGTAAAGCTTTGAACCGTTTAGCCGCGTCACTCGCGATGCGATTCCTCTCGTTCAGCAGTCAGCATTCAGCACTCAGCATTTCCTAATGCGTCACCGCTCCGTAACTCACCGAGCGTTGCAGGGCCACCATCACGCGGTCGAGCGCGAAACCGATGCCGCCGATCGTGAACACGGCGACCATGATCATCGCCAGCGTGCGGCTGCTGCCGTTTTGAAACATGTCCCAGACGAACTTGCCGAGGCCCGGGTTTTGCGCGAGCATCTCGGCGGCGATGAGCACCATCCAGCCGACGCCGAGCGAAATTCGCAATCCAGTGAAGATGTACGGCATCGCAGCCGGCACGACGATCTTGCGGAGCCGCGTCGACCACGAGAGCTTCAGCACCCGGGCCACGTTGAGATAGTCTTTGTCGATGGAAGCGACGCCGATCGCCGTATTGACGAGCGTCGGCCAGAGCGAGCAAAGCGCGACGGTGACCGCCGAACTGATGAACGACTTTTCAAACCAGGCGTGGCTCGGGTCGGTCGTGTAGAGCGCACCGACTAAGATCATCACCAGCGGCAGCCAAGCCAGCGGCGACACGGGCTTGAAGATCTGCACCAGCGGATTGAACGCCGCCATGCAGGTGCGGCTCATGCCGCAGAGAATGCCGATCGGCACGGCGATGAGCGACGCGATCGTGAAGCCTGCGAACACCGTCTTGAGGCTCGTAAGAATCTGATCGAGATACGTCGGCGCACCGCTGTAACGACGCTCCAGCGCACGGCCCGAGGCCTGCGCGAACACGGCCGCTTGGTCGCGCAGTTCCGCTTGCCGCGCAGGATCGGTTTCCGCGGCGACTTGCGTTTGCACGGCCTGCGCTTGCTTGCCGAACCGCGCGGAGAGCATTTGCTGCTTCGCGAGATACTCGGTCGCCTTGGCCCGCGCTTCTTGATGGGCGGTCCAAAGCTCACCGGCCGCGGCGGCGACTTCGCGCGGCGTCGGGATGGCGCCGTACTTCGTTTGCACGTTGCGCGACACTCCGTACCAAAGTCCGCAAAAGACGAGCATCGCCAAGGCCGGCACGCCCAGGTAGAGCCAGAGCCGCTTCAATTGCTGCCGAGGTTCGTCGCGGGCCGCCAAACGAATCATCGGCTCGAGCAGATCGAGGCCGAGCGTATTCGTGACGCGAATCAGGTTTTCTTTCATATCAATGAACCATCTTCTTCTGTGGCGCGCGTCGAGCCCTAAGGCCGACGTGTCCGGGACTGTTGGATTTGTCGGCGACCTACTTCAACCCGATCTTCAGTCTCTCGAGATACGCCGTCGGTTTGCGGCCGTCATAATTCACACCGTCGATGAACTCGCCCGTGGCAGGCTTATAGCCGTCGGTCCGCGGGATGTCGGAAGCTTGCAAATGGCCGCTACGGACCAGCGAATCGGCCGCGCGGCGGTAAATGTCGGGCCGATAAATCTTGGCGGCCGTCTCGTGATACCAAGCGTCCGGTTTTTGCTCGGCCACTTGTCCCCAGCGGCGCATTTGCGTGAGCAGCCAGATGCAATCGCTGTAGAACGGGTAGGTCGCGTTGTGCTGAAAGAAGACATTGAACTCCGGCACCGAGCGTTGGTCGGTCGTCTGAAACGTGAACGTGCCGGTCATGCTCGCGGCGATCACTTCGTAGTCGGCACCGACGTACTCCGGCCGCGACAGGATGCGGCAGGCTTCTTCACGATTCAGAAACTTGCCGCCCCCGTCCGTCGCGTCGAGCCATTGGCAGGCGCGGATGATCGCTTTGACCAAGGCCAAGTGCGTTTGCGGATACTTGGCGTTCCACTCGGCGGTGACGCCGAATACCTTCTCGGGATTGTTGCGCCAGATTTCCGAATCGGTGACCACCGGCACGCCGATTCGCTTTCGCACCGCTTGCTGGTTCCACGGTTCGCCGACGCAGTAGGCGTCGATCGTGCCGGCTTCGAGCACCGCGGGCATTTGCGGCGGCGGCGTCACTGAGAGCACCGCTTCCGCCTGATCGACGCCGCGGGCATCGCTCGGCGTGTAGAAGCCCGGATGGATGCCGGCGGCGGCCAGCCAGTAGCGGAGTTCGTAGTTGTGCGTCGACACGGGAAACACCATGCCGAAGTTGAAGTCTTTGCCGGCCGCTCGATATTCGTCGATCACCGGACGGAGCGCGGCGGCGGAAATCGGATGCGTCGGCGCCGGCGAACGCAATCGCTCGTCGGCGGCTTGCATCTTTTCCCACACGCGATTCGAAACCGTGATCGCGTTGCCGTTCAGGTCCAAACTGCAGGCCGTGATGATGTGGGCCGGCGTACCGAAACCGATCGTCGCGCCGATCGGCTGACCGGCGAGCATATGGGCTCCGTCGAGTTCGCCGCCGACGACGCGATCGAGCAGGATCTTCCAATTGGCTTGCGCTTCTACGGCAACTTCGAGACCTTCGTCATCGAAGAAGCCTTTCTCCTTGGCGATGACCAGCGGGGCGCAATCGGTGAGCTTGATGAAGCCGAGCCGGAGGCGATCTTTCTCGACCGGCAGCAACTCGACGAGTTTCTCATCGCCGACCGCCGATGCGACGTCGCCCGCTCCGGAACCGGCCGTCGCCGCGCCGCAGCCGGCCGTTGAGGCCAGCAGCACGGCCGTGAGAATCAAGAGAGCGCATAAGACCAGCGAACTGCGGGCGGTGTTCATTGCGGACGACTCGGCATGAGGTCAGAGGCTTCGCGAACGACCAGGAGCGGACCGCCAACCGCTCAGGGACTCGCGACGCTCTTTAACGCATGAAGTATGCCGAACCAATGAGGCTGCGACTGAGCGGCGCGCAATGCCACGTCGAAATGCGGCGAATACGACGACGACGGGAAACGATGCGTCGGGCCTCGCAACTTCCGCCTGACAGTTGTTCTGCGGCAGCATCAAGCAGGCGTGCCTTCAACTCATGCTCCGACAGTCGGCGCGGGGTGGCTCCTGCGGAACCAGCCGGCCGCGCGGAGGCCGCGCCGTCCGTTTTCGGCGGGAATCCGCTTGCGCAACTCGGTTTTCCAAGTCTCTTAGGCGTGGTTTCGCCGAGACCGTGGGGCGGCGGCTAACGATTCCAAAAGAGCCATTTTCAGCCGAATTTTCTGCAAAACGGCGCGAAGCTGCGGGGAATCGAGCGATTGTGAGGGGTGAAAGCCGCTTCACGATTTTTGCCCGAAGCCGCGTCCGATGTCCCCACTATCCGAGGATTCGCACGTTGCTTGCGAGATATGCCGGCACGGACGTCCGGCAGACCAAGGTGTGTGACTCGGGGCGTGCGACACGGATGCGGAGTTCGAAGTTCATGTCTTTGCTTAAGCGCGGCGGATCGGCTTCGACACTGTTTCTCCTGTTGAGCGTCGCTCAAGTCGGCGTCGCGACCGAAGTCGAGCCGATCGATCTCGCCCCGGCCGTCGAAGCCGTCGAACAGCCGACCTTCGCAGCCGCCGAGCCTTGGGCGCGTGAAGCTTCGCTCTCGACCACGTACGAGGCCCCTCCCGCCGACGCCGCCAAGAAAGCCGCCGAGCTGAAGAAGAAGAAAGAGGCCCTGAAGAAAGCCGTCGCCGGCGCGTACAAGCCGCTCTTCTTCGACAACAACTTCGCGTACATCGACAATCCGCTCTACACCGATTGCTTCTGCGGCGACCGTTTCAAACAGCGGCACTTTTGCTTTTTCGGCAACTGCGCCACGCTCGACGTCGGCGGGCAGTACCGCTTGCGACAACACGCCGAGCAAAACATGCGCGGCCTCGGGCTCACGGGCGTCGACGACGCTTTCCTCCTGCAACGAACCCGGCTCTTCGCCAACGCCCAGCTTTCGGAAGACGTCCGCGTGTACGCCGAAATGCTCGACGCCGAGAGCAACTTCGAAGACTTCGCGCCTCGCGCGATCGAAGAGAACCAGCTCGACGTGCAAAACCTGTTCGTCGATCTCACGCTCGTCGACGGCGCTCGCGGCAATCTGAAGTTTCGCGGCGGCCGGCAAGAGCTGCTCTACGGCGCCGAACGGCTCATTTCGCCGCTCGATTGGGCCAACACGCGACGCACGTTCGAAGGCGTTAAGTTCATGTGGGCCGGCGAAGATTGGAACATCGACGCTTTTTATACTCACCCGGTCACGGTCGCCGCCAACAATTGGGACACGCCCGACTATCGACAAGAGTTCTCCGGCGTCTACGGCACCTATAAGGCGATCGAGGGACACACCTTCGACACCTACTGGATGAGCTACTACAACAGCGCCGGCGTGAACTCGTATCACTACCAAACCAACGGTGCCCGCTGGCTCGGCTCTAAAGACGCTTGGCTTTGGGAGCTTGAAGGGGGCATGCAGTACGGTGAAAACACCAGCGGCTCCGACCACTGGGGCACCTTCACCACGGCCGGCGTCGGCCGCAAGATGGAAAAGCGCACGTGGAAGCCGACGCTGTGGGCCTACTTCGACTACGCGTCGGGCGGTGCACGGCGCGGGGCCGGCGAAGGGTTCAATCATTTGTTCCCGCTGGCCCACAAATATCTCGGCTTCATGGACATCTACGGCCGGAGCAACATCTGCACGCCCAACGTGCAGCTGACGATGCAACCACATGAGAAGGTGAAAGTACTCCTCTGGTACTACTACTTCTTCCTCGAAGACGGCCGTGACACGCCGTACAACATCAACATGTCGGCCTTCAACGCCGCCAACGCGCCGGTCTCGCGCGATCTGGGGCACGAACTCGACATGACGATCAACTACACGCTCAACCCGCGGATGGATATCCTCTTCGGCTATTCGCACTTCTTCTCAGGCGACTACTATCGGCTCACGCCGGGCGTGCCGTACCGCGGCGACGCGAACTTCTTCTACACGCAGTATCAGTGGAATTTCTAGCGGCTGCGGCTGCGGGCACCGGTCGTCGACATTAAGCAGTCGCTGCCGCTTCTCCGGGCGAAGCGTCTGCGAAAGCGACCGGCTGCGGAAAATGGCCGAATGCTGTAAAGCGTTATCTCGCCAAAAGTAGCAGTCGCTCGCGGAGTGGTCGCGCTGCGACCCGTGACGCTTCGGCATTCAAGTTGCCTTAGACGGCCGGATGCCGTTCATCCGGCTCCCGTCGATGATTCCCATCCGCCACTGAGTTCGCTGCCGCCGATGTCCGAGCCCACCTCTTCTCGCCGCGCGCCGCGCATCGTCGCCATCGACGACGACCCGCTGATTCGCCGCCTGCTAGAAAGTTTTTTCGCCGAAAAGGGCTATGCGCTCGCGACGGCCGCCGATGGTTCGACGGGCCTCGAACGCGTGCAGCGCGAGCGGCCCGACGTCGTGATTCTCGACAACGTCCTGCCCGACCTCGGCGGGCTCGAAGTCCTCAAAAAAATTCGCGCCTTCGACCGCCACTTGCCGGTGCTGTTCGTCACGGCTCAAGGCACCAGCCGCACGGCGATCGAAGCCATGAAGCTTTGTGCCTTCGACTACCTGCCGAAGCCGCTCGACTTGGCGCGATTGGAACAACAGCTTGAGCGGGCCCTCGAGTCTCGCCGGCTGATGCGCACGCCGGTGCAGCTCGAATCGATCGCGCCCGCGGAACCCGACGCCGATTTTCTCATCGGCCGCAGTCCGGCGATGCAAGAGGTGTACAAAGCGATCGGCCGCGTAGCGCTGCTCGACGCGCCGATCCTCGTCGAAGGGGAGCCGGGCACCGGTAAAGAGTCGGTGGCGCGAGCCGTCGTTCAAAACGGCCCGCGCGCCGGCGGTTCGTTTCGCACGGTCAATTGCGCCGACTACGATGCGGCGGGGCTCGACGTCGAACTCTTCGGCTCCGAACGCCTGGAAGCCGGCGCACAAGTCGTCACACATGTCGGACGCGTCGAACAATGCCAAGGGGGCGTTCTGCTGCTCGGGGGCATCGAGCAACTGACCCCCGCCGCACAAAGCCGAATTCTACGACTCATCCGCGACGGCGAGTTTGAACGCGTCGGCGGCCGCGACACGCTCAAGGCCGACGTACAACTCATCGGCGTGACCACGGCCAGCCTCGACGCTTGCGTGGCGGCCGGGAAGTTTCGCGCTGAACTTTATTACCTCTTGCGGTCGTTTCGCATCACGCTGCCGCCGCTGCGTGAGCGGGCCGACGACATTCCGCTTCTAGTCGATCATTTCGTCAAGCGCTTCAGCAGGCTCGGCGGCACGTTGACGAGCGAACCGGTGCGCGTCTCCTCCGAATCGCTCGCGCTGTTGGCCAGTTATGCGTGGCCGGGCAATCTCGACGAGTTGCAAAGCGTCTTGCGTCGGGCATTGGTCGAAACGAAAGGGACGGTCGTCGCCTCCGATTTTTTATTGGCGGCGATCGGCGGCCCGCGCGCGGAGACCGCCGTCGCGCAGTCGGGCACCACGGACTGGCGCCGCTTCGCGCAAGGCCGGATGACCGACGGGTCGCACACCGTCTATGCCGACGCCGTCGCCGAGATGGAACGCAACCTGCTGATGCAAGTGTTGGAAGCCATGCACGGCAATCAGGCCCGCAGCGCCCGCATCCTTGGAATCACGCGCGGCAACCTGCGTAAGAAAATCCGCACGCACGGCATTTCGCTGGCCGCGTTCGGATCGGCGACCGTCGAAGCCGTGGGCGACGACGAAGCCGACGACTTGCCCGGCGACGCTGCCGATGAGTGAGCCCTTTCCCGACTCGGCGACTGCGGATGCCGACGGTTCGCGGCGTCTCACGCGCTACTACATTCTCGCGCTTTCGGCGGTGGCCGTGCTTTCGATCGCCGGGCAACTGTTCGTGCAAGCCCGACTTGTGGAACAGCTCGGCGATTCGAAGCTCGTCAACACGGCAGGCCGACAGCGGATGCTGAGTCAGCGCATCGTGAAGTGCGCGCTCGTGCTCAACGATCGACCTTCGCCGGCGGAACAGTCGGCCCGCGCCGACGAACTTCGATCGAGCTTGGAGCTGTGGCGACGCTGCCACGACGAACTTCGCCGCGGTGATGCCGCCGTGGGGCATTCCGACGGCAACTCGCCTGCAGCGGCCGCGATCTTCACGCGGCTCGAACCGACGTTCGCGGCCCTTTCGACGGCAGCCGGACGCATCGCGGCGGACCCTAACGTCGCGCATCCGGCCGACCTCGCGACGCTGCTGTCGGACGAGCGAGCGTTTCTGGAAGGGATGGACGCCGTCGTCGCGCAGTACGAGCGCGAGGCGCAGGCCCGAGTCGCGCGGCTGCGAATCATCGAGTCGGTCTTGTTGTTGTTGACGCTCGGTACGTTGCTCGTGGAGGGGATGTACGTCTTTCGCCCGGCGGCCGGACAGATCCGCCGTTCGTTCGCCGCGTTGGTTCGACTTGGTAAAGAACTTCGCACGGCCCGCGACGTCGCCGAATCGGCGAACCGTGCCAAGTCGCAGTTCTTGACGAACGTCAGCCACGAACTACGCACGCCGTTGCACGCGATCCTCGGGGCCGTGGAAATGGCGCAAAGCACCACGCCGCGAAACGGGGAAACGCCCGGCGAAGCGCGCACAGCCGAAGCGCTGGAGCTGATCCAAGACTCGGCCCGCCGGCAACTGGCGCTGGTCAACGATCTGTTGGATTTGTCGCGCATCGAAGCGGGCCGGTTGCGGCTCGACGACGGTCCGTTCGACTTGCACGAACTGCTGCACGACACGGCGGCTATGATTCGCCCGCTGGCCGCAGCCCGCGGTTTGCGGTTTTCCCTCGACCTCGCCGACGATCTGCCGCGCCGGCTCCAGGGCGATCCGCTGCGGATCGGACAGATTCTGACGAACCTGCTCGGCAACGCCGTGAAATTCACGGACCACGGCGATGTTTCACTGCGCAGCTACGTGCGGCATGTCGACGACGGTCGCGAAGTCCGTTTCGTCGTGCGCGACACAGGCCTCGGCATCGCGCCCGACCGGCAACAAGCCGTGTTCGAGTCGTTCGTCCAAATCGGCGAAGCGGCATCGGCCAGACAAGGAGCAGGCCTGGGATTGGCCATCTCCCGACAACTCGCCGAGCTGATGCGCGGCCAGTTGGAGGTCGAAAGCCGACCGGGCCAGGGGAGTACGTTTACTTTCTCGCTTCCCTGTGTGGAATGTGCGGCGAGCGAACAAGCCGGCACGATCACGGTGCCGCAGCCGCTGGAAGGCGCCAAGCAACTGAACGTGCTGGTCGTCGATGATTCGCCGGCCGGTCGCAGAGTTTTGGAAGCCATGTTGGCGGAACTCGGCCACTCGGCGACCTGCTGCGCCGACGGCCATGCGGCTGTTGATACTTTTGAGAGAGCCGCACTTGAGCAATCCGCGTTCGACGTCGTGCTGCTCGACGTCAATATGCCGGGCATCGACGGCCGAGCAACGGCCGCGGAACTGCGTCGTCGAGAAGCGGCGCGATCCGGTCGCTCGGTGACGATCATCTTCGTCACGGCCGATGCGACGTTTGACGCTTCCGCAACCGACAAAAACGCCGCCGATGGTCTGTTGCTGAAGCCGTTCTCGCGACATGAGGTCGAAGACGCGCTGAATCGGGTCGGCAAGCCTATTGCGACGCCGGCCGCGAAGGACGCAGCTCCGGCTAACGCCGACGATTCCACACCGCGCGATCGCGCGCTGGCCCGGCTCGGCGGCAACCCGGCGCTGCTCAATGAGCTGTCCGCGCTGTTTCTCGAAGAGTCGCCGCGACAGTTCGACTTGCTGACGTCGGCGGTCGAGGAAGGCCGCTACGCCGACGTCGCCTTCAGCGCTCATCTACTGCACGGGCAACTCGCGATGCTGGAGCAACCCGACGCGACGCTACTTTTAGAATTGGAAACCGCCGCGAGGCAGGGCGACACCGACGAGTGCGTCCGGCTTGCGGCGCTCGTGCGAGAGCGCCGGCCGCAAATCTCGGACGAGGTCGAGAAGTTAACAACGTTATTGCGGGTGGCTGGGGCATAGCGCAGCGGTGCCCCAGTTACTGGGCCTTCGCCTTCAGCTCAGACCCAGCCACCCGGCAATCATTCGAAATTGCTCTAGATGTTTTTCATGCGGCCGAGCAAGTGCCGTAGGGCTTCTTCCAGCGTCGGGAAGCGGAAGCGGTAGTCGGTGAGTTGTAGAGCTTGCGGCAATACGCGCGTGCTGGCCAAGAGCAGGGCGTCGGCCATTTCACCGAGGGCCAGCCGTGCGGCGAAGGCGGGCATCGGGAAGATCGTCGGTCGTGCGACGACGCGGCCGAGCGTTTTGGTGAACTCGGCGTTGGTCACCGGCGTCGGCGCGACGACGTTCATCGGCCCGGTGAGCGCCTCGTTAAAGAGCGCATGATGAATCGCGCCGACGGCGTCGTCGAGCGCCACCCAACTCATCCATTGCTTCCCGGAACCGAGGTTGCCGCCGGCGCCGAGCTTGAACGGCGTCAGCATTTTCGCCAGCGCTCCGCCTCCCATACCCAGCACGATGCCGAACCGCATATTCACTGTGCGAATGCCGGCCGCTCGAGCCGGTTCGGCCGCGGCTTCCCACTGTTTGCAGACGTCGGCTAAGTACCCTTCGCCCGCCGGCGAGCGCTCGTCGAGCGTTTCGTCGCCCCGGTTGCCGTAGAAGCCGATCGCCGAAGCGCAGGCAAACACCTTCGGCGGATTCTTGAGCTTCGCCAATGCGCCGGCGAGCAAGCTCGTCCCCTTCGTGCGGCTTTCTAAAATGCGGCGTTTGCGCTCTTCGTTCCAGCGGCCGCCCGCGATGTTTTCGCCGGCCAGATGCACAACGGCATCAAAACCTTCCAGCGCCGACGGATCGATCTCGCCGGCATCCGGGTCCCAACGAATGCCGCCTCGTTTGCTTTGCGTCCGGGTCATCCGGGCCACGGTGTGCCCGCCGGTCGTGAGCATCGGAATGAGCGACGAACCGATCAATCCGCCCGAGCCGGTGACGAGCACGCGCAGCGGCGCGCGACCGATGTAGCGATGATGGGCCGCGAGGTCGTCCTGCGTCACGCGATGTCGGTAAGCGAACATCCGCGACAAGCGCCGCTGGACCGAACCGTTCAAGAGCGGCTGCGTCACGGCCCCCAGCGGCAGCGCATATTCGATGCGATCGGTCAGCTTCGAGCTTTCCGGGCCGGCGGCTTGAATCTGATGAAAATGTTCCCAATGCGCGAACGGGCCGGAGGTTTGCTTGTCTGCAAATTGGTGCCCTTCGATGTAGTCGACGTGTTCGGCAACCCAGCGTTGCTTGAGCGGGCCGACTTTCATCTGGAGCACGAGTTTGTCGCCGTCGCGGATCGTTCCTTTTTGCTCGATGATCTCGGCCGACTCCCACGGAGGGAGCAACCTTTGAAAGGCCCCCGGTCGTGCGTGCCAAGCGAAGAGTTCCGGCCCGGAAGCGTCGACGGAGCAGGTTCGTGAGAATTGCCGGTATTTCATAGGTCTGGCCAACTTTGGGCGGAAAAGTGTATCCTAAGCCGTTTCCGGCCAAGTGTTAGCGACGCGTGGAGCAGGGTCGATAGAACCGCGTTTCCGCACGTCGCACGCCCATATTCTAGTTTCGTCAGAGAGTTTGCCCGTCATGGAAAAGCGAGTCTACAACTTTTCGCCCGGTCCCGCGACTTTGCCCCTTAAGGTCCTTGAAGAAGCCCAGCGCGATTTGCTGGCCCTGCCGGGCCTCGGCGTGTCGGCTTTGGAAATCAGCCACCGCTGCCCGTGGTTCGACAAGGTGCTCGAAGAGACGGAAGCCAATCTGCGCGAGCTTTTGAAGATTCCGGCCAACTTCAAGGTGCTGTTTCTGCAAGGCGGCAGCCGGCTGCAGTTTTCGATGGTGCCGATGAACTTGCTCCAAGAAGGCAAGGCGGCCGAGTACGTCGTGACCGGCAGTTGGAGCAAGATGGCGCTGGACGAAGCCAAAAAGTTCGGCACGGCCAAAGCCACTTACGATGCTAAGGCGACGAACTACGATCGGCTCCCGACCGCTGGGGATCTGAAGGTCGACGAAGGGGCGTCGTACGCGTACTTCACGTCGAACGAAACCATCCAAGGCGTGCAATTCCTCGACGAACCGAAGACCGGCAGCCTGCCGCTGGTCTGCGACGCCTCGAGCGATTTCCTCTGTCGGCCGCTGCCGATGGACCGCTACGGCCTCATCTATTCCTGCGCCCAAAAGAACTCCGGCCCGGCCGGCGTGACCACGGTCATCATTCGCGACGACTTGCTCGGCCGCTCAACCGACAAGCTGCCGACGATGATGAACTACGCGCTCTACGCGAAGGAAAAGTCGCTCTTGAACACGCCCCCCGTGTTCTCGATCTACATCATGATGCTCGTCACGCGGTGGCTGAAGAACGACATCGGCGGGCTCGACAAGATGCTGGCCCACAACAAGAAGAAGGCGGCGCAGCTGTACGACGTCATCGACGCCTCGGGCGGTTTCTACACGGGCCATGCGCAGAAGGCCGACCGGTCACTGATGAACGTCACCTTCAAGCTGCCCGACGACGAAAAGCAGAAGGCTTTCCTCAAGGGAGCCGAAAGCCGCGGCCTGCACTACCTGCCGGGCCACCGCTCGGTCGGCGGCATCCGCGCCTCGATCTACAACGCGATGCCGATCGAAGGCGTGCAACTGCTGGCGGACTGGATGAAGGAATTTCAGAAGGGCGCGTAGTGTGGGCAACTAATCCTTCTCCCCTTGCGGGAGAAGGTGCCGCGCAGCGGCGGATGAGGGGAATTGCGGAATGACCACCGCAATCGAACAATCCGACCATGACGAAGTCGCTCGCGCAGCGGCCGAGCGTCGAACCGTCGATCCCAAAGTATCGGAGCGCGTGCGCGAGCGAGCCGCTGCGGTACGCGAGGAGATTCGGCGTACTCATGGGGTCGTGAACGTCGCCGTAGACCTCATTCGTGCCGTTCGCAACGAATGAACTCCCACTACCGTAAAGTTCGAGGGCGCTGGCCTCTTGGGCTTTGAGAGCGGTAGAATGCCGGTATGACCGCCGCGGAGAAATACCTGAAGCCCGAGGTTGCTCGGCAGATCGCTCGGCTCGATCTGCGCGCGCAGTTCATCGTTAAGGGCTTCCTACAAGGTTTGCACGCCAGTCCATTCCAGGGCTTCTCGGTCGAGTTCAGCGAGCATCGCAAGTATTCGGCCGGCGACGATCCGCACGATATCGATTGGCTCGTCTACGCGAAGACCGACAAATACTACGTTCGCAAGTACGAAGCCGAGACGAACATCACCGGCTACCTGACGATCGATCTCAGCCGGTCGATGGGCTACACGTACCGCCGGGAGACGACGAAGTTCGACTATTCCGTCTGCCTGGCCGCTGCGCTGTGTTACTTAATGGTCCACCAGCAAGACCCTGTCGGGCTGGTGACGTTCGACGAAAAGATTCGGGCCAGCGTACCGCCGCGCTCCAAACGCACGCAGTTCGGCACCGTGCTGTCGCTCTTGGCCCGCCTGCAACCAACCGGCAAGACCGACGTCGCCAAATGCCTCGTGCAAACGGCCGCGATGCTTAAGCACCGCAGTCTGGTGATGATTTTTAGCGACCTGCTCTGCGACGTGGAGCCGGTCGT
>JAFLCO010000560.1 GCA_017303535.1 Planctomycetota bacterium
TCGTCTCGTGCAGAATGTCGGCCATGCCCGCGACGTTGGCGGTGCCCTTCTGTTCCAAGATGGCGAACACCTTGGCTTCGGCCTGGGCCAAAAGTTCGCGGGGCTCGATCGCCGCGTCGTAGGAGTCGCGGAGGATTTCGGTCGAAGCGTGGATCAGGTCGCGGACGACGGCCTTGTCGCGAATGATTTGCGCGTACCACACGGCGTTGGCCGCCGTCGGCACGCATTCGGCAATATCCAACAGCAGCGACATGCCGCCGAGCATTTCAAAGTCGCCCGAAGTCTGCAGTCGTTCGATGAGGAGCGTGGCGTCGATCTGCTTGCCCGAGTTGTGCATCTCGAGCATCTGCTCGTAGAGCTTGCGGTACGACGGCGAGTAGAACTCCTCCGGGCGGAGCACCATTGCGACGTCGTCGCACATGCGCGGGTCGAGCAGCAAGCTGCCGAGCACGCCCTTTTCGGCTTCGGGGCTATGCGGCGGGGCGCGGTCGAACATCTCGGAGGCCGGCCGCACCGGCGGGTTGTCGCGACGGCCGGAAAATCGCTCGCGCTCTTGGGTCGACATGTTTGGGCTTCCCTCCGTGCGGCGCAAAAAGAAACGGCGTCGCCCGAACAATGCGGACGACGCCGTGATTATAACGCAACGATTCGGCCTGCGAGCGATTTCGCGAATGCCGACTCTATGGCAGTTTCTACTTCTTCTCAGCCGCCGGCTTTTCCGCGGCGGGCTTCTTCTCGGCGGCATGCTCGTCCTGCACGGTCGGCACGACCCAGACCTTCAGGTCGCTTTCGATTTCGTGGCCGAGGTGGATCTTTACCGTGTAGAGGCCAAGTTCCTTGAGCGGGCCCTTCAGGCGGACCTGATCGGCCGTGATCGTGAAATCGAGCTTCTTCAGAGCGTTGATGATTTCCGTCGGGCCGACCGAGCCGTAGAGATGGCCTTCGTCGTTGGCGTTGGCTTCGATCGTCACGCTTTGCTTCGCCAATTGTTCGGCGAAATCGCGGAGGCCGGCCATGCGGGCCTTTTGGATTTCATTCAGGCGAGCGCGGTGCTTCTCAACCATCCGCTTGTGGTGCTCCGTGGCGACGGTTGCCAGAGCCTGCGGCAGAAGAAAATTGTTCGCATAGCCGGGGCGAACGCTGACGACGTCCCCTTGCTTACCGAGGTGATCGACGTCTTGGATCAGCATCAACTCGACGCCGCCGTTGCGACCGCGAGGCAAACGCTTGCCGAGTTTTCGTTGCGTGGGCATTTTTATAATCCTCTGTCTGCGTATCTTTTTGTCTGCGTATCTTGTTCGGTGTTGTGCGGACGCATTGCGTGCGGCCGAAGTCTTGCCAAAGTCTTTACTGGGCCGCGATACGGGTTACTCGAAGCGGCGTTTAGAACGGGATGTCTTCCTCGCCGGCCGGTTGACGGCTTCCGCCGCCGCCGCCTTGATTGCCGCGACTGCCGCCCCGTGAGCCGCCGCCGGACGACCCGCCATAGCTGGATCCGGACGATTCGCCGTATTCGCTTTCATCGGGCGGAGGGGAACCGCCGCGACCGCCGCCGCCTCCCTTGCCGCCGAGCATCCGCATGTTCTCGGCGACGACGCGGAGCTTTGAACGCTTCTGGCCGTCTTTCTCCCAACTATCGAGCTTCAGCCGGCCTTCGATGAGCACCGACGAACCTTTGCCGAGGTACTCGCCGGCGATCTCGGCCGTGCGACCCCAGAGCGTGACGTCGACGAACGTCGTCTCTTCAATCCACTCGCCCTTGGCATCTTTACGCTTGTCGTTGACGGCCAGACCGATCTCCGACACCGCCGTGCCCCCTTGCGTATAACGCACTTCGGGATCGCGGGTCAGGTTGCCCATCAAGATGACTTTGTTGAAGCTGGCCATGGCGGCTACTCGCGGGAGGCGTCTTCACGACGCCAAGGAGACGGGGCGACTGAAACTATTCCGCGGCTTCATCGGCGCCGGCGGCGACCGCTTCACGACGCGGTGCGGCAACCGGAGCCGGAGCGGCATGCGATTGCGTGGCGTGGCTGACGAGGGCATCGACGATGCGCGGGTCGACCTTCAGCACGAGCGATCGCATGATCGATTCGTTGAGCGAGATTTCGCGGTTCAGGTTGACCAGCTCTTTGCTTTCCAGGCGGAGATACGTGAGCCAGTAGGTGCCCTTGCGTTGGCCGTTGATCGGGTAGGCCAGGCGGCGCTCTTCCCAGAGGCGGCTAGCGAGGATTTCGCCGCCGAACTTTTGGGCCATCGTCGCAATGGCGCCGGACACCCCGCCCGGATCGCGACCGAACCGGTTGGAGTCGAAAATGAACATCGCTTCGTACACGTGCTTCGCCACGAGGCAGCTCCTAAATGTGAGACGGAAGACTAGGGACCGAAGACCGAAGCTGCCTCGCGGCGGAGCTTCACGTCATGGGTATTTTCGGTCTACTTGAGTCTTAGGTCTCCGGTCTTAAGTCTTGTGTGTCTTTAGTCTTTGCTGACGTCAGTCTTTACTTGCGTTATGGCGATTCATCGCCGCGGCGATTCCTTCGCGTACCCAACATTCGGCCGCGTCGGCGGCCAGCTGCACGGCCAGGTCCATTTCGGATTGTTCCCGCTTCGAGAACTTCGCCAAAACGAAATCAGCCGCGTTCATATCGGGATGCACGTCGCTCGGCGAACCGATGCCCACGCGCAACC
>JAFLCO010000561.1 GCA_017303535.1 Planctomycetota bacterium
TAACGAGAAAGCAAAGTGCGTGCCGCGATTGAGGCGGTGGCGCAAATTCTCGCTAAAGCACGACTTTCGCCGCCGGTTCTTTACACCGGGGGCAATGTGCGCCAAGGCATTTGACGGCATGGCAGTCAAACAGCCACGTCGTTTGCCCCCGGCGTGAAGTACTGGGGGCTAATCGCGGCAGCCTTACCGCTTCTCGTGCGGGCTGCCGGCAGGCGTAGCTCCGTGAACGGCCAACTCGCCGCGCAGTTCTTTGCCGAGCGTGCTGTGATAACGGCTGTAACCGAAATAGATCGTGAGCCCAAGCGCGAGCCAACCGATGAGTCGCCACCAGTTACCGGCCGGCAATGAGAGCATCAGCATCAAGCAGGAAGCGATGCCGAGAATCGGAACGATAGGGACCATCGGGCAACGGAACGGACGAGGAAGGTCAGGGTCCAGTTTCCGCATCACGAGGACGGCGGTGCAGACGATGACGAAGGCGAACAACGTTCCAATGTTCGTCATTTCCAAGAGCGCGGTAATCGGCAAGAGCCCGGAGAGTACGGCAACGAACACGCCGACGCCGATCGTGCTCTTCCACGGTGTACGAAACTTAGGATGGATATCCGCGAAAAACTTCTGCGGTAGCAAGCCGTCGCGCGCCATCGCGAGAAAAACCCGCGGCGCACTGAGCATCATCACCAGCAGCACCGACGTGATGCCTGCGACGCCCGCCGCCGAAATGATGAGATCCGCCCACGGCAAGTTCTTTTCCGCAAACGCCGACGACACCCCGGCCTCTTGATGAATCGACGAATACGGCACCATTCCGGTCAGCACGGCCACGACGCCGATATACAACACCGTGCAAACGATCAGCGAGGCAATGATGCCGATCGGCACGTCGCGCTGCGGGTTCTTCGCTTCTTCCGCGTGTGTGGAGACGCTGTCGAAGCCGATATAGGCGAAGAAAATGATCGCGGCGCCGGCCAGCATGCCGACCGGTTTATTCGCAAGATTCATCTCGGTGCCGGGCAGCGGATGCCCGAAGAGCGTCACGCCGCCCCAGCCAAACGGCGCGAACGGCTGCCAATTCTCCGGATTGACGTAAAACGCCCCCACGAAGATCACAAAGAGCACGGCCGCCACCTTGATGAAGACCATCAGCGCGTTGAAGCTCGCGCTTTCGCGAATGCCCTTTACGAGCACGGCCGTCATGATCGCCGTGATGACGACGGCAGGCAAATTGATGATCGAACCGGTCAGCGCGAGATTGCCGTCTTCGGTGTAAAGCCAAGGAGACTTATTAATCAGTGGGCTCAACTCAATGTTGAATTTTCGCAGCACGCTCTGAAAGTAACCCGACCAACTATTGGCGACCGTCGCCGCACCGACGGCATATTCCAAGACCAAGTCCCAGCCGATGATCCAGGCGAAGAGTTCGCCCAGCGTCGTGTAAGCATAGGTGTAGGCGCTTCCCGCGACCGGCGCCATGCTGGCGAACTCGGCGTAACAAAGCGCGGCGAAGATGCAGGTGATTCCGGCAACGGCATACGACACCATCAGTGCCGGGCCGGCCGTCCCGCTGGCCGCCGCTCCCGTCGCCGCAAAGATGCCCGCCCCGATCACCGCTCCGACGCCGAGCGCCGTCAACGAAACCGGCCCCAACACGCGGTGCAGGCGATCTTCACCCGCCATCTCTTCTAAGAGCCGGCGGAGCGATTTCTTGGCGAACAGTTGCTTCTTCATCATCGGGGGCAATTCTCAAGTCGTTCGCGGGAGTCAAATGACGTAAGCGCGAATCGGCCGAGCCCATCTACGAACTGACGGAAGGCTTGGTCATTCGGCGGCTGCTATCTTACGGTTTTTGCCGCCGCTTTCCACGCGAGATTTGGCCGGCCTAACTTTCCGCCGGCCCTTCTTCGCTCGTGGGCTCGGAAGTGCCGTCTTTGGAAACAAACCGATACCCGGCCCCGCGCACGCTCAGAAAATGTCGCGGCGCGGCCGGGTCGGGCTCAAACGTTTTCCTCAGCCGCATTACGAAGTTGTCGACCGTACGCGTCGTCAGGCTCCCCGGCTGGTCCCAAACGCCCGTCAACAAATCGGCCCGCGAAAGCACCTTGCCTTCGTGCTCGATAAAGTACCGCAGCAACTTCATATCCATGGCCGTGAGCCGTGCAGGCTTCCCGTCGACCGCAACTTCGAACGTCTCGAAATTGATTCGAGCCTTGCCGAACTCGAAAACGTCGAGATCTCCCTTGCGCAGCGAGGCCGGCGTAAACCGGCGGCTGCGGGCCAACAGGTTCCGCACCCGGCTCAGAAGTTCGTCCAAGTCGAACGGCTTCTGCAGGTACTGGTCGGCCCCGACGTCGAAACCGCGAATGCGGTCTTCGGCCAGTGTGCGAGCGCTCAAAATGAGCACCGGCATATCATGCCCTTCGCCGCGGATCGTCTCGCAGAAGGCATAGCCGCTCATGCCGGGGAGCATCAGGTCAAGCACGATCAGGTCGACGTCGCGCGTGTGCTCTTCCAGCAGCTTTAGCGCCGCAGGAGCATCGCCGACGGCCGATACCTCGTATCCCTCGGCCTCGAGGTTGTACTTGATGCCGGTACGCAGATGTTCTTCGTCTTCCACGACGAGAATATGCTTGAGCGAATCCGTCACGACGCACCTGCCGGAGTTGACGCGG
>JAFLCO010000562.1 GCA_017303535.1 Planctomycetota bacterium
GGAGAAAGGGTGCCACGGGTGGCTGGCCCACCAGTGCGTAATTCGACGTCGCTTCCGGCACTGGTGGACAAGCCACCAGTGGCACACAAGGTTGCCTAGCTTCGGTCCTCGCCGGCAGTGCCGGCATCGACTCGCCTTGTCCCGTTCTTTCGAGCCGGCTAGAATCCGCCCCTTCGGCAAGGAAGCCTGAACTCGACGCGCCCCGCATGAAGATCGCTCTGAATATCGAATGGGTCGGCGCTCGGCGCGGTGGCGCCGAGAAGTACGCCGGCATCATCGCCAGAGCGCTCGGCGAAGCAGGCCACGAAGTTCATCTGTTCGCCCGGGGCGTCGACGTCAAAGAATTGGCCGACGGCATCACCGTGCATCCCGTGGCCGTGCGCAAATGGCCGGGATGCGGCTGGTTTCACGCCTATCAATTCGCCTCGGCCTCCGAGCGAGCGCTGAAGAAGGAAGACTTCGACCTCGTTATCGGCTTCAACAAGACATGGTACCAAGACGTCTATCTCGCGGTCGCCGGGGCTCAGCCTGCCGTCGTCGAGCATAGCTTGAAACGGTTCGAGTGCCCGTGGCGCCGAGCGTTCCACCGGCTGGGCAAAATGTTTAGCCCGAAGCAGTGGATGTTCAAGCTGATCGAATGGAAGCAATTCCGCGGCAACGCACGACCTATGCACGTGATTGCGCCGAGCCATTTCGTGGCCCGGCAGTTTCATGAGCACTACAACCTGCCGCGGAGCCGCGTGAGCATCGTCCACAACGGCATCTTGCCGCCGTGCCCGACGCGCGGCGCAGAAGACGCTCGGACCGATTTCCGCGCGGCGCAAGGTTTCGACGATTCGCACGTGGCGCTCCTGTTCTTGGCTCGCAACTATCACCTCAAAGGGCTCGAGCCGCTGCTGCGGTCGTTCGTCGTCACGTCGCGCGAACATCCGCAAGCCCGGCTCGTCGTTTGCGGCGGACGTCATCAAGCCGAGTTTCAGAAGATGGCCGATAAGCTTGGCGTGGCCGAGCGCGTGCGGTTTCTCGGCTTCGTCGACGACGTCCACCAAGTGTTTCAAGGTTGCGACGCCTTCGTGCTGCCGACCTTCTACGACCCCTGCAGCTTGGTCGTGCCCGAGGCCATGCACTACGGGCTGCCGGTCGTCACGACCGCGCAGAACGGCGCGGCGGAAATGCTGACGCCCGGCCGCGAAGGGTTCGTTGTTTCGGAAGCTTGGAACTTGGGCGAACTCGCTGCGGCGCTTGGTCAACTTTGCGGCGACGACGGCTTGCGAAAGCGGATGGGCGCCGAAGCCCGCCGCCGTGCGGAACGCGTCACCATGCAAGCCCGGCTACGCGAGTTGACGGAAGTCTTGGAACAGTTCGGACGCAACGAGCGGCCGAACTCGTCGAGTCGCCAAGCCGCTTAGCGTCTCGAACCATTCACAGAATTAAGACCACGGTAAAACAGAAAGTCCAGCGATGATGCGAGCGGTACTCCTAGCGGGCGGGAAAGGAACGCGGTTGCAGCCGTTTACGGCCGCATTCCCGAAGCCGCTCGTACCGCTCGACGATACGCCGGTCATCGAACTTCTGGTCAAGCAACTGCGTTCGTTCGGCATCACGGATCTGACGGTCGTCACCGGTCACTTGGCCGAACTGATCAAAACGTTCCTCGGCGACGGCGAACGCTACGGCCTACGAATCGACTACTTCCGCGAGACGACCCCGCTCGACACGGCAGGCTGCTTGGGCTTGCTGCCGCGGCCGACCGAGCCGTTTCTCGTGATGAACGGCGACCTGCTGACGACGCTCGACTTCAACCGGCTCGGGCAGTTTCACAAGCTGCGCCGTCCGGCGGCGACCATCGCCGCGTATCGGCGCGAGTTGAAAATCGACCTCGGCGTGCTCGAAACCGACGAAGACGGCCGGCTCTTGAACTATTTGGAAAAGCCGACGCACGCCTTCACCGTCAGCATGGGCATCTACTGCTTGGACCCGAGCGTGTGCGACTTCATTCAGCCGGGCGAGCGTGTTTCGATGCCCGAGCTTCTGCTGCGGCTGCGCGATGCAGGCCGAGAAGTGCAGACGTTCTACGATGATTGCTACTGGCTCGACATCGGTCGGCCCGACGACTACGCGACGGCCTGCGAAGAATTTCGTCGCGACCGAAATCGCTTCTATCCTCAATACCGGGAGGCGGCGTAGCGCGATGCACGGCCCGACGCTCATCACCGGCATCAGCGGCTTCACCGGCCGACACTTGGCCGCACGTTTGTGCGCCGCCGAGGAGGTCGTCGGTCTCGGGCTCTCGGCGACGACCGACGTCGAAGTGAGCCGCTACGTCGCTTGCGATCTGACCGACGCCGCTCGGGTGCGCGAAGTGATCGACGAAGTGGCCCCGGCCCGCGTTTATCATTTGGCCTGTTGCCCGTCGACGGCGCCCGTCGAACGACTTCAGTCGGTGATCGTCGACGGCTTCCGCAACCTCGCCGCCGCGCTGCAGCGCTCGGCCGTCGCGATGGGCCGCCGCGTGCGAATGCTCACCGTCGGCAGCGCCGCGGAACTTGGATTTAGCGGCACGCAAAAGCTTCCGGCCGGCGAACACGCCCCGTGCGAGCCGACTTCGGATTACGGTCGGGCCAAGCTCGCCGTGACGCGACTCGTTTGCGAAGCTCGGCCGACTG
>JAFLCO010000563.1 GCA_017303535.1 Planctomycetota bacterium
TTCGGCCGCCGCCGCGAGCCCGCCGCAGCCGTTCGACGCCGGCAGCGAATACGTGGCCGAGGCGCTCGTGAAGACGACCGACCTCAAGTACGACGAGGCCTACGTCACGCTCCGGTTTCTCGATGAGAAGAAGCAGCCGGTGCAAATCGAGACTGGCCCGAAGTTTCGCGCCACGACCGATTGGGCTTTGGTGCGCATCGGGCCGGCCTACTGCGATCATCCGGCGGCGAGGTTCGTCGATGTGGAGCTTCACGTCGGTCCGACGCCGCGCGGTGAGGCCGACTTGCGCGGCAACGCCTGCTTCGACGATGTTTGGATCGGCCGCTTGCCGCGCAAGACCGTGCGCGGCAGCAAGCCGTTTAACGTCTTCTCCGTCGGCGAGCCGGTCGAACTCACGATGACGATCACCGGCTGGAGCGAGCCGACCGTGCGAGCCAGGCTCAAGCTATTCGATCGCGAAGGCACGCTACGCGTCGACGAGGAATTGACGTCGAGTTTAGATCCCCGGCGTCCGCGCGATCCGCGAACTTTCACTTGGACGCCGCCGCTCAAGGAGCCCGGCTATTATCGAGGCGTAGTCAGCGTGTTCGGCAAGCAGGGCCTGATTCAGGAAGATACGACGTCGCTCGTGATTCTCACGCCGCTGGAAAAACTGCGCGACGCCGAAACGCCGGCGGGAACGGAGTTCGGCTGGAGTCTGCCTGACTTGGCGAAGACTCCGCACGCCGACCATCTGCATTCGCTCTTGCATGAGACAGGCGTGCGCCGCGTGAAAGTGCCGGTATGGTTCGACGCCGCGCAGCCCGAGCAGGGGACGACTCTGAAAAAGTTCATCGAGCGGATGAACGTGCAAGGCATCGGCGTGATCGGCACGTTATCGCCGCGGGCCGGGGAAGGGTCTTCATCTCTCGGCGATGACGAGTTTTCCGCGGCGCAAGTGTTTCGCCAGCCGCGCGACCAGTGGCTGCCGGCCATCCAGCCGGTGCTGCTCGACTTGGCGTTCAAGGTACGCGGTTGGCAACTGGGGGACGATCGCGACCTCGGCTTTGAGGCGCTACCCGGCGCCGCCGATCGAGTGCGAGCCGTGAAACAAGAATTCGATCGCATCGAGCAAGACGCGCTGATCGGCGTGGCGTGGTCGTGGACGAGCGAGCTGCCGCAATCCGACGGCACCGGCTGGCGTTATCTCGCGATGTCGGCCAGACCCGAACTCACGGCCGCGGAAATGCGGCTCTATTTGGAAGCGACGAAATCGCCCAACGTCGAGCATTGGCTGAGCATCTCGGCCGTGCCGGCGAACGACTACGCGGCCGACGACCGCGTGGCCGACCTTATGGAGCGTGTGATGGCCTCGAAGAGCGGGCCGTCGACGTCGCTTTTCTTCGTCGAGCCGTTTCGCAGCGACATCGGCTTGATGGAACGCAACGGCGAGCCGGGGGAACTTTATTTGCCGTGGCGAACGATTACGGCGGTGCTCGAAGGGAGCGAAGCGGCAGGTTCGTTGCGACTGCCCGGCGGCAGCGACAATCAGATGTTTCTTCGCGAGCGCGATGCCGTGCTCGTGCTCAGCAAACCGATGCCGGGCGTGGAAACCGCCGAGTTGGAAGGAGCCCGATATTTTGACGCTTGGGGCCGATCAATTACGCCGCGCGTCGCGGAAGGGCGGCGCGTCGTCGACGTCGGGCCGGTCCCGATCGTGGCCGTCGGCATCGATCGCGACACGTTCGTCTGGGACCGCGGCTGCAAGATCGAACGCCCGCAACTTCGCGAGGTTTTCGGCGAGCCGCAGCCGTGCACGATTGCGATCACCAATACGTTCAAACAGCCGATTCAAGGTAAGATCACCATCACCGGGCCCGACGGCTGGCAGATCCGCCCGAACATTTTCGACGTTTCGCTTTCCGAGGGAGAGAAGCAGAATCTCACGTTCGACGTGGTGCTGCCGCTTTCGGCGGAAACCGGTTTTCAGCTTTTGCGGCTCGATCACGACCTCAGCGGCGAGCGCCATCGACAGTTTCAACTTTACCGGCAGGTGCAGATCGGCAATAACGAAGTCGTGCTGGAAGTAGAGACCCGTTTCATCGGCGACGAACTCGAAGTCGAGCAACGCCTGATCAACAATTCGTCGCGCAACGTCAGTTTCCGCTGCTATTTGTTCGCCCCGAATCAACGGCGGATGCGTTCGCAAGTCGTGGAACTCCCGCCCGGCATGGACGTGCGAAGTTACCGCATCGCCGAGGGCGCTTCGCTCGTCGGCAAAACGCTCTGGCTGCGGGCCGAAGAGGTCGACGGCGATCGCGTGCTGAGCCGCCGCTTTATCGTCGGAGAGAAGAATTGACGACCGTCGCAGAAGTGGCCGCGTTTTTGGAAGCCCTCGCGCCGAAGGCGCTGGCAGCGGAATGGGACAACGTCGGGTTGCTCTTGGGCGATCCGCAAGGCCCGGCCGAGCGCGTGATGACTTGCCTATCGCTGACGCGCGACGTTGTCGACGAGGCGATCGCCGAGCGCGTGCAACTCGTCGTCGCGCACCATCCGCTGCCGTTTCGCCCACTGAAGTCGATCACCACCGCAGGGTTCGACGGTTCGCGAGTCTGGCGCTTGGCCTCGGCCGGCATCGCCATCTATAGCCCACATACAGGCTTCGACTCGGCGGCTCG
>JAFLCO010000564.1 GCA_017303535.1 Planctomycetota bacterium
ATATTAAATAGGATTGTATGCGGCGTGCTATCAGCGGATCGGAGCTGATTGGATCGTTCTCGCACGCCGCATACGATTCAATTGGACTGAACCGCCGTCGGGCCGCGGCTATGGCGATTGAATCGTCGGCCGCTGCGCGACGCCGGTCGTCGAAGCGGCATCGCGCGCGTGAGCGACTCGCGTCGGCGCATGGCGCATGCTTTCGCCGACGAGCAAGGATGCCTCTCTTGCCGCCGCCTTGCATCGCGGGGCCCCGAGACGGTTGAATTCTTCGCCGTCGGCGCAGACCGTCCCCGCAACTCGCCGGAGCGGCGAATGACGAACGTCGGTGGGAAGCTCGAAGTCGTTACGTTCATGAGGTATCTTCGTAGAGAATCGTTGCCGCGAGGCAGGCGGAGCCGATCCGCGGCGGCAGGAGTTCGAGCACGACGTGCAGCCGACCTTCGCCGCAATGCGGACAGCGCGGCGCACGAGGTTCCGCATCGCCGAACGGCAAGGCTTCGCCGGGGATCGACGCGGCCCCGTCTTCGACCGTTGCCGTCGGTACGTGCAGCAGGCGGCGGCAGAGCTCCCACTTGGCGGCGCGAAAGCGATTCGCCATGAAGCCGTAGTGCCGGATCTTCATGAAGCCCGTGGGCAACACGTGGAGCAGGAACCGGCGGATGAACTCGACGGCCGCGAGCGTCATCGTGCGGGAACGACCGCCGTGGGCGTAGTCTTTCCAGCGGAACGCGACCTTTCCCTCGCGTAGCGCGATCAATCGCCGATTCGAGATCGCCACCCGATGCGTGTAGCGGGCGAGGTACTTGAGCACCTGCTTCGGCCCGCCGAACGGCCGCTTCGCGTAGACGACCCAGTCGTGTCGCACGACCTGATCGAGCAGATGTTCGAGCGACGCGGCGGCCGGCGGCGTCAGCCGCCCGCCGGCCGCGGCCCGCTTCAAGCCGGCGACGAACTTGCCGCGAAACACCCGGCTCAAGATACGGACCGGCAGGAAGAACCCTTTCCGGCAGCGAACCCACCGCGTGCCGTCGGGCGAGATCCCGCCGGCCGGAACGACGCAGTGGACGTGCGGATGGTGTAAGAGATTCTGGCCCCAGGTATGTAAGACGGACAAGAAGCCGATCTCGGCCCCGAGATGCTTGGGGTCGGCCGCGACTTCCAACAGCGTCTCGGCGGCGGCCTGCAACAATAGTCCGTACACGATGCGCGGGTTCCCCAGCGCCAACGGTCCCAGCGCCGTCGGCAGCGTGAACACGAGATGGAAGTAAGGAACCGGCAGCAGTTCCGCGGCACGGGCCTCCAGCCACTGCGCGCAGGCCGGCCCTTGGCACTTGGGACAGTGCCGATTGCGACACGAGTTGTAGGCGATCCGCCGATGATCGCACCGGTCGCAGGCTTCCACATGACCGCCCAGCGCCGCCGTGCGGCACCGGACCACGGCGCGGAGCGTCTTCCGCTGCACGGCGTTGGCGCCGTACTGCGCAAGGAACTCGTCGCCGTGCATGCGAAACACCTCGGCCGTCTCCGGCCGAGAGCGGGTCATGCGTCGGGCTGCGCCGACGCGACCTCCTCGTTCTCGACGGCCTGCGAGGCATGATTCGCGACCAACAAGTCCAGAGGACTCTTGGTCTTGCCGATCAGCGCCTTCGAGACGTGCGTGTAGACCGCCGTCGTTCGCGGACTGGCATGGCCGAGCAACTCTTGAATCACCCGCAAGTCGGTGCCGGCTTCCAGCAAGTGCGTCGCGAAGCTATGCCGCAACGTGTGCGGCGTCACTTCCTTCGCCAGGCCGGCGGCCGCCCGGGCTTCGATGCACGCCGATTGCACCGTGCTGTTGGTGACGTGTCCGGTCCGGCCGCGGCCGGGGAACAGATAATCTTTCGGTCGCGCCGCCCACCAGTAGTGCCGCAACATCTCCAATAACAAGGGAGAGAGGATTGTGTAACGATCCTTCTTCCGCTTACCTTGCACGACGCGAATCACCATCCGCTCGCCGTCAATATCCGCGACCCGGACGCGCGACGCTTCCGAGACGCGCAGTCCCGCCGCGTAGGCGAACATCAACAGCGTGCGGTACTTGAACGAAGGAATCGCCGCAAAGAAGCGATGAACTTCGGCGAAGCTAAGCACGACCGGCAAGCGGCGCTCCGGCCGCGGCGCGCGGATGTCCTGAACCACCTCGCCGCGATTCAGCACCCAGCGATACAAGAACCGCAGCGCCGCCAAGGCCTGCGTATAGGTTCCCCAGGCGACCTTCCGTTCGTGCACCAAATACAGCAAGTACGCTCGGACGTCTTCGCTGCCGAGATCTTCCGGGCTCCGTCCGAAATAACCGGCGAACCGGGCCGTGCAATCGACGTACAGCCGAACCGTCTTCGGTGAGACGCCGCGCAGTTCCAGCGTCTCGATCATTCGCTTGCGTAAGGGAGTCATGGGACTTCTCCGAGAAAACAGGGGACGGAACGAAGTCCGTCAGCCTGATTCCCCCGGCACGGTAATGCCCGTGCGAAGTCCCGAATCGGCCCCTCCGGGGCCGAAAACGACGCCGTAGGCGTCGTCTGCAAACCGTTGATCCCCCTCGGATCAACTCCGCGCTCACGCTACGGCCGCAGGCCCACCGCGAAGCGGTTTAGTCCA
>JAFLCO010000565.1 GCA_017303535.1 Planctomycetota bacterium
AACGGCCGCCGGATTATGTCGAATCGTCGGCATCGCGCGGCCGCCTACCGCCGTCGGCATCCCGCCCACCAAGCTTTGAGGTATCACGCCATGTCGCACTCTCGTCGTCAGTTTTTGAAGGCCGCCGGTTCGGCCGCCGCGCTCGCCAACGTGCCGTATTTCGGTTGGACTTCGCAAACCATCGCCCAAGACGCCGCCGTGACCAGCAAGAACGATCGCCCGCTGATGGGCTGCATCGGCGTGGGCGATCGCTGGAATGCCGTCGGTCCGCTGGCGATGAACTTCGCCGACTGCGTCGCCGTTTGCGACGTCGATAAGGCCATGACCGACAAGGCCCGTAATAAGGCGCTCGAGGTCGGCTCGAAGGCCGGTCGCCCGCGCGACGTTGAAGTGTTTGAAGACTACCGCAAGCTGCTCGATCGCAAAGATATCGAAGTCGTGACGATCGTCACGCCCGACCATTGGCACTCCAAGATCGCCATCGACGCGATGAAGGCCGGCAAAGACGTCTACTGCGAAAAGCCGCTCACGCTGACGATCGACGAAGGCAAGCAAATCCTCAAGGTGCTCAAGGAGACGGGCCGCGTGTTCCAGGTCGGCACGCAGCAGCGCAGCGAAATGTCGGCCAATAAAGGAACGGTGAAGAGCCAGTTTCTGCACGCCGTCGCCCTCGTGCGCAGCGGCCGGCTCGGCAAGATCACGAAGGTTGAATGCCGCATCGGCGGCGTTAAGCCGAGTCCCGCGCTGCCGAAGACGGAAGTGCCGGCCGGCTTGAATTGGGAAATGTGGCTCGGCCAGGCTCCGCTGGTCGATTACGTTTCGGCCCCTTCGGGCGGCAAGTATCCGTTCAGCCGTTGCCACTACGAGTTCCGCTGGTGGTACGAATACTCGGGCGGCAAGATGACCGACTGGGGCGCCCACCATGTCGACATCGCCTCGTGGGCCTTGGGCGCCGATACGACCGGGCCGCTGTCCGTCGAAGGCATTTCGGTCAATCATCCGGTGCCGCTGAAAGACGGCATGCCGACGGTCGACAACATGTACAACACGGCGACCAACTTCGACGTGAAGGCCATGTTCCCGGGCGACGTCGAAATGCGGATTCTGAGCGACGGCGAGAACGGCATCCAGTTCACCGGTACGCAAGGCGACCTGTTCGTCAGCCGCGGCGCGCTGCGTGGTTCGGCCGCCGATACGCTGAAGGACCAGCCGCTGTCGGAAGAGTTGCTCGGCCAACTTTACAAGGGAAAGAAGTGGGGCAACCACATGGCCAACTTCTTCGAATGCTGCGGCGACCGCACTCAGCCGATCAGCGACGTCGACACCCATCATCGGGCCATGACGACCTGCCATCTGGCAAACATCGCGATCCGCCTGGGGCGCAAAATCAACTGGGATTCGCAGGCCGAACAAATCGTCGGCGATGACGCCGCCAACGCCTGGCTCAAGCGCGAACAACGTAAGGGCTACGAAGTGACGGCCTAGCCGGCCGACGTCGCTTCGGCGCGACGACAACTCATCCGAGGCGAGCGGGGGCCGTAAGGCCCCCGTTTCGTTGGAGCGACGAGTCCGCGACGTCGTGAGTGGGCGTTGATTCCACCACGACTTCTTAGCCCCCGTCGATAGCGGCGCAGCCGCGTACGCCGGGGGCAGCGTCGTCTGAGCAAACGCGTCGGCGATCCGATCGACGCTGCCCCGGGCGACTCGCCCGGGGCTAAGACGCCGGGTATAAATTCCCATCGCTACGGAGCGCCCTCCGTGGCGTTCCGCGCGCCGTAATCGCAACAGTTTTGTAATTGCCTCGAAATTGCAAGTGCGTACATCGGACCCCGCAATGTACGCACCCTTAGTTCTAAGTGACGTGGTGCGTACTTTTTGGACCGCGATGTACGCACCCCCTCGAAAATGTACGCACTTACGGTAGCGCGGTTGTAAATGCAAAACGATTGACGATAAGGCGCGCTGCGGAACAGAATCCGCAAATTCAAAATCGAGGCGGCACAAACCCCTCTCCCGCCTGGAGAGGATGGCCGAAGGCCGGGTGAGGGTGACGTCGTATAAAGGTTGGCAGCGGTGATTCATAGGCTCGGCCCTTAGCGCCCGGCACTTCATGCCGGGAGTATTGCGGTTGGATTGCTGCGAAACGACGTAAATAGGGAATCCGGCATGTCCCCTCGCCGGCGCGTCGGAGCTGGTATGCGTACCCACGCCGCTTGCGATTTAGCGTCGATTGCCACCGGTTTGAAGAACCGGGGGCTAAGGTCGGCGCGCAATCGCGCATTCCGTATTGTCCCGATTGCCGCAATGGAGGCCAGGAAACTTTTGGCCGGCCCACATTTTGTAGCGCCGCGACGACCGGCCACAAAACGGCGGCCGGCCAAAAACAGCCTTGACGGCGTAAGAAACCTGCCGCCGGCCAAATCCGCGCTTGACTTGAGAAGTTCGGCGCTCGGCCGAACATCGACGCCGTCTAATTCCCGGCCGTCTTTGCCGCGGCCGCTTTGAGTTCTGCCAGCAGCCGCTCGTTGGCCGCCGCGGCCGCGGGGTCGTTGAGCTTCGGGTCGGCCTTCATAATCTCGAGTTGCTTCTCGAGGCATTGCGTCAACATGCCGCGCGGCGGGGAGTCTTCGTTGA
>JAFLCO010000566.1 GCA_017303535.1 Planctomycetota bacterium
GTGGCGCCTGCGGCGCCCGCCGGCCGTCGGCTGCGTGCTTTCTCGCGCTCCAGCGTGAAGGTGCAAGTGAAGTGGATTCCGAATCCGAACAACCCGCAGGAATGGGTCGGCATCATTTCGCCGGGCGTGAACCTGATCATCGACGGCCTCGACGGCTTCGGCCAGCTCGACATCTCGACCGATCGCATGGTCATCTGGACCACGGGCATGCAAGAGCCCGATCTTTCCGGAGCCCGCGCGCAAGAGACCGAGCGGCCGATGGAGCTCTATCTCGAAGGCAACATCGTGTTCCGCGAAGGCGACCGCACGATCTTCGCCGATCGGATGTACTACAACGTCAACCGGCGGACCGGCACCATTCTCAACGCCGAGGTCACGTCGCCGATTCCCGACTTTGCAGGCACGGCCAAGCTCAAGGCCGAGGTCGTACGGCAAGTCGGCATGAACAACTTCCAAGCCGAAAACGCGACGCTCACCACCAGCCGCATGACGAACCCTCGCTATCGGTTGCAGGCCGGCTCGATTTCGTACACCGACAACCAGCGCCCGATCATTGACCCGATCACGCGCGAGCCGGTCATCGACGCCGCCACGGGCGAACCGGCCGTGGCTCACGATCGCCTGGCCGTGAGCACGGGCAACACCGTGTTTCTCGGACCGGTGCCGGTCTTCTATTGGCCCCGCTTGGCGACGAACTTGGAACATCCGGCGTTCTACGTGCGAAATGCGAAGATCAAGAGCGACAATATCTTCGGCCAGCAAGTGCAGGTCGATCTCGACCTGTTCCAAATCTTCGGCGTGCAAAACGCGCCGGAAGGTCACAACTGGATCGGCAGCGTCGATTACTTCAGCGAGCGCGGCCCGGCCGCCGGGACCACCTACAGCTACGGCGGCGACAACTTCCTCGGCTTCGCGCCCGGCCGCTACAACGGCCTCTTCGACGCCTGGGCCATTCAAGACGACGGGCTCGATATCCTCGGCAGCGACCGCCGCGACTTGGAGCCCGAACATCACTTCCGCCATCGCTTGTTCGGGCGGCATCGCCAACAGCTTCCCGACAACTTGCAACTCACGGCCGAACTCGGCTGGATCAGCGATCGCAACTTCCTCGAGCAATACTACGAACTCGAGTACGACACGTTCAAAGATCAGAACACGGGCTTCGAGTTGAAGCAGATTATCGACAACACCAGCTGGGCCGTCTCGGCCGACATGCGGCTGAACAAGTTCTTCACGCAGACCGAGCAACTGCCGCGCCTCGATTACTTCCGCCTGGGCGACAGCGTCCTTTGGGATTGGGTCACCTGGTCGCAGCATTCGTCGGCCGAGTACGCGAAGCTCCGCACGGCCTCGTTCCCGCGCAATCCGCAGGACCAAGCGAAGTGGACGCTGTTGCCCTGGGAAGCGACCGTTTCCGGCGAGCGGCTCGTCACGTCGCAAGAACTCGCGGTGCCGCTGAATCTCGGTCCGGCGAAAGTCACGCCCTACGTCTTGGGGCAAGCCGGCCATTGGGGCGAAGCGCTCGACGGCGATCAGATTCAACGTCTCTACGGTCAGGCCGGCGTGCGCGCCGCGTTGCCGTTTTTTAGCGTCAATCCCGACGTGCAGAGCGAACTCTTCAACGTCAACGGCATCGCACATAAGGTCGTGTTCGACGTCGACGCGAGCTTCGCCGAAGCCAATCAGAACTTGAGCGAGTTCGCGTTCTACGACCAACTCGACGACGACGCCCAAGAGCAATTTCGCCGCCGGCTCAACTTCAACACGTTCAACGGCTTCGTGCCCCCGCAATTCGACCAGCGATCCTACGCCCTGCGCAGCGGCTTGGCCGGCAACGTCACCAACCCCTCTGCCGAATTGGCCGACGATCTCACGGCCGTGCGGATGGGTTTGCGGCAGCGCTGGCAAACCAAGCGCGGCCCGCCGCAGAAGCCGCGGATCGTCGACTGGATCGTCTTCGATACCGAAGCCGTCTTCTTTCCGCGGGCCGATCGCGACAACTTCGGGCAACAATTCGGCCTGGCTAAGTACGACTTCCGCTGGCACCTCGGCGATCGGCTCACGCTGCTCTCCGACGGGCAGGCCGACTTCTTTGACCAAGCCGGCCAGACTGTTTCCGTTGGCGCCACGATCAATCGCCCCACCAACGGCAGCTTGTACATCGGCTATCGGGCCTACAGCGGACCCGAAGTTCCCGGTGCGCTCACGCCGTTCAACGGCCAAGTCCTGATCACTTCGGTCAACTATCGTCTCAGCCCGAAGTGGTTCGGCACCGCCGCGATGAGCTATGATTTCAGCGGCAACGGCACGATCGGCAACAGCTTCTCGCTCGTGCGAATCGGCGAATCGTTCCTCGTCGGCTTCAACTTCAACTACGACGCCTACAAAGACAACTTCTCCGGCATGTTGGTCGTCGAACCCCGATTTCTGCCCGGCATAGCTCGTAGCGGAATGGGCGGGGCGGCGCTGATTCCGCCGGTCGGAGCCTACGGCCTCGAATAGGAGTCCGGCACAGTGGTCGACGACCAACGCATCCCGCCGCAGACCTGGGCTCGCAAGTTTCATTGCGCGTTTCGCGGCATCAAGCGGGGCTTTCGCAGCGAGTGCAGTTTCTTCGCGCACTTGTTCGT
>JAFLCO010000567.1 GCA_017303535.1 Planctomycetota bacterium
CTTTTCGCGGACGAGGTGGTGAACGTCGCTTACGCGAGCGTAATCGGGATAACGGTGAGCAGGCTCTTCGGGGGGATGTCCGAAAATACGATCACCATACTTTCCATCGCGATAGCGTCGCCGAGCGCAAGCCGCGCAAAGCCCCCGAAGGCGATGCCGCCGGCAACTAGCGGCCGTTTACTGATACCCCATCGTGAACCAGCCGTTGTCGCTCTCGACTTGCTTGAGTTCGATCTCGCCGAACGGCCCGAAGCCTTCGCCGCGCGGCAAGATCAGGCTGCTGAAGCGGCCCTGCTCTTGGAACACCGCGCCGCACTTTTCGTGGATGAACGGCAGCAGCTCCGACTGCTCTTCGCCGGTCCACGGCCGGCCGTCGACGGCCGTCACCTCGATGCCTCCGATCCGCGTGAAGAGCATCCCCAACACCGAGTTCTCGACCTTGTAACGCACCTGAACGTTGATCGGTCGCGTGTACGACTTATCGCCGTGGTTCCACTGCAGCGTGTGAATGGTGACGCCGGCCGTGCCGTCTTCGAAACGAAACGTCGCCGGCCGCTCGATATCGCACACGATCGACCAAGGCGTGGAGTTTGAAAAGACGCGAATCGGCGGCGGCACCTGCATCGCCACAAATTGGCAATAGTTCTCGATCTCTTCGTCGGTGAGGATGCAGTCGCCGAATAGGGCACGGCCCGACGAATTGTGGAAGATCGACTCATGCACCTGCAGTGCGATCTTGGTGTCTTCGTGCAACTCCGGCCGTGCGGCGGACACGGAGACTTGCGAACGGTTGGCCTGCCGTACGCCGATCTCGAAGTGATCGCTCGTCGATCGCGAGACGACGGTCGGCAAGTCGTCGAGCCGCAGCGGCCCGACGATTGCGTACTTGTAGTAATAATCCTGCACCATCTTCAGCGGGTCGGCGATCTCGGCTTCGACCCGCTCCGCGATCCGACGACTAGTCAGGCGTTGCACTTCTTGCCGTACGGCCGCTTGGCTTTCATTCGCCTTATTCCACGCCACGCGCTGGACGGCCGGTTGCAAAAGCGTCGGCAACACGCGGGGTTCGACCTCGATCTGCTTGATGCCGATCGAAGCGTTGCAGTTGATGCCCGCCGGAAAATCGGCGACGCCCAAACGCGGGTCGAAGTAGATCGTTTTGCGGCCCGAGAACTGCGAATTGGCCGAACTGTAGATCGTGGCCGGACCGTTGCGACCGATGTTCCCGGGCGAACGCGTCGAGCCTCGCATCCGTAGTTCAAACTGAGCGGTGGCGTCATTCGGAACGGTCGCCAACTCGAAGGTCCCCTGGGTCGCCACAGGTCCGCGCGTTTGCGTGCCGAGAATCGTCGCAGACTGCATGCGGTAGTCCGACACGTCGCGAGCCACGTACTTCGCGACGAACTCCGTCTTCACGCGCACCCAAACGTTCGGGTAGGTCCAGCGCTGCCGTACGGCGTCGACCAATTCCGGCGCCACGCCGACTTGCTCCAACAATCCGACAGCCGCGCCGACTTGCTCGGCCGCAGGCGGATCGAGTTCGCCGCCGTTCAGTAGTGTGGCCCGAAGAAGCTCGGTCGCTTCGCGAACTCGGGCTTCCGTGCCGGGCTGAGTCAGCCGCAACTCGGCCGCGTAGTGAGTCGCGGCTGTTCGCAGGTTCACCGCTTGCTCGACTTCCAGGCCTTCAATGTCTGCCCGCATCCGTAGCCGGAGGTTCACCATCGCTTCGATTTGCGCATCGCGCGGGCCATCGAGCGCCGCAACGAGTTCATCAAGATGCAAATAAGTGAGCCAGCCCTCGCGCGAATCGGCGTCTTGGGCATCGAGCAACTTACGAAACTCGGCGACCGCTTCGAGCAGGCGAGCCTTGGCGACGTTGATCCGCTCGGGCATCTCGGCCAATACGCGACCGATGTCGGCAACGTCTCCGGGCACGGCGATCGCAGCCGCCGCCGGCGACAACGTTTCGGCCGACGCGATACCCGACGCCAAGTGGCCCGCCGGCAGCGCCGTCGCAAGCAATAAGCGGAAGGCTCCCCTTCGAAAGCGTTGAAATCCATCCATAGTCGGGGTTACACCGGCTTTTTGTGGGGAAAAACTACGTTAGCCTACTCGTCACATTCGTATTCCGACGGCGACGACAGCCACAGTCGCAGCACGATTTCCGCACGTTCCGGTAAGCGGAGCCGGTCGGGCTACGATGACCTTGGCGGTTGTCGGGGATTCAATGGATTCACCCTCTGCGACGGCCGAAACAAGCAGTACCGTTCTGCGCTCGCTGTCCTACCGCGAATCGATCATGCCGGCATCCTGCAGCCTCGCAAGACTTCTACGCTTCCTTGGCCCTGCGTCCGTAGTGGTCGCACTGACGTTGCAGGCCCTCGCCTATGGGGCAACGCCCGAATCGCCGACGGCCGACGCCGCCGCAACGGCCGCGCTCGCTGAACCGCCGGTGCTCGTCGATCGTTGGGGCGTCGAGCATCTCTGGTCGGCCGAACTCAACACACTGCCCGACGGAAAGGCCCGCGCATTCGTCGTCGTGTTCCTCGACGTCAATTGCCCGATCGTCACGCGTCAAGCTCCGACGCTGCGCGCACTTCACGATC
>JAFLCO010000568.1 GCA_017303535.1 Planctomycetota bacterium
GGCGCTGCGCATCCGCCACAGCGTGCGCTGCGAGATCTGCAGCCACGCCGCGACCTGCTTCGCGGTGAGCAGCGCGATCGACTCCGGTATGTCGAACGAAGTCTCTCCTACGGCCATGATCGGGCTCCGTAACGATTGAAGCATGCTGATTCTTCGCAGCCGCGGCGACTTACCGGTCGCGATCCCTGTCACGCTCCGGCTCCGCGCGTCCGCCGCGGGCCTCGGCCTCGCGCAGGCGGCTCGCCAACACCGAGTCCCCTTCCGGCCGCCGCTCGTCTTCCAGGTCGCGCCCCTCGCCGCGCCGATCTTGGGCGACTTCGCCCGGGGTCTTAGTTCCGTAAAGGCCGTACTCCGGCTGCTGCGCCACGTTGCTGTCCGGATAGAGGGCGCCGCGCGCTTCCCGTAAACCTTGTCGCAACCAGGCCGAGAGGTGTTCTTCGCCGATTTTGGCCATGCCGCTTGCTCCTTTCGCTACCGCTCCCCGCGCATCCGGCGGAACCGCTCCGCCAGGAGTTCTTGTTCGATGACGGCGTCGTTCATGTTCTCGGCCCGCAGGCGATCGAGCGCGACGTCCACGTTCGTGGAGATCGCCAGACACACCGCCGAGAACATCAAGTACCCGCCGAACGGCCGCTCATTCAGTTGATAGACCACGAACCCGGCGGCGAAGGCCAGCAGCGGCTCGCAGAACTGTTTGCAACCCAATTCCGTCATCCGCGCTCCGGGCTTGAGCAAGCGCGGCCAACCTGAATACTGCGTGTGGCAATGCTCGCCGCGGAGTCGGCGGCGAAGCATGTCCCCCCGCGCGACCAAACACATCACTAGGTAGGCCGGCAGGAACAGCAGCAGCGCCGTGAGATCGTGCCCTTCCCAAGCGCAGCCGAACAGCGGCACGAGGACCAGCACGGCCGCCGCCTGCAATCCCAGATATCGGCTCCCGAGCCCCCGATGCAGAAAGACCTCCAGCGAGGTCGCGAAACCGCGACAGACGAAGAGCGCCGCGTGCAGTAAACCTTCGTTGGTGATCGGGCCGTCTTGATTCACGGACGACATGGAAACCTCCGCAGTGGGAAATCAGGAACGCTGTTGGAACGTCGTCTTCAGCCAAGTCCGGCCGCCTGCATGAAAGCGGCGGCCCCCTTGAAAAATGATCGCGTCGACTAGCCCGGCGTTCGCCGCGCCTCCTTTGCGCAACGCCGTAAACACGCGCGGCTGGACCTCGAATTCCATGACTTCCGAAACGCCGCCGGAAAACTGCCCGCCGCCGCCGAGACCGAGCAGCAGGGCGACGAGGTCGGGGGAATGCTGTTGGCTGGAATTGACGAAGAATTGCCGCGAGCGGCCGATGAGCGCCGCCGCCCAATCGTTCATGACCGCGTCCCCGTTGGCATGGAAGATCTTGGTGTTGAGATTCGCCAGCAGCGAATCGGCTTGCGCCTTGCCGGCCTCGCCGGCCCCGAGCGTGGCGTAATAGTTGGAAATATTTTGTGTGAGCAGCACCGTGCAAACGCGCGCGCTGCGGGCGGTCGTCTGGAACTGGAAGTCGTAATCGGACGTGAAGTTCTGACTTTCATCGGCCCAGAGAAACACGGGCCGCATGTCGTCCGTTTGCGGTCGCCGCTCGATGGCCCGCATGAAGACGTACTTCATCAGCACCTGAGCCAAGCGGCCGACCTCGCCGAATTCCTTGACCGGCAGATCGATCACCACAATCGCGCCGTCGGCGATCGCTTCCGGGGTGACGGTCGTCGTCGTGCCGAATAACTCCCGGAGGACGCTGCGCTGGAAGACGTCGATCATGGAGGTGAACGTGCTGACGATGATTGACCGGGTTTTGTCCGACAGCGCCGGGAATTCCAAGAGGGCATAGTCCGCGCACAGCTCGAAGTCCCGGCGGCGCGTCTCTGATTTTCCGGCCTTGTCGGCGGCCTCCAGCGTTGCGAAGGCGAACGACTGCCGTTTCCAGGCCTCGTCGTTGACCTGCTGCGGCGAAGTCGGCAGCGACACGACGAGCCGGTACAAATCCGCGATCGAGACGCGCCCCTGTCCCAGCATCAGCAAGTCCAGGCAGTTGCGGACCAATTGCCGTAGCGCCCGCCGCCAATAACCTTCGTCCTCGCGGCCGGAGCCGCCCCCGTGGCGTTCCGCGACCGACAGCACTTCGGAAAACAGATTGACCAGGTTTTCGGTGAGTCCGCCGCCCGGGCCGCAGCGCTTGAGTTCGTAGTCCAGAAAATTGAACGCCAGCGCCGCCGAGGCCGACATGATCTTCAGATCGGCCAGCCGTCCGGTCTCGCGGCAGTAACGCCGGAACTGCTCGCACTCGTCGGGCTTGGCGGTGAGCACCAAGCCCCCCATGCCGGCCCGCAGATACGCCAAGGCGATTTCTCGGCCGCTGCCGGTCGTCTTCCCGCTGCCGGTCGCACCGAAGACCTGCACCCCTTCGCAGGCGTCGGCCAGCGTGAAGGCGTCTTGATCCGAGAGATACAACAGCGGCTGCGATAACGGCCAGCGGCAACTCCGGTCGGGATTTCGCGCGCGCTTGTTCCGCCAGAACATCTCAAGCCTCCTTGGCCGCACGGGCTTGATCGCGGAACATCTTGA
>JAFLCO010000569.1 GCA_017303535.1 Planctomycetota bacterium
ACTCCGTTTTTCGCGTGCTGGGCGAAATCGAGTATCCGGCCAGTTTTCGCCAGATGCTGGCGTCGACTGTAAAAACGCCCGCGTTGTTCTTCCTCACGTTGCTGATCACGCTCCCCTCGCTATACGTTTTTAGCGCTCTCGTAGGATCACGATTACGGCTCGGCGACGTAGTTCGTCTGTTGATCGCCTCCCTGGGCGTCAACCTTGCCGTGCTTGCCTCTCTGGGCCCGATCGTCGCCTTCTTTTCGCTCAGCACCAACAGCTATGCCTTCATGGTGCTCTTGAACGTGGGAGTCTTCGCGGCCTCCGGCCTTCTGGGGCTGTTATTCCTCGTGCAGACGATGAATCGCTTGCAGCACTCGCAACGCGAAGCTTTCGGCACATCACCTCCATCGGTATCGCCGCCTGCCGAAGTCGTCGATCGATCGGCGGCTCCGGCCCCCATCGAGCGCATCGACGGCCAAGTGTTCGGGTATCGCGTCAAAGCTCTGTTCGCCGTTTGGATCATCGTCTTCGGGCTTGTGGGGGCTCAAATGGGTTGGATCCTCCGTCCGTTCATCGGCTCGCCCAACGAAGAGTTTCGCTGGTTTCGTCATCGCGACTCCAACTTCTTTGAAGCGCTCGGCAACACGACCGCCGAGGCTTTTGGCGAGCAAGAGTCGCCGCGCGCCGCACCACCTTCGTCAGATTCGAGTATCCGACGCTAAACGCTTCGGACGTTAGCTAACCGCGAATCTTCGTGCGAGCGACTTCATGCGGGCCATGTGGACGGACGTCGACGACATCCTACGACTCGGCGAACGAAGCGCCGTGGCGACTGCCGAACGCCGCGAGTTGTTGCGCCTTACGGCCTATGCGATCGCATTCGCGCTCCTGTATGGCGCCGTCATGGGTAGCTATGCGGGATTCAGCGGTCGGCATTCGAGCGATGGCTTAATTTTGCAGATGGTTTTTTCAGCGATTAAAGCGCCGCTGCTGTTAGCGGCGACTTGTCTGGTAAGTTTGCCGAGCTTCTTCATTCTCAACACGCTCTGCGGCGTACGCGACGACTTCGCGGAAGCGGCCCGCGCGATCGCTGCGACGCAAGCGGGCGTTTCCGTGATTTTGGCCTCGCTGGCCCCGCTCACCTTCGTCTGGTACCTCACGTCGCTCGATTACCCGGCCGCGATATTGTTTAACGCGACGATTTTCGCCGTGGCGAGCGTCGCCGGTCAGAAGTTGTTGCGCGGGCACTATCGCCGACTCATCGCCCGCAACCGTCGACATCGCGTACTGATGCGGGTTTGGCTCGGACTCTATGCCTTCGTCGGCATTCAAATGGGTTGGATGTTGCGACCGTTCATCGGCAGCCCGGACGCGGCCGTGGAGTTTCTACGCAAAGAGCCGCTCGACAACGCCTATATCATCGTCGGCCGCCTCATCGTCGGAGCGTTTCTCTAGCCGCCGGCCGCGTGCGTTAGACGGAAGACGCAAGCAACTCGACCAGCGTGCGCACCATGCAGCCGCTGCCGCCGAAGTCGCACCACGGGCGCGGCTTGTCGTAGAAGGCCGGGCCGGCGATATCGAGGTGCACCCACGGCGTCCCTTCGACGAACTCTTCCAGAAACTTCGCGGCCGTGATCGCTCCGCCCCAGCGGCCGTCGCCCGTGTTTTTGATGTCGGCGATTTCGCTGCGAATGTGCTCGGAATACTCGGGAAACATCGGCAACTGCCACAGCGGCTCGCCGGCCCGACGCGCTGCGGCCAGCACGGCGTCGCACCAGGCTTGGTCGTTCGTGAAGGCGCCGGCCGTTTCCGTGCCGAGCGCCACGACGCAGGCGCCGGTCAGCGTCGCCAGATCAATCATCCGCGCCGGTTTGCGCTCCAGAGCCACGTTGATCACGTCGGCCAGGACCAACCGGCCTTCGGCGTCAGTGTTGAGCACCTCGATCGTTTTACCGCTGCGGGCCGTGAGGACGTCGCCGAGTTTCATCGCCGCGCCGCCGGTCATATTTTCGACCAGCCCGATGAGGCCGACGAGATTAACCGGCAGCTTCAAATGCGCGGCGGCTTGCATGACCGCCAGCACCGTGGCGCCGCCGGCCATGTCGCACTTCATCGTGGTCATCGAATCGGTCGGCTTGAGCGAAAGGCCGCCGGAGTCGAAGGTGACTCCCTTACCGATGAGCGCCGTCGGCGGTTCGTTCTTTCCGCCGCGATATTCAAGAATCACCAACCGCGGCGGCCGCGCCGAACCGCTCGCCACCGCCAACAGCGATCCGCACCGCTCGCGCTCCAACTTGGCTTGGTCCCAAACTTCGAAGCCCAGACCGCTCTCTTTGGCGACCCGCTCCGCTTCCGCCGCGAACGACTCGGGGTACATCGCGTGAGGGGGCTCATTCACCAGTCGGCGGGCCAGCGTCACGGCATCGCCCAGCACTTTTCCGCGGACCACGGCCGATACGTCGTCGCCTGCGATCAGCAGTTCTTCCGGCGCCTGTCGCTTCTTCTCTTTGCGATACAAATCGCCGCCCGTGCTTCCGGAAATCGC
>JAFLCO010000057.1 GCA_017303535.1 Planctomycetota bacterium
GCTCTAAGAACTCGATCGCCTTGGCCTGGCCGAGCGCCTCGAAGTCGACGTCCCCTTCTTCGTTGCAAACGCGGCCCGCTTCATGCCGCTGAGCGCGGGCAATCTGCGTCGTGAGCTTGTCGTGCAGTCCGTCGATCAAATCGCCGACGTGGTACAGCACGTTGCCGAAATGCAATCCTTCGCGCCGTCGAAAGCCCGGGAAGATGATCTCCTTCAGGTCTTCGATAATGCTGATCACCGCCTCGTAGTTGGGCAGCGGGCAATGCCCCAAGTGATTGATCGTTCCGACCTCGCGGTAGGTCTCGACAATCCGCTTGGTGAGATCCGGCAGTTGTTCTTTGCGACGTAGGTCCGAAGCCACGGCTGACTGCTCCTGCGCGCGACGAGTACGCGCAACGGCGAAACGGTTCAAGAAGGAAGATAAACGGCAAGGGCGCGAGACGAGCAAATATCCGGGTGTTACGCCGGACAGCGACACGTACAACAACAGACTTCGAGTCGAAGGACCATCGTAGCGCCCAAACTGCGAACCGTGAGAACCACACGTCAGCGACCGCGAGTTCAGGCCTTCGCTCCCTGCGGATATACCGCCGGTTTCGACGAACCTTACATCGCGGACGATCGCCGCCTTCAAGCCGCGCAAGATACGCAGCCTGTACGGGCATGCTAGGCGTTGCCGACGGCAAAATCAAGCGACTCGTTATTCTCTTCGACCGCCCGAACCGCCGAACTTAACGCCGCCGGCGGACATTTTGACTCGATACGCGTCGGGCAAGCCCGACGGCTAAACAGAATTACCGTCGTCGAGTCAACGCCGCATCGCGCCGGCTAAACTTCCACTTCCTCCTCTTCGTGCACGACCGCCGCCTTGTCGATGATCTGCTTCTGCACATTGCCCGGCACCGCTTCGTAGTGGCTGAATTCCATCGTGAAGCTCCCCTGCCCTCCCGTGATGCTCGACAAACTGCGGGCATAGGTCGTCACCTCGGAGAGCGGCACTTCGGCCTCGACCGTTTGCATGTCGCCGCCGGCACTCTCCATCCCCGACACGCGCCCGCGCCGGCCCGACATGTCGCTGGAGATATCGCCGAGCTTTGCACTGGGCACGGTCACGTGCAACTTGACGATCGGCTCCAAGAGCGCTGGCCGTGCTTCGCGAAAGACGTTCCGAAACGCCATCGCTCCGGCCGTCTTAAAAGCCGCTTCGGAACTATCCACCGGATGGTGCTTGCCGAAGAAAACTTCGACGGCGACATTCTTCACGCGATAGCCGGCGATCACTCCCTTCTCGATTCGCTCGCGGAAGCCCTTCTCGACGGCCGGCAAGAAGTTGTTCGGAATCGTGCCGCCGACAATCGAATCGACCCACAAGAAATTCAGCTCGGGATCGTACTTATATTCGCGCATCGAGGGGAACCGCTCTTTCGAGCAAAACTTCGCCGGATCAGTTCCTTCCGGAAGCGGATAGACGCGGATATGCACTTCGCCGAACTGCCCGCGCCCGCCCGATTGTTTCTTATGCCGATAGCTTCCTTCGGCCTCGCCGAGCACCGTTTCGCGATAGGGAATCTTTGGTTCGTGCGTTTCGAGATCCACCTTGTCGCGCTTCTTAATCTTCTCTTGGATGAGTTGCAGATGAAGTTCGCTCATCCCGTTCATCACAAGTTCGTGCGTCTGCGGATCCCGTTCGAGGCGCAGCGTCGGCTCTTCTTCGGCCAACTTGTGCAACGCGCCGCTGAGCTTGGTTTCGTCGTTGCGGCTTTTCGGCATCACGGCGAGCCCCACCATCGGGGTCGGAAAATGAATCGGCTCCATCGTCAGGTCGCCGAGCGTGGTGCCCGTGTGTAGCTCGTCGGTTTTGGCGACAGCGATGATTTCTCCCGGCCCGGCGCTTTCGATCGGCTCGGTTTGTCCGGCTTGAATGCGCAGCAGTTGGTGAAGCTTAATTCCTTTGCGCTGGCCGGAGATGTGAACCGTGTCGTCTTTCTTGATCGTGCCCGAATAGATCCGCATGAAGCTCAGCTTTTGCACATACGGATCGATGCGCGTCTTGAAGACTTGTGCGACGAACGGCCCCGATGGTTCCGGCTTCACTTCCACGGGCGAGCCGTCTTCTTTGGTCGCAATGTGCGGCAGGCGATGTGGCGGCAGTGCGGCTAAGGCCAACGCTTCGAGCAACTCCGTAATGCCGACACCCGTCTTGGCCGACGTGCAAAGAATTGGAATCACGTGTCCGGTAGCGACCGCTTCGACGATGAGCCGCGAAATTTCTTCTTCCGTCGGTTGTTGTCCCTCGAAGTATCGGCCGGTCACTTCGTCGTCGAGTTCGATGATCGATTCGATCAACTTCACGCTATGCTCCGCCGCATCGACGAGCGTCCCTTTCGCACCGTCGGCCCCCTTCAGCAAGTTCACGACTCCCTTAAAATCATGCCCCGAGCCGATCGGTACGTTCAACAGCAGGCACTCGTGGCCGAAGGCTTCCGAGATCGAGTTCAACAGCCCCGGAAAGTCGATGTTCTCCGCATCCATCTTGTTGATGACGATCAATCTTCCGAGGCCGCGTTTGCCGGCTTCGGAAAACGTGCGCCGCGTGTTCACTTCCAGGCCGGCGTGGGCATTGACGACGATCACCGCGGTATCGACGCCGTGCAGAGCCCCGATCGTCTGGCCAATGAAGTCCGGGTATCCGGGTGTATCGATAAGCTGCAGATACTTGTCACCAAAGTCGCAGTGGGTGACGTGGCTCTCGATCGAGTGATGATGGGCTTTCTCAAGTTCGTCGTAGTCGACGATGTCGGCGCCGCTATCACCGACGACGGGTTTCACCGCGCCCGTCCTTAACAACATTTGTTCGATCAGCGTGCTTTTTCCGGCGGCGCCATGGCCGCAAAACGCAATGTTGCGGATGCCTGCTACGTTGGGGTGCGTCATCGGGGCGATCCTTTCGAAAAGCGGGGCGTATGAACGGGTGAAACTTCAACCGTCTTCGGCCGTCGTGCTTCTCGCGAACTTCCCGCAGGCCCGGGCAATCTCGGTTGCGTCAGGTCACAGGTTGTCCTCGCGCGGCGGCCAAGGCGTTCTTCAGGGTAAGGTGTCCTTCGTAAAGGGCGCGGCCGATGATGCAGCCGGCCACACCGGTGTCGGTCAGTTTTGAAACATCTTGTGCGGAGCTGACTCCGCCGGATGCGATAACAGGCAGCGAGACGGCTTCGGCCATTTCCCGCATGGCCGCGAGATTCGGGCCCTGCAACATGCCGTCGGTCGCGATGTCCGTGTAGATCAAGGCCGCGATCGGTTCGTCGGCAAACTGCCGAGCCATCGCCACGGCCGAGACGTCGCTCGTCTCCAACCAGCCGTGCGTGGCGACCATACCGTTGCGCGCGTCGATCCCCAGCGCGATCTTGTTGGGAAACTTGTGGCACATTTCGCGGAACCATTCGGGCTCGCGCAAAGCCTTCGTGCCGACGACCACTCGCGATAATCCTGCGCCGAGCAGAGTACGGATGTCGTCTTCGGTACGCACGCCGCCGCCGAGTTCACAAGGAATCTCGACGGCCGCAGTGATCGCTCGCACCACTTCCAAGTTGACGAGTTTGCCGTCGCGAGCTCCGTCGAGATCGACGAGATGCAGATACTCGCCCCCGTCGGCGACGAACTGCCGCGCCACGGCGACGGGATCGTTGTTGAACACCGTCTCGCGGTTGTAGTCTCCCTGCTGCAAGCGAACACATTGTCCGCCGCGCAAGTCGATGGCCGGCCAAACTTCTAATGCGGAAGTCTTCGTCACGCGATCACTCTCCACAGGGCCTGCGGGTGCGAATATGACACGCCCGCCGGCTGAAATCAAGAAAATGAGAATTATCTGAGGCGACCGTCGGACCGTCAGGTCGACGTGGCTGGTGGACGCGAACTTACGTCAGGCCTACACCCAGCCGCTCGCCAGGCATGTTTCACAAGGCCGCAAAATTCTGCAGGAGCCGCAGCCCGTCATGCTGGCTCTTCTCCGGATGGAACTGTCCCGCGAAAAGATTCCGCCGACGAACGAGCGCCACAAACGGCCTATGATAATCGCAGGTCGCAGCGACGACTTCCTCGTCAGCCGGCACCACATGGTACGAGTGAACGAAATAGAAGTAGGGGTTATCGGACAGCCCGTCGGTCAGCGGCGACGGGCGCACGATGTTCAGCCGATTCCAACCCATGTGCGGCACTTTGAACTCGTGCGGCAGGTCAAACTTCACGACCTCGCCGCGGAGGAAACCGAGCCCTTCGTGCCGGCCTCCTTCAGTGCCCGTCTCGAAGAGCAGTTGCAACCCCAAGCAGATTCCGAGCAGCGGCTTCTCGGCGTCCAAAGTCTCGCGGAGCGGTTCGATCAGCCCGCGTCGATTCAGTTCGACCATGGCATCGGGAAACGCGCCGACGCCCGGAAGCACCACCTTCGTAGCGTCACGCACCGTATGCGGATCGCTCGAAATCACCGCCTCATGTCCGACCTTCTCGAACGCCTTTTGAACGCTCCGCAGGTTCCCCATTCCGTAGTCGACGATGACGATCATGGCTCGGCGTGCTCGGACAATGGCCAAAGGTCGCGACGGAAGTCGCGGCGAGCAAACATCGGTCGAAAGCCGATACGCTCACGAAAACAAAAGACGCCGCGAACGGAAAATCGTTCGCGGCGTAAGCTGCCATTGTAGTCAAAACGACGTCGAATCCCAGGGCGCGGCGAAGTCCGAAAAGGCGAGCGGCCGGCATAAGCCGGCCGTTTCGTACCCAATCAACGCCGGTGCTCGCCGGATTAACGCCCTACAGGCTTATCCGGATAGACGACTAACTCGACGCGCAGATTGCGCTCGCGTCCCGGCTGCGTGGCGTTCGACGCCGCCGGATGGTTGGCACCGTGCCCGACGATGAAAAGTCGCGAAGGCCCGAAAGATCCTTTGGCCATCATTTGATCGTAGACGGCCATCGCCATGCCGGTCGAAAGCTGATGTTGGCTGGCCCAACGACCGGCCGGCACCGGATCGCTCGACGTGTGACCTTCGACCCCGATGATCTGTTCCGGATACGTCCGCGCGATCTGCGCTCCGACGTCGTCGATGAGTCGCAAACCTTCCGACGTTAATCGAGCTGAGCCTGGCTCAAACAAGCGACTTCCCGGCAGCTCGATCCGTACGACGTCGCCGTCTTCGCGGACTTCGACCCCTTGGATACGAATCACCGGCATCGAGGCCCGTAGGCTATTGTTCGCGCGAATCGTGGCACCGGTCTGCCTCTTCAGCGAGGCCTCGAGCGTCTGCGCTTTTTGTGTGAAGTTCTGCGCTTCGCTTTGCACCTTGGCTAATTGAGAACTGGTCGTGCCGAGTTGATCGCGCAGGGCGCCGACTTGGTCTTCGAGAATGCGCTTCTGCTGCCGCTCTTGAGCGAGGAGCGTTTCGAGTTCTTGGTTGTTGCGATCGAGCGAATTGGCTCGGGTTTGCAGTTCGTCGTTCTTCGACGCCAGCGAGGTTTGCTGCTGTTCGAGCGATTGAACCTTGCCTTGCAGCACCAGCGGACTTTGTGCGCAGCCGCCGACAAAGACGAGTAACAATCCGCCGACGATGATGAGTTGTGAAGTACGCATAGCCGCACCTTCCGCGATCCGAACACTTGCTGAACGGTCGTGAGCGACTCGACAAACGAGCCGACGCGACGGCGAAGAGTGACTCTCCTCGCGGGCAATTATGCGCTCCGGATTAGCGCGGGGCGGCGGATGGTAACGACTGCGGATTGGGCAAACAAGGCGGGCAGACATGCCGGCAGCGCTCGCACGACCATGACCTTCGAGTTTGCCTCGTCGTTACAGCCCAAACAGCCGCCGCGAGAGCCAGGCCATCGGAAGATCGGCGGCCAGAAAACGCCGCGGCCGGCCCAGATCGCCGAGCAGTTCCTCGGCCGCCGCATAGCCGCTGCGGACCGCACTCTCCATGGTGCCGGGCCAGCCCGTGGACGTCCAATCGCCGGCGACAAACAATCCTGCAAGCGACGACTTCTGAGCGGGCCGCAACGCATCTAAGCCGGGCCGCGCCGAGAACACGGCCTCGCGCTCGGTGACGATGCGATGCCGCAAAAGCTTAGCTTCGCGGGCCTGCGGGAAGGCCGTCGTGAGTTCACGGACGATCTGTTCGACGGCTGCTGCTTTGTCCATCGCCTCCAAATCGTACGAGGCGCTGACGACGACTTGATAATAGTGCTCGCCGTTTTGGGCGCTCGTTGAAGTTGCGAGCGCGGGCTGGAACATCCATTGCGCGAGGGTACCGACCAGTACGGCGTGCGGCAGTTCCGTAAGCCGCCGGTCGAACCACAGATGAACGCCGGAGATCGGAGAACCTTGCATGGACCGCCACTGTCGCACGGCCGGCCACTCGGCGGCGACCGGGGCCAAGACGTCGGACGCCTTGCGCCACGGCAGCGCAACAACAACGCGTGCGGCTTCGCGACGCACATCATCGCCGAGATCGAGTTCATAGCGGCCTGCGCCGGTGCGACGAATCGACCGAATCGGAATGCCCGTGTTGATCATGGCGCCGCGCTCACGCAACCAGTCTGGCACGCGCTCACCGAAGAGTTCGCTCAACGGGACTTGCGGCACATCGACTTGGTACGAGTCGCGGTTGGCCAAGAATCCGTCGACGTAAACCTTACGGGCATACTTAAGCGAGGCCTTGTCCAAAGTTTCGCCCAGCGCGCTGAGCAAAACCGGAGCCCAGAACCTTTCGACGGCTTGTGGCGTTTGCCGCTGCTCGCGTAGCCATTGGCCGATGCTTTGATCATCCAGTCCGTCGCGCAACCGAGCCAGCCTCCCGACGGCGGCGATCACCGACAATCGCTCGCGGCGCGTGAGATAGCCGAGTTTCATCAGCGACGGCAACAAATGCAACGGCGCGGGCAGCCCCGACGTGGCGCGAAGTTCGTAGCGTTGGCCGTCGGGCCCGAAGAAATGGAGCACGCCGGCCCGACGGAACGAATCGCTCAAGCCGGTGCGGCGGCAGAAGTCGGCGAAGTTGGTACAGCAGGCCATGCCGACATGCTGACAGAAATCGATCGCCTCGCCCGATGATGGGTCAACCCAAGACGAGGCGCGGCCTCCCGCACGTCGGCGGGCTTCGAACAATTCCACCTTCTCGCCGGCTTCCGTCAGCGTAACGGCCGCGGCCAACCCGGCCAGCCCGCCGCCGACGACCGCAATCCTCGCTGAATCGGCCGTCATGGCGAGGGGCTCAACGTGCCGGTGGTTCGGCGTCCCCAAAACGGCACGAATCGCGGCAGCATGTGACGAAGGGCAATCGTCGTCTTTCGCCAAGTCGGTACGCGAATGCGGCGAGAAAACACATCGCCGTCGGCCGCGCGGATTCGCTCCAAAAGTCCATGGTAAATGGACCACATCGCGCCATACGAACGCCGACCGTCGTCGCTCAGGTAGAGAAATAATTCGCGAGCGGCCCGATAGTGCAATTCCGTCTGTTCGGCCAACTCGCGAACGACGGCACGGCCCCGCTCGTCGAACTTTCCGGCAAGTAACTGCGAGGGATCAACGCCATGCCGAGACAAAACCTCGAACGGCAAGTACACGCGGCCGCGCTCCGCGTCTTCCTTCACATCGCGCAGAATGTTCGTCATTTGAAAGGCCGTGCCGCATGCATGGGCCGCCGCGAGCGATCGCGGGTCGTTGCGAAAGCCCCACACATGCATACAAGCCAGGCCGACGACCGAGGCCACTTGGTAACAGTAGCGATCCACTTCTTCGCTCGTGGCGATCTGCGTGCGCGTCAGATCGCTTTCCACGCCGTCGATCGAAGTCGTCAGATACTCAAGCGGAATTGAGTAGCGCCGGACGACGTCGGCCAGCGCCGGCAGCAGCGGATCATCAAACGTTCCGGCCATCGCCCGGGCAAGAGACTCGCGCCACGTTTGCAGCGACGCCCCACGTACGTCCACCGAGCCTCCGTCGTCGCCGAGATCATCGGTACGGCGGAAGAACGCATAGAGCGCGCACATCGCCAGCCGCTTCTCGCGCGGCAAGGCCCAGAAGGAATAGTAAAAGTTTCCGGCGGCCCGGCGTGCCGTCGTGCGGCAGATGTCATAGCTCTCGGCAAGCGTCACCGGGGCGTTCATCACAGGCCCCCGCCGCGGATCTTGTTGCGCCACAGGCACCCGGCGAGCAACCGTAGTTGATCGACCTTGGAAACCTTCGGCCGATGCGTAAGCACGTCGTAATCTTGCCGGCGAATCTTATCCAAAATCCTCAAGCCGCCATGGGCGAACATCCAGATGCTGCCCGACAGTTTGCGCGGCACGGCGTCGACGAGCGGTAGACCGTCGCGAAGAAACTTTTCGGCGCGATCGACCTCGTGTTTTAACACTCGGCGGACGAGCGCCGAGGCCGACCTTTGCCCAAGTTCGGCCTCGGTACAACGAAACTCAGCAAGATCGCGCTGAGGAACATACACCCGTCCTTTGGCAAAGTCGCGAGCAACGTCCTGCCAGAAGTTCGCCAACTGCAAGCCGGTGCAGATCGAGTCGCTCCATCGCAGAAGTTGCTCGTCGTGGCGGCGAGCCAGGTACAAAACGATCCGCCCGACCGGATCGGCCGAGTTGCGACAATACCCGAGCAAGTCCTCGAACGTTTCGTAGCGAGTTTGCCGCTGGTCTTGGCGAAACGCCGTGAGCAGATTCAAAAACGGTTCCGGCGGGATGCCGAACTCCGTGATCGTGCCACGCAGGGCGACGAACACGGGGTGACGCGTTTGGCCGGCGTAACAGGCCCGTAGCTCGACTTCCCACCAATCGAGCAGTTGTAAACTCCGCTCGGCATCGCCGACTTCGTCGGCTAGATCATCCGACCAGCGACAGTACGCGTAGACGTTGTAGAAATGCCGGCGCAGCGCACGCGGGACGAGTACGCCGGCCACGACAAAGTTTTCGTAGTGCGACGTCGCCAAGCGCTTGCAATACGCTTCAGCCTCGGCCGGCGACGACGGCGCAGCGGTTCCCTCGGGCCCGTACTTCGGCAACTCGGCGGCGAGGGAAAATGCGCACATGCTCACGCCGGTAGGTCCGGTGCTGCGGGAGTTCGAATCGTCGCTTGCCTAGTCGTCGCGCGACGCCGCGGATATGATACCGGTAGTCGTTTCACCGCTCTACCCGCGCCGTCTTACTCATGCCGGCCGCAACCGCTCGCGCGGCCCCGAACTATGAAGATTCTCTTGGCTAGCCCGCGCGGGTTTTGTGCGGGCGTGAATATGGCGATCGAGAGCTTGGACCTGGCTTTGCAGATGTTCGGCGCGCCGGTCTACGTTTACCACGAGATCGTGCACAACAAGTACGTCGTCGAAACGTTTCGAGCCAAGGGAGCCGTGTTCGTCGATACGCTCGAGGAAGTGCCCGAAGGGGCGCTGCTGCTTTACTCGGCCCACGGCGTTTCGCCGCAAATCCGCGAATTCGCCGCCGCGCGCAGGCTGAAGACCGTCGACGCCACGTGCCCGCTCGTGACGAAGGTCCATCTGGAGGCGATTAAGTACGCCAAGCTCGGCTACACGATTCTGCTCATAGGCCATGAAGGGCACGACGAAGTGATCGGCACGATGGGCGAAGCGCCCGAGTCGATGATCTTGGTCGAGGCGCCGGAAGCCGTCGACACGCTGCATGTGCCCGACGAACGCAAGGTGGCCTACCTCACGCAGACTACGCTCAGCGTCGACGACGCCAATCGGATTATTTCCCGATTACGGGCCCGCTTCCCGCACATTGATAATCCGCCCAAAGACGACATCTGCTACGCCACGCAGAATCGCCAGGAAGCGGTGCGCACGCTCTCGAGCGAAGCCCAGATCGTGCTCGTGCTCGGCAGCCAGAACAGCTCCAACAGCCAGCGACTGGCGGAACTCGCGCGGGAGAACGGCAAGCAGGCGCACCTCATCGATGGGGCGAAAGACATCGACCTCGGCTGGTTCCGCGGCGACGAGACGGTGCTGGTGACGGCGGGCGCGAGTGCGCCGGAACGGGTCGTCGAAGAGGTGCTGGAATTCCTAAAGACGAAATTCGGCGCGACGGTCGAGGCGCGCATGGTCCGCCGTGAAGACGTCTTCTTTCCTTTGCCGCGAGAGCTTCGCGCAGCGGGCGACGTGCGCAGTGAAGCGAATGCGCTCTTTGCGGGCGGCGGGCACTAAGAGCCGGTAGATCGAGCCGTTAAATCTTCTACCGTCGGGTCCCAGAGACCGAAGGTCCCTGGGCTTTCGCTCCCGACCAATTCGCCGCTTAGCTCTGAATGTAGCTCTTCAGATAATGATTTTCGACGACGGCCATATGGTGGTGGGCTTTTACCACGTCGCCGATCGAGATCATGCCCTTCAGTTCCTCGCCGTCCATCACCGGCAAGTGGCGGATGCGATGTTCGGTCATCAGGCCCATGGTTTCGTCAATGGAGTCTAGCGGACTGCCCGTGACGATCTCGTTGGTCATACATTCCGCCACGGCTTGTTCGCAGAGCGGCCTTTCGCCGCGTGCGCAAGCTTTCAAAACATCGCGCTCAGTGATGATGCCCAGCACGCGCCCTAATCGCGGGCCCAAATCTTCGCGCACCACGAGTGAGCCGATCTTGTGCTCGACCAGCTTCTGCACGACGTCGGCCAGCGTAGCGCTCGGAGTTATGCAGTAAACGGTCGTCCCTTTGACGCGCAGAATATCCATCAGTTTCACGACGCAATCCTCCTGCGGAAGAAGATGGGCGGACGAAATAAACGATTGGAACGTGCTGATTGCACACCGACGAATGCCGAGGCCCACTCTCGACTCTAACGGTTTCGTCAGCGGCCGGTCAAAGAAATTCGGCGCATAAAGATCGAAGAAGGCGCGCCGCAAATGGCCGGCTTCGTGCTTGTGAATTGAGGCACGAGCCGCTTGTGAAACACTTCACGAGGGAAGCACGAGTTGACGGGGCTGATCGCCGGCTGATGCCGGACACTCGCCGAAGCCACTTCACCTGCGAACTCAGCGCGGCGGAAGTTCGGCCGCTTGGAGATTGCGGAAGTTCAGGTCCGTCGTCGGATCGTGCCCTTGCAGGATGAGCGTTCCCTTAGCGAGGCGCAGGCCGTTGCGAGGGTTGTCGTGCGGGGCCCGGGTATCGGTCCAATCGCTGACTTGGGTGCCGTTGACCCAGCAAGCCATGTGCGGTCCGGACACGACCAAGACCTGCGTAAACCACTGGAAATCATCGGCCAACACGGCGCGGGCATCTTGGCGGCGATAGAACCCACCGGTGCCGCAGTCGACCGGCTTCGTACGGTCGCCGTCCTTATAACCGTTCTGCACTTGGCACTCGTAGCCGTTGGTCAGGTCGCCGGGAATGCTGCGGAAGAAGACGCCGGAGTTAAGGTGCTTGCCGTTGGAGAAACAGTCCCAACGGGCGATGAAATCGCCGAATTGGGCGTTGCTCTCAAGCTGACCGCGACCGTTTTTGACGTTGATTTCGCCCGCCGCATTCACGACGAACACGCTCTTCGATTCCGGATGGTTCTTCCAACCGGCGAGGTCTTTGCCATTGAAAATCGACTTTAGACCCAGGGGCTTGAGCTTGATGTTACGAAATGCGACCGGGCCCATATTGTGCTGCAGCCCGATACGGCCGCGACCAAGCGGCGCGGGATCGGTATAGTCGAGCACGGTTTCGCCATCGATTTTGACGACGAGATGCGCCCCTTCGGCCGTCACTTCGTAGGTTCGCCAGTCGCTGGAGTCGATGAACTTGGTCGCCTTCTGCCGGCCGACGAACGAGCCGTTGGAAAACGGGCTGGTCTCCGGGCCCGCGATATTCAGCTCGTAGCAATCTTTGGCCGGATCGGACGGCTTTAGAGGCGTGCGAAGAAAGATGCCGCTGTTGGTGGCGGGCACCGCTTTGAAATCGCACTTGAAGACGTAGTCGCCGAAGTCGCTGGTCGTACAAAGCAGGCTTTTCTCGCCGGAGGAAACCGTGATCGCGCCGTCCGCAACTTTCCAATCGGCCGGGGCCGACGGTTCCCAGCCGTAGAGCGTGGCGCCGTCAAACAGCGAAAGCCAACCGTCGGCGATTTCGGCGTCGGTCAACTTGACCGGATAAGGGTACGGAGCCGGAGTGGCATCGGCGACCGCAGCCGTAGAACCGCCGGAGGAACCGACGGCCGAACCTGCCGAAGAGCCGGCCCCCGAATTGTTTTTGTGTTCACAGCCGACGACTAGAAACGACAGAGCGACGACAACAGCCAAACGCCACGACATGGCGAGATCCTCGACAAAGTAAGACGACGGAAGCGGCCGTATCTTAATCGAGCCGTCGTAGCGACGAAAGCAACCGCGTCGCTACGCCTTGGCCTCGATTTCCAACCGCACTTCGCCGATTTGGCCGCCGGCCGCGACACGAAGTTCGAGTTGGTTACGCGGTTGAAGCACGGCGAAAATGTCGCACCCCGCGACGTCACGGTTGCGAGCGACCTCCAGCACGCGACCATTCAACGCGACGGACTGCAATCCCTCGGCCGATTCCACGACCAGTCGGACAACATCGCCGACCGTCAGTCCCGTCGGTTTGTTGAACGCGCGGCATCGCACCGTGCCGCCGTCGTCGGTCGGCGAAACGTCCCAAGGGTCGCGGAGGCGGATGCGGTGCGGCTGCATAGCTATTCGATTCTTCCGAAGCGCGGCTCCAGCGGCAAATTGGCGATCACATCGCGCAGGTGCTTCGCCAAAGCATCGGCCGCTAGCAGCGCATTCTCTTTCAACCGCCAGAGATCTTTAGCACTGGCTGGACGCCGCCACAGTGCACCGACGACTGCGCCGAGCGTTCGCGCCGTCGTTCTCGCCGACATGAGCGGTTCCAGGTCCGACGGCAAGTCTTCGTCGACCGGGTCGCTCACCACGCGAATCACCAAGCATGGCACGCCGCGGCCGGCACACGCTTCTACGACGGCGGCAGACTCCATGTCACACGCGAGCGCGGCCGTTTGTACGCCGAGGGCCTGTTTCTCTTCGCTGCGAGCCACGATGCGCGGCACCATCGCGAAACGGCCTTCTTTGCTTGCCGTCGCCAAGCCCGACGCTTTGGCTTTTGCTAAGGCGGCCACCAGCAGTTCGCTTAGTTCCGGACGCTCGAAATACTCGGCGGCGGCCAGTATCTCGTTGCGCGCGACGTCGGATTGAAGTCCGCCGCAAAAACCGGCCGAAATGATCCACTGCGGGCGATGCACGTCGAGCAACATTTGCGTGGCCCGAGCCGCCGCAGCCGGACCAGGCCCGGATGTCGCCAGCACAATCGATCGCTCGCCCAGGCGGCCGGTGCGAATGGGAATGCCTGCCGCTTCGATGAATGACAGGTCTGCGAGCAAATCCTCCGTGCAACCTTGCTCGGCCGGCAAGGCGAAGACCACGCCGATATCCGCTCGTTCGCCGACGCTCATGATCACGCCCAAGCGGCGCGTCGGCCGCGGTTACTCATTGACGACAAGTTCAAACGTGCCCGCCTCGGTACGCCGCAACGACGGCGGCGGGGTACCCGAGGGGCTTTCGATCCGGGTGGCGGCAAGCGTCGGCAGCGGGCGGCCGCGCGTCGGGCCGAACATCATGACCCGCATCGTCCGCCACAAGCCGCGGAGCGAGCCGAAGGTCGCCGTGACCGCGCTCGGTTCGTAGCCCGAGTGGACCATGCAATCTTGGCACTTCGGGTTGCCGCTCTTGCAACCATAGTCGGCCCACTTCGTCGTGTCGAGCAGTTCCTGAAACGTTTCGACGTGCCCCTCGCCGAGCAAATAGCACGGCTTCTGCCAGCCGAAGACGTTGTACGTCGGGTTCCCCCACGGCGTGCACTCGAGGTCGAATTTCCCTTGGAGAAACTCTAGAAACAGCGGCGACTGATTGAAGACCCAGCGGCGCGGCTTTTCGAGCAATGAGCGGAAGAGGCGAATCGTCTTTTCGCGCCGCAGGAAATGTTCTTGATCGGGCGCTTTCTCGTAACTGTAACCGGGCGAGAGCATCATCCCTTCGACGCCCAGGTGCATCATCTCGTCGAAGAAGCCGTGGATCCGCTCGGGGTCGGCCGTGTCGAACAGCGTGGTATTGGTCGTAACGCGGAAACCGGCGGCGAGCGCCGCTTTGATGGCGTCGACCGCGATATCGTAGGTCCCCTCGCGACACACGGCGTGATCGTGCTCTTCGCGCGGGCCGTCCATGTGGATGGAAAACGACAGATACTTCGACGGCTTGAACCGCGGCAACGCTTCTTTGAGCTTCAGCGCATTGGTGCAAAGGTAGACGTACTTCTTGCGCGCGACCAAGCCTTCGACGATCTCCACAATTTGCGGATGCAACAGCGGCTCGCCGCCGGGAATGGAAACCATCGGCGCGCCGCATTCGTCGACCGCGCGGAAGCACGCTTCGGGCGAAAGGTTCTTCTTCAGGATCTCGGCCGGAAACTGAATCTTGCCGCAGCCGGCGCAGGCCAAGTTGCAGCGGAACAGCGGCTCCAACATCAGCACGAGCGGATAACGCTTACGACCGCGCAGCCGCTGCCGCATCACATACGACGCGACGGTGAACATCTGCGATATCGGCACGGCCATGGCGATCCCTCGACGACTTTCGATTCCGTGTATCTACTCGCTGTTTAGACGTCGAGCTTGCTCGACGCGTTTGTGCTCGGACGCGCCGGGCGAGCCCGGCGGCTAAACTTTGAAATACTTTTCTCTACAGCACCGCGGGATGTTCCAGCATCATGCCGCGGGCCGCATGTTCGACCGTTTCTAAATGCTCGCCCACGGCTTCAGCCCAGCGCGACATGGCCATCAGCGGGAAGTAGATGCGGTAGTAGTGGTAACGCAGATAGAACACGCGCGGGAAGCCGGTGCCGGTGAAGTCGGCTTCATCCCAACTGCCGTCGGTCTTCTGCGTTTCGATCAAGTGCTTGACGCCGCGAGCCACGGCCTCGTGATGGTGCAGGCCCGCCGCAATGAGGCCAAGCACCGCCCAAGCCGTTTGCGACGGCGTGACGTTGCCGGTGCCACGCAGCCGCGGGTCTTCATACGTATCGCACGATTCGCCCCAACCGCCGCTCGGCTGTTGGCAACAGAGCAACCATTGCCGTCCCGCGACGATCATCGGATCGTCGGGCGACATGCCGACGGCTCGCAAACCGGTGATGACTTGCCAGGTGCCGTAAATGTAGTTGACGCCCCAGCGGCCGAACCACGAGCCGTCGGCTTCTTGCGACTTCCGCAGATAGGCGACCGCACGATCGACGGCCGGATCGCCGAGGCGGCGACCGAGCGTACCGAGCGCTTCGAGCACGCGGGCCGCAAGATCGGGCGTACTCGGGTCGATCATGGCGTTGTGATCGGCGAACGGCACGTAACAGAGCAACTCCATGTCGTTGTCGCGATCGAAGGCCCCCCAACCGCCGTCGAGGTTTTGCATGGCTAACAGCCAGCGCTCGGCTCGTTGCAGCGCGGCGGTCGTTCGGCTCAAGCGGGCCGCTTCCTGCTCTTCTTCGAAATTCGGCGGCAGGTCGCCGTCGCGATGCAACGAAAGTTCCGGTGGGTCGAGCGCCGTCGACGGCGGCACGTATTGCGTGGCCAGGGCCATCGCGACCATCGCCGTATCGTCGACGTCGGGGTAGAAGTCGTTCTCGTATTCAAAGCACCAGCCGCCGCCGAGTGGGGCGTCGACCGTTTCGCACCAGTCGCCCTTGCGCATGATCTGCTTTTCGAGCAGCCAGTCGATCGCCTCGCGCATCGCCGGGTGATCGGAGCCGAGCCCGGCATCGCTCAACGATCGCAAGGCGATGGCCGTGTCCCAAACCGGCGACTTGCACGGCTGCAGCCGTGCGGTCTTTTGTTCTTCGATGACGAGCCCTTCGAGCCGCTCGACGCAGTAACGCATCTCAGGCGAATCGTCGCAGTAGCCGAGCACGCGCAGGGCGATGATGCTCCAAACCATCGGCGGGAAAATCGCGCCGAGGCCGTCGCTGCCGGCGAACCTTTCGACCATCCACGCTTCCGCTTGTTTTAAGGCTCGCTTCCGCAGCGGCTTGATGTTGCGGGCCTCGCAAAACTTGAAGGTGTTATCCACCGTGCGGAAAAAGCGGTCCCAGCTCAATAGACCGGTTCCTGCGGCAAGGCCGGGGCAGCGGAGCGGCGGCCATTCTTCGGGGCGCTTCAAGAACAGCTCACGAATCCCTTCCTCAGGCGCGAGCCGTGCGACAGGCCGATGAGCCCACATGATCGCCAGCGGCACGACGATCGTCCGGCTCCAAGCGCTCATCGAATAGATGTTGATCGGGAACCACTTCGGCAGCAGCATCATCTCCGGCGGCACGGCCGGACATTGGTCGTACGAGATCTGCCCCAAGAGCGCGAGGTAGAACCGCGTGAAGCTGTTGACCGAATCCGCGCCGCCGGCCAGCAAGATGGCCTTGCGCGCCCGCTGCATTTCCGCGGTCGAGGGTTCGTGGCCCGTGAGCTTCAGCGCGAAGTAGGCTTTAACGCTGATCGAGACGTCGAGCTTGCCGCCCGGGTATTGCGACCAGCCGCCGTCGGCATTTTGCTTTTCGAGAATATAGCGAGCGCACTTGAGCGCGATCTCGCTGTCGTGACGGCCGAGGAAGGCCAAGAGCAGGATGTACTCGCTCTCGAGGATCGTGTCCCCTTCGAGCTCGGCGCACCACGAACCGTCGGACGCTTGTTCGCCGAGCAGCCATTGGCGCGTGCGACCGATCGCGCGACGCAACGGGGCAGCAAGCCGCTGGTGCTCAGGCTCGTCCATGGTGAGAGTCACAGGAGAGTAAGCCACTCGTTGTCCGTCCGTGGACACGAGCCGAATGTTCCGGCCGAATTCCATGCCAGGCGCTCGCAATTCGTAGGTCACGGCGTTCGTCCCTGAGACGCCGACCCGACGACCAAGGTCGTGGGCACCCGGTAGCTTAGGCCGATCAGGGCGACGTCACAAGGGGAGCGAAGTGCCGGCAGCGGAGCGAGCTTCTAGGAAACATGCCGATCGTCTCTCGCCCCAGATATCCATCTGGGGACCTCTACAGAACACACGGAATAATCCTCAAATCCCGCAAAACGAGGCCTTACAAATCCCGCAGCCCTTCCGCTTTGCCGGCATTGAACTAAGCTACACAGGTTCAGGGTTCGGGGTTCATGGTTCAGGGTTCGACGCAACCTTTCGACCGCCCCGCCAACCTCTCTCAACCCTGAACCTCCCAACCCTGACCCCTGAACCTCATCCATGCCCCGCCTGACAGGCATTTTCACGCCGAACATCGTCACGCTCGACGACTCGGGCGAGATCAACGAAGCCGAGTTGCGCCGCTACACCGATTGGCTGATCGCCAAAGGCGTTCACGGCCTATATCCCAACGGCAGCACGGGCGAGTTCACGCGGTTCACGCCCGAGGAACGCCGCCGGATCGTTGCGATCATGGCCGACCAAACCCGCGGCCGCGTGCCGATCTTGGCCGGAGCCGCCGAGGCCAACGTCCGTGAAACGCTGGCCGCCTGCGAGTACTACCATTCGCTCGGCGTGCGGGCCGTCGCGATCGTCTCTCCTTACTACTACAAACTGAGCCCGGCCTCGGTTTACGCGTACTTTTTGGAGATTGGTCGGAACACGCCGATCGACGTCACGCTTTACAACATCCCGATGTTCGCCTCGCCGATCGACGTGCCGACGGTCCGAAGGCTCGCCGAAGAGTGCCCGAAGATCGTGGCGATCAAAGATTCGTCCGGCGACCTGCCGCACATGATGCGGATGATCGCCGCGGTCCGTCCGATACGCCCCGACTTCAGCTTCCTGACCGGTTGGGAAGCGGCCCTGCTGCCGATGCTCCTGATCGGTTGCGACGGCGGCACCAACGCCACAAGCGGCGTCGTCCCCGAAGTCACGCGCAAACTGTTCGATCTCGCGACGACCGGCCGGATCGACGAAGCCCGGGAACTGCAATACAAGCTGCTGACGCTGTTCGACGCCATGCTCTACTCGGCCGACTTCCCAGAAGGCTTCCGCGCGGCGGTGGGCCTGCGAGGGTTCCGCACCGGGCGCGGCCGGCAGCCTTTGGCAGACCAACAACACGAACAACTGGCCGCGCTCCGCAACACGCTGCAGTGCATCTTGTCCGAAAGCGGCTTCGCCGACGAACCGCTCGGCGGCTGCCCACCGCAAGCCGCAGGCTCGAACAACCCGACACCGACGGAAGTCGGCCGCATCGTCGAAGGCGTCATCGCCGAACTAAAACGAAGAGGAATTGCATAACAAGTGGGGAGTGATGAGTGGGGAGTGGGGAATGAAGAAGTTCCTCTCTGTTCCCCACTCCCCACTCCCCCTTCCCCACTACCATGAAATCTCTCGCCCTACTTGAAGTCAGCAATCTCGCCCCTTCGCTCTTGGTCGCCGACCGGTGCGTGAAGGGCTCCAACGTCGAAATCGTCGCCATCGAAAGTTCCGACGGCGCCGGGCAGTGCATCAAGCTGCTCGGTTCGCCGAGCGACGTCGTCGCGGCCGCCGAACTCGGCGCAGCCCTGGCCAAATCGATGGGCGCGACCGCCGTTTGGTCGGTCCTGCCGAATCCGCTTGAAGAAATCGCCAAGTTAATCCGTAACAAACCCGCGTTCAGTCCCACGTTCGGCGACGTTGATACGCGCGTCCCTAAGGAGAAGTCGATGAGTCCCATTGAATCGGTCGGTCTGCTGGAAACCCAAGGTTTGGTCGCGGCCCTGCACGCCACCGACGACATGCTGAAGAGCGCCAACGTGAAGCTCGTCGGCAAGGAAAAGATCGGCTCGGCTTACGTGACGATCATGATCAAAGGCGACGTCGCTGCCGTGCAATCGGCGATTGCGGCCGGCAAAGCGACCGTCGAACGGCTCGGCGGCAAGCTCATCCTGGCCGACGTCATCGCCCGCCCGCACCCGGATCTCGCGTCGCTGCTGCCGGCTTAAGTCACGGCGCGACTATAGCGAACGCGGAATTCGCAAGACGAACGTCGCTCCCTTTTCGGGCGACGACGCGGCGCGGATCGTCCCACCATGATTGGTGACGATCCGCCACGCCTTGGCCAGGCCCATCCCGAGGCCCCGCCCAGCCTCACGCCCGCTAAAGAACGGATCGAACAGATGCTCGCGCACCGCGGCCGGTATTCCGGGCCCGTCATCGCGAACCTCGATCTCCGCGTGTTCGGCGTCGACCTCGCGAAGTTCCACCTCGATGCGCCCCTCCGGCCGTAGCGCATTCAGCCCGTTGTCGATCACGGCCCGCAGCGCCATCGATATCTGCGTTGCATCGACCACGGCTTCACAAGCCGCCGCTTCGTCCTCGCGGCTCAAGCCGATCTGCAACAGTTCCGCTTTCGGCCGCAGTGCGGTAATCGCAGCATCGACCACGGCCGACAGATCGCACCGCCCCCGTTCGGGCAGCGGCGGTCGTGCGAACAGCATCAGGTCCGCGATCATCTCATGCACGCGCATGGCTTGAGCGCGGATAATGCCCAACTCGCGCCGCCGCTCGGGATTCTGCTCGTCGCGCAACAGCATCTGCGCGCGACCGGAGATGACCGCCAGCGGATTGTTCATCTCATGCCCCGCCCCGGCGGCGAATTCCGCCAAGGCTTCGAGCTTCGCCCGTTCCAACTCTTCGTCAGGCGTGAGCATAGAGTTAGCGTCCGGGCACCGAAGGTGGCTCGTCCACCAGTACTTTCACGGCACAAAACGAAGCACGGGTGGACCAGCCACCCGTGACATTCAATATTCGATACGACAAGCCCGACCGTTACCGCGTCGAAGCCGTCTCGATATCCAACAGCCGGCACATCCGGTCGATCAGCACGTCGACCTCGAACGGCTTGTGCAAGAAATCGTTCGCTCCGGCCGTCTTCAGGTCGGCGATCTTGTCTTCTTCCACCATGCCCGAGATGCAGATGATCTTCACCTCTTCTTGCGGGTGATCCTTCCGCACGCGCTGGCAGACTTCCTTGCCGTTGATGTCCGGCAACATGACGTCGAGCACCAGCAAGTCGGGCCCGTACTCTTTCACGAGCATGCCGGCATCGAAGCCGTTGTTGGCGGTGCGAACTTCGAAACGGCCGTCCTTCGCCAGAACGTCCGAGATCAGTTCGACCAATTCCACGTCGTCGTCGACCAACAGCACCTTCCGCTTGCCGCTCTCCAGAGCGTCGGTCGGGATGCCGTTGTCTTTCATGAAGGCATACAACTGATCGCGCGGGATACGGCGAAAGCGGCTTCCCGGAACGCGGAAGCCTTTCAGTTGGCCGGAATCAAAGCAACGAATGATCGTCTGCTGGCTAACCTTGCAGATCTTCGCGGCTTCACCGGTTGTGAATACGGTTTTCATGCGGCCTGTTCCACCCTTCTCCCCGGCCTCATCACTGAAGCCAGTCCAAAGCGGGACCTTAGCGAACGCCTTGTGCCACGGCGCCGGCCAAAGTTCCTAATCCTCCGTGTTACGCTATTCGGACGCACGCCCGACCTCGGGCCTATCTGCATTCGCCCCCGATCTGTTTCGACCTTCGCTCTGCACGGAGCGAACAACCTGGAGCGCAGACTCTCTTCATTCAGTGGTAAGGTCCGCTCTAACCGAAATTGCCGATCTTGCCACTTGTAGGGATTATAGAGGTCCCACACACTGAGTCAATACCGATCCGTCAGACCTAAATCCAGTCCAAACAACACGTTAAGTCGACAGACATCTTCCCACGCCCACTGCGACCGTACATTTTGGAACCTCACCTTTCGACTTTTTGTCCCCTCAGGCTGCCTATTTCACGGACTCTGGCGAATTTCGGACTCTTGGCAGGCGGGCGAAAGCCGAGCAGCTTGCGGGGAGATTAACGGCCATTTATGTTCGGCTCGCCAAGCCGCTTTAGATGAGCCTGCTACTCCAGGTAAACCCGCACGAGCGCCAAGTCGGCCGGCGTGATCCCGCTGATCCGCGCGGCCTGGGCCAGTGACGCGGGCCGAACTTTCAACAGCTTCTCCCGCGCCTCGGTCCGGAGTTGCTTGATCGCGCCGAAATCAAACGACGCCGGAATCCGCTTCTCCGCCAGCCGCTCGATGCGGGCAATTTCGAACTCTTGCCGCTCGACGTAGCCGGCGTACTTGACGTCGTTCACAACTTCCTCCGCCGCATCCTTCGACACGCTCGCCAACTCCGGCAACCGCTCGACGGCTCCCTCCCAGGTCGACGTCGGATGCACCAAGAATTGCTCGAGCGACTCTCCGCCGACGCGCGTTGCTTGCAATAGTTGCAGCGTTCGCTCAATCTCAGCCGCTTTGGCCGCGAACTTTTGGCGGCGCTCGTCGTCGATCAGTCCCAGCTTGTCGGCGATGGGGGTCAACCGGCGGTCGGCGTTGTCGTGACGTAGCAGCAAGCGATACTCGGCTCGGCTGGTAAACATCCGATACGGCTCGTCGACCCCCTTCGTCACGAGGTCGTCAATGAGCACGCCCATGTAACCGTCGTTGCGGCGGAGCACCAGCGATTCGTCGCCCCGTGCGGCCAGCGCGGCATTTGCACCGGCCAGCAACCCTTGCGCGCCCGCCTCTTCGTAACCGGTCGTCCCGTTGATTTGGCCGGCCAAAAATAGCCCGCGCACCGTTTTGGTTTCCAAGCTCGGCCAGAGTTGCTCCGGCGGCGCGAAGTCATATTCCACGGCGTACCCGTAGCGCATGATCTGTGCGTTCTCCAAGCCGGGAATCAGCTTGAAGAGCTGGTCCTGCACGTCGCGCGGCAAGCTCGTCGAGATACCGTTGACGTACACTTCGTGCGTGGCCCGTCCTTCCGGTTCCAAAAACAATTGGTGCCGGTCCTTATCCGCGAACCGCACGACTTTATCTTCAATCGACGGGCAATAGCGCGGCCCGCTGGATTGAATCTGCCCGCTGTACATCGGCGCGCGGTGCAGGTTGGCCCGAATCAGTTCGTGCACCGCATCGTTGGTGTACGTGATGTGGCACGGCACCTGCGGCTCGGGCAACTTCTCCGTGAGAAACGAAAACGGCCGCGGATCCTCATCGCCGGGCTGCAACTCGCAGCGCGTGTAGTCGATCGTGCGACCGTTCAAGCGCGGCGGTGTGCCGGTCTTAAATCGTTGCAACCGGATGCCGAGCTTCGCCAGCGCGCCGCTGATGCCGGCCGTCGTCCCTTCGCCGGCCCGCCCGCCCGGCGTTTGCGCTTCGCCTGTGTGCATCAGGGCCCGCAAGAACGTGCCGGTCGTAATGACGACCTGCCGCGCGCGATACTCGGCCCCGCCCCGCACCAGCACGCCGCACACGCGCGGGCCGCTGCCGACGTCTTCGACCACCAAATCTTCGACGACCTCTTGGCGGAGGTCCAAGTTTGGTTGGCACTCGACCAACCGCTTCACTTCGTTCTGGTAAGCCCGCTTGTCGGCCTGAGCCCGAGGGCTGTGCATGGCCGGGCCTTTGCGGAGATTCAGCATCCGAAACTGGATGCCGGTCGCGTCGATCACGCGACCCATGATGCCGCCGAGCGCGTCGATCTCGCGAACGATCTGCCCCTTGGCCACGCCGCCGATCGCCGGGTTGCAGCTCATCTGGCCCACGGTGTCGAGGCTCGTCGTCAACAAGGCCGTGCGAGCGCCAAGCCGGGCCGCGGCCATCGCCCCTTCGGTTCCGGCATGGCCCGCGCCGATGACGATCACGTCGTAGTCGTAAGTGGAAGTTTGCATAAGTTCGAGTTTAGCCGGCGGGGGGCGTTTTCACCACGGAGGCACGGAGGACACCGAGAGAACACATCAGGGGACTAGGGGGACCGGCAGACGGGGACAGAGGGGGACGGCGCTGGCTCCCTTCTCCCCTTGTGGGAGAAGGTGGTCCGAAGGACCGGATGAGGGGGTGGAACATGGTACCCGACTCGCGGAACGCCACAGTGGGCGTTCCCTACAGCGCCACAGTACTGCCCACTGAAGTCTGACATCTGAAGTCTGAGGTCTCCAATTCGACGTAAGTGAACTTCGAAAAAACTTTTTTTGGCCACACTTACGTCGACTCGTTTTTGGTCACTGCGCACATCTTCACTCTCGATGTGCGCACCCTTAATTCCTAAGTTTGTCATGCGCACTTCCGGGCCTGCGCAGTGCGCAGTAGTGCGCAGCGCGATCGACGTAAGTTGTTTCCATTTTTCCAAAATCTTCGAGCACTTACGTCGATTTTTCATGCCTGATATCTCCTTGTTTGTAGCGGTCCGCGCCACTCCGCAACTTAGCAAAACCAAGAATCCGTTCAAGGAAGTTTTTGGCCGGCGACTATTTTGTGAAATCGCGTCGATTGTCCCAAACCCGCCTTGATTTTGGCCACGCGCCTTCGATGCGAGGGGGATAAGGAGATGTGGACGGAGATATGGGAGATGTAGAGAGAACTGCGGGGGATGACGAGGTTTCTCTCGAATCTCCCCGCATCCCGTTTCTCCGGTTACGATAACGTCGCCTCACTTTCCCCGCTTCGATTCCCTCCGACGGTGCCGCGATGCTCAAACGACTTTTGCCGGCGGTATGTTTCGCGTTCCCATTTATCGCCGCGCCCACGTTGGCCGCTGAGCCTGACGCTCCGGCGCTCGTCAAGCAGGTCGTCGCCGCAGCCGGCGGTGAGGAGAAGTTGCTCAAGCTCTTCCGCGTCCGCGAGCGGCTCAACGTCAGCCCTGATCCGGAGAAGAAGCCGAACGAGCGGACCACGGTCATCGAGCCGCCCAAGCATTGGTGGGCCGGTAAGCGTGATCGCGTGAAGGAAAGCAAGGAGCCGGCCATCTTCTTGGTCTGGGGCTGGACGCTCGGGGCGCTCGTTGATCCGGAATCGAAAATCGAAGCGATCGCCGACGTCACGGACGACGGCCGCCCCGCCCGCGGCCTCCGCGTGAGCGGCACGATCACGCCGGCGATGGACC
>JAFLCO010000570.1 GCA_017303535.1 Planctomycetota bacterium
AGAAAAGAAATAGTCGGCCGTGCTCATGAGCCCCGCCGGCGACGTCGCCATGATGGCGCGTAAGTCCCACGGTCGCGGAAGGATTCCGCCGATGAGCGATTCGATTCTCTACTTGCCGACGGGCCGCACCGTCGGCGAAGGCCGCCCGACGTTCGTCGTGGCGGAGATCGGCCAAAATCATAACGGCAGCCTCGCGCTGGCCGAAGAACTCGTCGATGCCGCGGCTTGGGCCGGAGCCGATGCCGTGAAGGTCGTCAAGCGCGACCTCGGTTGCGAACTTACGATCGCCGCCAAGCATCGCCGCTACGATTCGCCGCATTCCTTCGGCGAGACATACGGACGGCACCGCGAAGCCCTGGAGCTTTCCTTCGACGACTACGCCGCGCTCGCCCAGCGGGCACGCTCCCATCGCTTGCATTTCGTGGCGACGGTTTGTGATGTTCCGAGCGCACGCGGTATGGCTAAGATCGGCGTAGACGCTTTTAAGATTGCCTCCCGCGACCTGAATAATTTGCCGTTGCTGGAGTATGTTTGCACGCTCGGCAAGCCTGTGATTCTCTCGACGGGCATGTCGACTTGGGACGAAATCGACGCCGCGGCTCGCGTGATGCGCGCGGCGGCGCGGCCGTTTGCCGTGCTGCAATGCACGTCGCTCTACCCGACGCCTGACGAACAAGTTCATCTCCATTCGATCGCCGCCTTACGCGAGCGTTATCGAACGGTCGTCGGTTTTTCCGACCATACGCTCGGCACCGCCATTGCCACGGCGGCCGTTGCGCTCGGTGCGTCGATTCTGGAAAAGCACCTCACGCTCGACCGGACGCTTAAGGGAACCGATCACGCCTGTTCCGCCGAGCCACAGGAACTTTTTGAACTCGTGGCGGGCACGCGCCGCGTGGAGGCCGCGCTCGGTCGGGCCGATAAGCCTGCCACCGGAGCGATGGCCGCCACGAAGCGCAAGCTAGGGCGCAGCGTCGTGAGCCGCGTGCGGATCACCGCGGGCACGGTGCTCGACGAGTCGATGGTCACCCTTAAATCGCCGGGCGAAGGCGTGTCCTGGACCGATCGTTCACGACTGCTTGGGCGTAGGCTATTGCGCGACATTGAGGCCGACGAGCTCTTGATGCCGACGGACGTCGGCTAGTCGTCCGCCGTTCGCATATTGAACTTCCGTATTCTTTTTGCCGCGATGCCGATCATGACGCAGCCATCAAACGAACTTCCGCTTCCCGGCGTCGTCGGGCTCGTGTTCGACATGGGAGACGTGCTCGTCGACGCCACGGCCTGGCGCCGCTGGTTGCTCCGCCAGATTGCGGAATACGGTCTCACGCCGCCGTATCGAAGTTTTTTCGCCATCTGGGATCGCGACTACTTAGACGACGTGCATCGCGGCGTGCGTGAGTACGGCGAGGCCTTGCGCTCGTTTCTTGCTGCCACCGGTCTTACGGATCGGCAGATCGAAGAACTGCTTGATGCGTCGAAAGTTCAAAAGTCGGCGATTGAAGCGGAGGCTCGGCCGTTCCCTGGCGTTCGCCAAACACTTTGGCGACTTCACGGCGACGGCGTGCGGCTGGCCGTATTGAGCGACTCGGAGTCGCCGTCGAGCGTCATTCGCCGTCGGCTGGCGCAGCTCGGCATCGGCGATTGTTTCCAAGCGGTCGTTTCGTCGCGCGATCTCGGATTTGCGAAGCCGGATCGACGTGCGTACATGGCCGCGGCGAACGAGTTGCAATTGACGCCCGCGAAGTTGGCGTTCGTCGGCCACGAAGCCGAGGAATTGCTCGGGGCCCGCCGCGCGGGAATGCGGACCATCGCGTTCAACTTCGAACAAGGTGCCGGCGCGGAGCGATATCTCACGCGGTTTGAAAATCTGTTGGATCTCATCGCCGGCCGCACCCATCATTATCAGTTTCGCGGTGCGGCGTGACGACTGTTGTGAAAGACATGTCGCCGGAAGAACTCTCGCGGCGCTGCTTGAAGCCGGACCCGAACCGCATGGGTTCTTGGACGGCTCGTCGCTGGGGTCGCCCGGCGGCGCTGCGAATCACGCGTATCGTCGCTCCGTACGGCTGGTCGGCGAATTCGGCGACCTTGGCCGCCTGCTCGTGCGCGGCCTTCGCCTGTGCATGTTTGGCGTGGGGCGGACGCTGGAGCCTGCTGACCGGCTGCCTGCTGCTGCAGCTTTGGTACGTGCTCGACCACGTCGACGGTCAGCTGGCTCGCCTGCATGACACGGCCTCGCTCGACGGGGCGGCCTGGGACTATCTCATGCACCACGGCGTGCAATTGATCGTGCCGCAATCGCTGGGCTTCGGGCTGTTTCGAGAAACCGGTTCGACGGCGTTCTTGTTGGCCGGTGCGGTATGGGGCTGGAGCGCTTTGCTCATCGGCCTGCGTCATGACGTTCGCTACAAGGCGTTCGTGCAGCGGCTGAAACGGGTACACGGCGAACTACGGGTCGTCGGCGGCGGCGGTGAACGTCCGCAGCCAGGAGGCCTGCCGCAGCCGACTTGGCGATCGCGAATCGCTTGGCTCGTCATGAAGGTCTACGAAACTCATGTGGTCGTCGGAGTCTTGACGGCGCTCGCGATCATCCACTGCT
>JAFLCO010000571.1 GCA_017303535.1 Planctomycetota bacterium
GACGGGTCCAATATTTCAACACGCCGTCGGCAATCATGCGCGGCGAGAGCACGTTCTCCAGCGCCGTCATTTCCGGCAGCAGATGATAAAACTGAAAGATCAGCCCGATCTGCGTGTTTCGCAACGTGTCGCGGCGACGGGCAGGCAAGTTGTCGATCCGCTTGCCGGCCATCAATACTTCGCCCTGGTCCGGCTGGTCGAGCGTTCCCAGCAGATGCAGCAGCGTGCTCTTGCCGGAACCGCTAGAGCCGATGATCGCGAGAAACTCTCCTTCGCGCACGGCCAGGTCGACCCCACGAAGCACAGGGATCTGAATCGCGCCCTTGTAATAGCTCTTGTGCAGCCCGACGGCCGCGACGTGCGCCGACTTCGCATCAACGCCGTCGGCCGGAGGTTGCCCGTCGCGGGCGACCACCTGCAGACGGGGCGTCGCGCGACGTGGGAGCGATTCAGTTTGGGAGACGCTGCTCATGATTCTCACCTGTAGGGAACGCCCTCCGTGGCGTTCCGTCGAACAACGATCGATGCCGCGGAACGCCACGGAGGGCGTTCCCTACAAACATCCGACTCTCAAACATCAGTCATACCGCAACGCTTCCACCGGCCGCATCCGCGCGGCGCGCATCGCCGGCAGAACGCTCGCGCCGACAGCAATACCCAGAGCTCCGACGACGATCCACGTCACCGTAAACGGATCGACGATCGTCGGGATTTTGTAGAAGTAGTAGATGTTCGGATCGAACACCTTCTGCCCGGTGATCTTGCCAAGCAAGTCGGCGACCTCGTTGATGTAATGCACGAGCAGCAGTCCAAGCACCAAGCCGCCGCCGGCGCCGACGGCCCCGAGCGAAAGTCCGTAGCCGAGGAAGATCCCCATCACGCCGCGGGCTGAAGCGCCGAGCGACTTCAAAATGCCGATGTCCTTGGTCTTCTCGATGACGATCATGAAGAAGATCGCCAAGATGCCGAAGCCGGCCACGGCGATGATCAGAAACAGCAGCACGTTGAGAATCGCCGTTTCCATTTGCACTGCCGACAGCAGCGGGCCTTGCTTGTCGCGCCAGGTGCTGACGCGGTAAAGCTGCGGATGGAAGACCGCCTTCAAACGGTCGCGCACGATGTTGCCGTCGGCTTCGTTCTTGAGCTTGATCTGAATGGCCGTGATCCGCGAGTTGCCGGTTTGCGGATCGATCATGCCGCGCAACTGTTGCAGCTTCTTGATCGGCACGAAGACGAACTGCGAGTCGTACTCGCTCATTTTGCATTCGTAGAAGTCGACGACCGTGAACAAGTCGTCGATCGGCCGCGGCGGCGTGCCTGCGGTCGGAAACGTGAGGCGAACGTCGTCTCCCGGCATGGCCAGGAACTGTTCATTGCCGGCCCGATCTTGAAAGCTCGACAGCGCAATGCCGAGCACGAGGCCCGTGTGCTGGTCTTTCGTCGGGTCGAAGACCTTAGCCGGCTGCTGACCGCCAAAGATGTTCTGCGGCGCCGCAGCCGCTGGTTGCGTCGGAGCGTTGCCCGCAGGCGCGGAGCTACCTGCCGCCGGCTGGAACTTCATCGGATCGTCGGCCATCGTCTCACGGTCATACTTCCGCAAAGCCGACATCTCGCGACGGTACGTCCAGCCGGCATCCGCCAACGATGGACGTCGGCCGCCGAGCGTATCGTAGCCGCCGTCGCGCAGGTCGAAGCTCAGTTGCTTCTTATTCTCGGGATGCTGGAGAAACTCGCTGAAGTCGCTCGCCTTGGCCTGCGTCCGCTCGTCGATGCCGATCAGTTGCACCGGCTGCGTCACCCATTGTCGCTGAACCTTGTAGCTCAGCATCGCCGGTACGATCACGGTCGGCGTCATGCCGTCGATGTATTCGCCCGCGGCCTTACGGATCTCGTTCATGTGCCAATCGGCGTCCATGAACCCTTCCAGGCTTTGCGATTCAAAGACGACGTCCGAAAGCACGCCGTGAATGCGGGCCTGCATCTCGACGGAGAAGCCCTTCATAACGCCGTTGACGACGATCATCGTCGCCACGCCGAGCATTACGCTCACCACGGAAGCCAACGCAATATAGCGCGTCGTCAAATACTTCCGACAAAGCAGCAGTACGTACATAAGTCCCATCCTTGGGAGCAGTGTTACGGTCGTCGTATATCAGAAGAAGAAAAGGGGATGAGGGGGATCAATCAGGGGATTGGGGAGATGCGAGGACTAAGGCGAGCCGTAGCTTGCGTTACTCATTCTCTTATCCCCAACATCCCCTTCTCATCTCCACTATCTCCCTTTCTTCCTCTGCTCAGGTGATCTCGTGCCGCAGGAGCGGGAAGAGGATCACGTCTCGGATCGTTTGGGCGTTCGTCAGCAGCATCACCAGGCGGTCGATGCCGATGCCGAGACCGCCGGCCGGGGGCATGCCGTGCTTCAGCGCACGGACGAAGTCGTGGTCCATCTTGGCCATCGAATCTTCTTCCTTTTGTCCGGCCAGCTGATTGCTGAACAGCTCTTCCTGCAAATACGGGTCGTTCAGTTCGGTGTACGCGTTGGCCACTTCCATGCCGTGTACGAACAGCTCGAACCGTTCGGCGACCCGGGGGTTGGC
>JAFLCO010000572.1 GCA_017303535.1 Planctomycetota bacterium
CAGGTAACCGAACAGACGCAAGAGGTCGTCGCGGCCCGGGCTCGATACATGATCGGTGAGATTTATTTCGACCAGAAGAACCACACCGAGGCGGTACGGCATTTCTTCAAGGTCGCGTACGGCTACGGCTACCCGGAGTGGCAGGCCCGAGCGCAGTTTGAGGCGGGACGCTGCTTCGAGGTGTTGGGGAAGCTCGACCAAGCGAAGAAGTCGTATGAAGAGATCGTGAAGAGCTTCGGACAGACGGAAGAAGCCGGCCTGGCAAAAGAACGCCTGGCGGCGCTGGGGCGATAGACGAGAGTTTTTGAATCGAACCGCGGACGAATCGTCTGCGAAAATTAGCGAGCATGAGTATGAGTAAGGTTTCCAGATTCTGGTCGGCCGGCGTATTGGCCTTGGCCGCACTTTCGACGACGTTCGCCGCGGCCCAAGCCCCCGAGCGTCCGCAATTACCGGGCGTCGGCCAGGCTCAATCGGGCGGCGCGGGCGCGGCCGGGAAAACGCAAGCGGAGATCGAGTTCGAGCGCAGCATGGCCGCGCCGACGGCTCCCCAGGCAACCGCCGAAGCCCCGCTCCCGCCGCAGGAGGAGAAGAAGCTCAACTTGTGGGAACTGGCCAACAACGGCGGCCCCCTGATGTATCCGATTTTCGCCTGTTCGGTGCTTGTGGTGCTGTTTGCCTTCGAACGCTGGCTCGGCTTGCGACGGCGGAAGCTGATGCCGCCGGCGCTGATGCAAGAACTCGGCGAGTTGTCGAAGCGACAAGGGGGCGTCGACCCGCGAGCCGCGTACAAGGCCTGCATGAAGTATCCGTCGACGGCGTCGACCGTGATCCGCGCGGTGCTGCTGAAGATCGGCCGCCCGCACGCCGAACTCGAGCAGACGCTGCGAGAAGTGAACGAACGCGAAGCCGCCAAGCTTTATAAGAACGTACGTCCGATTGAGTTGCAGGCGTCCGTCGCTCCGCTGCTCGGATTGCTCGGCACCGTGCAAGGGATGATCTGGGCGTTCTTCGTCACGGCGAACGCCGCGCAACACGCCAATCGCGGCGAGAAGCTGGCCGAAGGCATCTACATGGCCCTCGTCACGACGTTCGCCGGCTTGTGCGTCGCCATCCCCGCGGCGGTGCTCGCTCACTATTTCGAAGGCAAGATCCAGTCGCTGTTTCGCGACCTCGACGAGTTCGTGCTCGGCATGTTGCCGCAGTGGGAACGGTTTGAAGGGAAGCTCCGCGTGAACCGCCAAACGTTGGCCGGCGAAAATAGCGAAGGCCCGGCGGCCCACGGCCCGGCCCCGAACACCGCCACGATCGTGGACGATCACCCCAGCGAGAGAATGCCGAAACGCGTGGAGGCGAGAAGTTAGAAGTCTCAGAAGAGAGCGCGGTCACGAGGACCGCGGCTAAATGTTTCTAGTCGACGACTTCTACTTCCCCACTCCCCACTCCGCCTTCCCCACTTACGTATGTCCGTCAAAATAAAAAAATCCGCCGCCCTCAATAAGCTGAACCTCACGCCGATGATCGACGTGGTGTTTCAGTTGTTGCTCTTCTTCTTGGTCGCCTCGCGGTTTGAAGAGGAAGAGCGGGCTTACGACATGCCGCTGCCGAAATCGAGTCAGGCGATGTCGCGGTTGGCGAAGCCGAAGGAGATCTTCGTAAATGTCGATTCCGCCGGCCGCGTGATTCTCGGCGGTCGGGTGATCTCCAAAACCGACCTGCTCGCGCAATTGAGGCAAGCGGCGGCCGACAACCCCGGTCGACAGACGGTCATTATTCGCGGCGACAAGCAAGTCGCACTGCAGCATGTGATCGACGTTCGCGACGTCTGCGCGCGGGCCAACATTCGCGATTGCCAAATCGCGACGGCCGCCGCGACCGGTGGTTAAGTGAAGGGCGGTTAGGCGAACGGTGACGGAGCGGCGCAGGTCATGGCTAATCAAAATCGAATCGTCCGCAAAATATCGCCCGACAAGCTCGCCGATTTCGACGAGCAGTGGTGGCCGATCACCTTGTTGCTCCTCGTGAGCGCCGGTTCGTTGGCAGGCTACGTCTACACGAACCCGCTCAGCGATTGGACGACCGAAGTCTGGTACCGCAACGCGCGTGTACACCGCCGCGGCCCTGCTCGTCGGGCTGGCCCTGCTTCGCGGCAGCTCGCAACGTCGGCTGCAGCTCGGGGTTTTCCTGAGCTTGGCGTTTCACATCGGGCTCATTTTCTTTTCGCGGCAGATGTACATAGAGTACGTAGCCGCGACGGCCGACGGCGAGCCGCCCGGGCTGCCCGCGGAGAAAGAAGTGATCCTGCCCGACTACGTCGGCGAAACGCAGGACGTGGAAGCGGCGATCAAGGAACTGACGAAGCCTGCCGAGACGAAGCTGCGGGAAGAGTCGAAGGTCGAACTCACGCCGAAGACGCCCGAGCAAATGAAGGCCGAAAAGAAAACGGCCGAAGAACCGGAACCGACGCCGACGAAGCCGGTCGCGCCGCTGGAGGTGGCCCGCAACGATCCGAAGACGCCGGAAAAGAGCCAGGAACTGCCGGAAGAAACGCGGGCTCGTCGGGAGATGGAGAAAGTCGTGCGGGCGG
>JAFLCO010000573.1 GCA_017303535.1 Planctomycetota bacterium
ATTTTCTCCAAATCTTCGAGCACTTACGTCGATTTTCCATGCCTGATTTCTCCCCGAGTGAAGCCCGCTGCGCCACTCCGCAACTTAGCAAAACGAGGAATCCGTTCAAGGAAGTTTTTGGCCGGCGGCCAAAAGCAAGCCCTCCGGCAAATTTCTCGCGCAAAGACGCAAAGCATCCCAGACTCAGAGAAGAAAGGGAGATAAGGGGGATGTGGACGGGATTTTGCGGATATAGACGTGACGAGATTGCGGAGACGAGAGTCAGAAAGTGGCGACTCTTCTCCCGCCGGGAGACGGTGTCGCGTGTCGCCGCCTGCCCGGAGATGAGATCGCCGCCAACCATAATTCCGCGCGGCCCTCACCCGCAATTTACGCGTCTGCCGACGCGTAAATTACCGCCCTCTCCCGAAGGGCGAGGGCTTTCCAAACACACCGAATCGCCAAAGAACTAACACCGCATTTTCCACTCTTTCGCCGCCCGTCCCAATCCGTTTTTTGGCCCCTTCGCCGACGGTTCGGCAATGCGGCCGGTCCCCGCCGGCGATTGTCGCTGAGCTTGGTGAATGTTAGGCTGAGCAGTCTGGAGACGACCCCGCCGGCGACTCTCTTTTCCCCTGCCTGTCGGTGGCGCGAAACTGGCGCTTACCGATCCCGCCTGCTTGGGGCATTCGACGCCGTTTTGCGACTTCTCGCAAGGGTCGCGATTGTTTCGCAGGTCGACGCCTTGCTATCTGATACGGCTTCTCATGCACGACCTGATTCCTTTATCGCAGCTTCCCGTCGGCCGCTCCGCCGCCGTCGGCGCCGTGCTAGGGCTTCCCGATGCCGTGCACCGCCTGGAAGAACTCGGCCTGCGCGAAGGGGCACTGGTCGAAATGATCCAAGGTGGCTCGCCGTGCATTGTCCGACTGGGCGGCAACAAGCTCTGCTTTCGGGCCGATGAATTGACGACCGTACTCGTTTCGGAGAACGCCTCGTGAGTACGGCCGCGGAACTTCAGATCGACCAGTCGGCCCGCGTCGTTGAGGTCACCGGCGACGACGACATCGCCATGCGTCTCCTGGAAATGGGTGTTACGCCGGGCGTGGAAGTGCGACTTCTCGGCAAAGCGCCGCTCGGCGACCCGCTGGAGATTGACCTGCGTGGGTACCGCTTGAGCTTGCGAAAAAGCGAGGCGGCGCGCATCGTGCTTCAATAAGCATGCGAGGTAAGGAACGCCTTCCGTGGCGTTCCGCCAACAACTCAGCAGCACCAACAACGGAACGCCACAGAGGGCGTTCCCTACAGAACAATTAACTTCGTAATTCCTTCTCCATGTCGACGACCGCCGCCGTGAAGCATCTCACCGTCGCCTTGATCGGCAACCCGAACACGGGCAAGTCGACGCTCTTCACGGCCTTGGCCGGCATTCGGCAGCATGTCGGCAACTATCCGGGCGTGACCGTCGAGAAGAAGGTCGGCCGTTTCACGCACGCCGGTACGGCGCTGGAGATCGTCGACCTGCCGGGCACCTACAGCCTCGCACCGCGCTCGCCCGATGAAATGGTCGCCGTCGATCTCTTGCTCGGCCGCCAAGCCGGGGCCCAGCGGCCCGACGCCGTGCTCTGCATCGTCGATGCGGGAAACCTGGAGCGCAACCTGTATCTGGTGAGCCAAGTCTTGGAACTCGGGCTGCCGACGATCCTCGCGCTCAACATGATCGACGTCGCCGAAGGGCGCGGCATCACGATCGATGTCGCCGAACTTTCCAAGCGACTCGGCTTGCCGATCGTCGAAGTTCAGGCTCATCGCGGGCTTGGCGTCGACCGATTGAAAGATGCCCTAGCGCAGGTCGGCTCGCAACCGGCGGCGCAGTCGAGCAATCCGTTCTCCACCGAGTTTCGCAACGAAGTGGCGTCGCTCGAAGCGGCCTGTCGCAACGATGGGGCCGTTGCCGCTTTGCCTCGCTATCTCGTCGAACGATTGTTGCTGGATACAAGCGGCTATTTGACCGATCACTTTCTGCCGGCCGATCACGCGACGATTCGCGGCGAATTCCAAGCGGCTCGCGACCGGCTGAAGAAACAAGGCCAACCGGTGCCGGCCGTCGAGGCGATGGCCCGTTACGGCTGGGTCGGCAAGTTGCTCGAAGGGGTCGTTCGCCGCGAAGCCAAACCGCGGGAAACGACGACCGATCGGATCGACCGCATTCTCACGGACCGCATCCTCGGAACGCTGGTCTTCGCGGCGCTGATGATTGTCGTGTTTCAGGCGGTGTTCACTTGGGCCGGCCCGCTCATGGAAACGATCGACGCCGGAGTCGGCGCGGTCGCGGAGTTCGTGAATGCCCGCATGGCCGACGGCGCGCTGCGGAGCCTGCTGGTCGACGGGATCATCGGCGGGGTCGGCGGCGTGGTGATTTTTCTGCCGCAGATTCTCATCCTGTTTCTCTTTATCGGTATCCTCGAAGACTGCGGCTACATGGCCCGAGCCGCGTACCTGATGGACAAGCTGATGGTGCATGTCGGCCTCAGCGGCAAATCGTTTATTCCGCTCTTGTCGTCGTTTGCTTGCGCGATT
>JAFLCO010000058.1 GCA_017303535.1 Planctomycetota bacterium
CCCGCCGACAACGTCAGATTGATGGGGCCCAGCGTGAACCCATGACCGTCGGGCGACGTGTACCCGTAAGTCACGCCTTGCAATTGCAGCGATTCAAACGGCGGCGTCACGGGGCTGAGCGTCTGGGCCTCGGTTTCGTCGAGCAGCAGGCCGAGCTCTTCGATTTTCTTCAGCGCGATCAAGGCCGCATCCAGCGAGGGGAGCCAACCGAGAATTCCGTCCAGCGGGTACGTCAAATAGAGAATCGTGAGCGTATATCCCGTCAGCGTGGCGACGGTGACCGGCGAGAAATTCGGCCATACGAAGAGCAGCATGCCGATGCCGATAAACAGGCACAGCCGCCCCCAACTGTGGGCAAAGCCTTGAATGCTTAGGCCTGAAATCAAGTTGCGCCGCATGTTGGTGTCGGCCGGCAGCAACACGCCGTAGAAGAAGTCTAAAAAGCGAAAATGGTGGCTCTTGAGTTCCTTGATGCCCATTAGCATCGCACCGGTTTGCTCGCCCGATTCATCCATGTCTTCGCGGGCTTGTCGCAGGTAGCGATTGGCGATTCGCTGACCGGTCAGGTACGTGGCGACGCACACGCCGGCCAGCAAGATCGTGATCGCCGCCAAGGGCAACGACAGGTTGGCGAGGTAGCCCAACCCACAAATGAGTACCATCGCGTTGGCAAAGAACCCAGGTAATCCGGTCAGCGCATCCGTGATGGCGCTCACGTCGTGCCCGAGCGTCATTCCCAAACGCCAGTGTCCGATCGCTTCAAGGCCGCATAAGGGCGTGTTCACGATTCGGTTGCACAACTCGTATCGCAGACGCGCGGCCGTCGATTGCGACAACCGAACCAATAGGCAATGGGCGCTGACCTGCGTCACCAACACTGCGATGCAAGCGCCGACGAAAGCTGCCGGCAGCCACTGCGATTGCGTGGCCGTCTCGCTCAGCGCATGGTGGATCAGGGTAATCAGTCCCAAGGTCGCCATGCCGCTGGCGGCGCCCAATGAGACGGAAACCAAACCCATCAGCCAAGAGGAGCGAACAAACAGCAAAAGCAGCTTCATTGTTAATGCCGACCGCGAGCGAGAGTCAAATTGAACCGGAGATCAAGGTGCAGCCGCGGCAACTCTCTCCGATCAACTGTGGGCGTGGATTCGTCTTAAGTCCGCACTTTGTGCCGCGCTCCGGAGACGGCGGTATCGGCAACGAGCCGGCCGCCGGATGTCCATGAGCCTACAAACACGCACGACGAAACACGCATGGCGACGGTCGACGACCAGTTACAAGAATCGCGAAGAGCCCATTCCATTTCTTCACCTATCTCCGCCGTGATTAGGTATTACGGGAATGCTACCCGATCGTCATTGGAGGCATTTTCGGCAAACTCAACGCAACTGCTTTAAGTTGAACGCCGGAATCGTCGCATTCAGAGTTGCCGGCGGCGCGCTTGCCGGCAATGCAGATCGACGAAGAGCGATTTTGATCGCGGCGCATTCGCCGCCGCGGCTCTTCCGTGCCGGCAATTCCGGCATGTCGCGTTGCGTTGAGCGGCGCCGACCACGCGCGATTAACCCGAAGGTGAGATAAGAATCGGCGGCTTGTCGCCCTTCGTTTCCGATGGCACCGGGGCGGGGATGACCTCTTCGCTCGCCGGGGGTGCTTCGATCGGCACCGAGTTCACTTCCGTCGGCAAGGCGAACACGGAAGGCCGTTGCTCCGCACTGACGTATTCGTGAGCGGCCGATCGCTCCGCAAGCCCGATGCCCATGACCTCGAGCAGCGAACTCCGCACGACGTGCACTTTGACGAACGCATGGTTGTAGTCGACCAGCGAACGCTCGAAGGCCGTTTCGGCTTGCGTCGCGAGGTGTTGCGCTTCAAATACGCGTTCGATCTGGGTTTCGCCGGCCGCATGGCGCTCGACCTCCGCCTGCAGTCGACTCTTGGCCGCGTCGCGACTCACCGCCAGCGACTGCGTGACGCCGTATGCGCGATCCAGTTCCGTGAACACGGTCCGCAATTCCGCCGCCACCTGACGTCGTGCCTCGTGCAGCACGGCCTGATCGCGGCTCACGCGCAGTTCGGCATGGCGGATCGCCGCGTTTTCCCGGCGGAAACCGAGTGCCTGGCGGTACTCCAGTCCCAGTTGCCAGCCGTTCAGGGCCTGGGAAAACGTTGCCGTGGATTGGTCGGGCTCGCCTCCCAATTGACGAAATGAGGCAACCGCGTCGAACTGCGGCTTCCGCAGATTTCGAGCCGCTTTCAACTCGAGTTGGCGTTGCTCGAGCGTCGCCTCCTGCTTCCGCAATTCAACGCGGCGCGACTGAGCAAGTTGCAGCGATTCGTTCCAATCAAAGCGGAAGTCGGCGCTCAGCGGCTTATCCGTCGGGCGAATCAAACGACCGTCGGAAGTCGGCAGCGCCAACAACAACCGAAACTTCGTTTCCATATTGTAGATGCCCGTCGCCGTCGGTCCGGTTCCGCTGATGGCGTTTTGCACGGCGGCGTCGGCCGCATAGTACTGTTGCTTGGCGAGAATTTCGTCGTCGGGCCGCCCGGCCTGCTCCGCGACTCGACGCTGTTCGCGCTGCCACGTTTGGCGCGTCGTTTCGAGCGTCAAGCGGCACGTTTCATAGTTCCGATACGCGAAGTGCAGCTCCCAATAGGCGAACGAAACGTCGCGAACGAGATCCCGGATCGCCTGCTCGACCTCGAGCTGCGCTTTATCGGCGTCGATCTGCGCAATCCACAGGCCTCGATAGACGCCGGGGGCTCCCAGCGCGCCGGCGATGCGATTAACTTCGGTTCCCGCCCCGCGCATCAACGGTTGACGAAGTTCGCCTCCGAAAGCGGCGTAAGGTCCGCCCGCCAACGATTCGTCGTAACCGCCGACACCGCCGAGGCCGATGTGAGTTCCCGTGACAAGTCGCTTTCCCAGGCCCAGCTTGGCCATGGTCGTGGGCTGCGAAAAATTGCCGAGCGCTCCTCCGGAAAAGGCGGAAGTGATGGCGCCGCCGCCGCCGTTCCAGAAGAATCCCGATTCCAACTGAGTATCGTAGGCCGCCAGAGCCGCCTCCGGTCCGAAGTTCGGGTCCGTAGATCGCAGCGCAGGATCCAGAACCGTTCGCGCCGCCTCGGGCACCGCGACGACCATCCCGCCTGCGTCGCGAATCACCGGGCTATTTTCCAAGGCGGTGCGCACGGCTTCATCCAGCGACATAGGCCAGGGGGTCAACGTCGCAATGTCGCGCACGCGCGGCGGCGGATGATCGGCGGATTCCGCGAAGGAATCCGGCGGAGCGATCACTTCGCCGACATGAATCGTTTGCACCACGTGCGAGGCATCACTTATGCCGGCTTCGACGGTCTCGGGCTCGGGGGAAACTTTCGCCGGTGAGAGAAAATGGCACCCGCCCGCTTGAGCGACGGCGACGACGGCCGCGAGAGTGCCCAGTATCCGCCAGGCGCCACGTATCTGCGGTCGTCTAAATAGGCGGGTGGCGTGCATCAAGCGGAACGCGAAACGTGAAAGAGGTCGTCGAGGCTGATGCATCTCCACACGGCACGACAGGGCCTTGCGGCACGCGACCGTTTGTAAGCTCTTATGGGAGGGCGGGATTCTACAGACATCGCTAGGTGGGTAAATACCAGATAACCGGGGTGGGGGAGACCTTGCGCGGCTCCGCTTTGATAGCTTCCCAACCGGTCGACGGCGGTTCGCGGCTCTTTTACCAGGCAGTGAATGGAAGGTTCGTTTTCCCGGCCAATCCCAGCCGCCAGCCGTTCTAGCGCCCGGGCCAACGTTTCCTCGAAAAAGTGCCGCCGGCCAAAAAGCGATTGGAATCGGTAGCCCGGATTTGGGATATTACGCAATGCGCCGCTGCGCGCGACTTCGACGTTGACCTTATCCCCCGTTCTTTCAACTGGGGTAAACGATGCCGGGGTCGCTAGCGGCGCAAGTACGAAAAATGGGCCCCGCCACGCAAGCTAGCAGGCATTTTGACGCCGAATGGACAACCACCCATGACTGACCAGCGATATCAACAGCGAGCCGGGAGCGTAAGCGACCGGAGTCTTTTCGCTTGGCCGGACGCCTCCGAACCACGTGAAAACCGCTTGGAGATTTCTGTCCCGCCATCCGCCGCTATTGCAACTGATTTGCAATTGCAATCGCGCTACGAAAAGTGCGTACAAAATCGAGGGAGTGCGTACATCGAGGTGGGAAATGTACGCACTACATCACTTAGAACTAAGGGTGCGTACATTTCGGGCTCCGATGTACGCACTTGCAATTGGGAGGCAGTTGCAAATCGATTGCGATTACGATTCAAGACGCACGCCGAATCGCGAGCTTCGCAAAAGGCGATTTATGTTCCGAGCTGCGCCGCTCTCTCAAGGCGGGCGGCCGGGGAAAGCCGGCCGTTGCGTCGCCCGAGCAAATCACTTCGCAACGCCGCGCGGCATCCGAGTACTTCGCCTACTTGTCGTTCAAACGAAACACAACTCGCTCCATCTGCAACTCAGCCATCCGAAAATTGCTTCGATTGGCGTGACGGTCGCGAAAGCCACGCTCACATATACGGCGGAGGACTTTTTCGCCAAACGTATGAAACGTATTTTTGAAACAAGTTCGGGGCTAGTCGGTTGAACCACCGATACATCCGCAACTTCAGCGGAACGACGTTCACTTTAAAGCGGCCTCGCAGAGAACCTTGGAGCGCCGCTCGGGCTACCATTTCCGCCGTAATAGGGGAACGCTGCATCGAGAGTGCGGAAAAGTTGCGTTGGAACTCGTTCACCGTCCGAGCTCGCTTCATGAGGCCGCTTTGAAAAAAACCGGCGACGACGACCGTCACGCCGACTCCGAACTTCGACAACTCGACATAGAGCGATTCTGAGAGCTTAACGACACCTGACTTGGCCGCGCAGTACGCCGCCATGCATGGCAGGGAAAGTTCGGCGGATGTCGAAGAGATGTTGATGATTCTTGCGCGGCCGGAGTTTTGTTTCAACCAACCGACCAAGGTATGGCAGCCGTATACGACCGACATCAGGTCAGAGTCGATCAGCCAACGCCAGTTGTCGAGCGTGAAATCACCGACTTCGCCCGCGCCGCCGACGCCCGCATTATTGACGAGTAAATCAAGCCTTGGCCATTGGATCACCAACCGATCATGCAAGGCCTGCCAACTCTCGGGGCTGCGCACGTCCATCTGCTCGCATTGGGCCGTTCCGCCTGCCTCTTGAATTAGCCTAAGCGTTTCGAGGTTGCCGGCTTCTTCGATGTCGACCAATGCCAAATGCCAACCTTCGCGAGCCAAGAGAAGCGCAAAGGCCCGTCCGAGTCCGTCGCCCGAGCCTGTTATGATTGCGTAGTTCTGTTCGGTCATCGATTTCATTCATGCTTACGACGAGGCGTGTTGATCGTGTGCGTTTCGTCCGACGAAGGATGTCTCGGTCGGCAGCGTTATCCCCTGGAAACGCATTGTCCCCCTTTGCAGTTACTGCTTGGCGGGGCGCGAAAGGACTTCCAACTTCGTAAAGCGCGTCCAAGTTCCCCCTTCATCGCCGCTGACGACGTAATCGCTCACGCGAATCCGCATACCGGGCTTGAGGGTCTGCGGGTCTTTGTCGTTCAATTGCAAAATGAGATGCGGCGGCGAATGCCGTCTATCGGCATTTGGGTTAGACGACGAATCGCTCATGATGCCGTTGATTCGCCATGCCAGGGCCGTTTCAAGGCCGCGGAAATCGACGAGCGTCACTCGGAAATGCGCCGGGACGGACCGGTCGATGCCCAGCGAACCCGAGAACCCGGGGCGCCCCTTTATTTTCGTTTCGGGCGTCCACTGCACTTGGGAAATCGATCCTTCGATCGTCACCGGTTGCATCGGCGGTAGCGGAGCGGCAACGATCGCCGTAGCACCGCCCGTGACCACGATGCCGAGCATAACCAACATAATGTAGTGCGTCATTGTGAACTTCTCAGGTATAGCCGACGACGGACGCTTCGACTTCGCTACGGCGCGAAGAATCAGGCACATGGCCCCGTGCTTCTCCCCGAAGGTTGCACGGCGCATGCCGGAATTGCGGGTTCGATTAATGAGAGGACTGAGCCGAAAATGCGGAGGTGCGAATGTGCAGAAGTGTGCGATGCGCGCGGTATCGCTCGAGTTGTTTTCGAAAGCATTCCGTCGCGCAAGCCTAGATGAATGGCTATAGACTGATAGAAGTAATTCGGGACTTCGCCTTCGGGTAGCGACATGGCCGTTAACCGCCGAGTGCTATGCGTCGTTGCAATCGCGATCGTATCGGCAGCGGTAAGCTTAAACGCCGAGCAGCCGGCGCCGCAATGGAACGGACCGTCGTTGCGAGAAGACGAGCGCCCATTTCTGCTCGGCCTGCAAGCCACGGCGCCGTGGACCGCACGAGCTCGGGCTCTGCAAATTCGCGCCGCAGCCGGCGCGGCATTGTTGCGCGTCGAAGCCAACGGGTCCGCCGCCGATGCGCAGTTGCGAGCGGGCGATCTGATCGTCCGGTTCGGTGAATACGACGTAGAGAACGTTGAAGATCTCATCGCCGCCGCTTCGCTCGCGCCCCGCGGTAAGCCGCAAATAGTCGCCTTCGTACGCAACAATCGTCGTTGGCAAACGTCGTTTACCGTAGTGGAACGCGGCGACGGACCGCCGCTCGCCTGGTTTGTGCATCCTTCCGGAGCCTACCGCGTACGCATTCCGCCCGCCTGGCAAATGGCGCCGCTGCCGGAGGAGAAGAATCTCACCATACTCTACGACGTTCTGGAGTCGGCCGAACGACAGTACGAAGTGGAGTTCGATCGCCGTGGAGCGCCGGTCGAATCAAACTCCGCGGCGCTCGCCGACTTCAAGCGACGTGAAGCGGCGTCGCGCCCGGAATCAGTCGCCTTCGACTGCCAGGTCGGAGGCGTAACTGCGGCTTGCGTAGGTTGGCGCGATCGCGGCGAGACCATTCGCACTCGTTATCTGGTCGCGTTCGTCTGCGGTCGCACACTCTACAAGATCGAAATTGCGGCCACCGCACTCTCGCTCACCGACGCTTGGCCGCTTCCCGTCAAACATCTTTTGGGAACGCTCCAAACTGCGGCCGCCGTCGAACCAACGCCGCCCCCGATCGTCGACGGACGCGAAGTCGTCGCCGGTGATCTCCGTTTGCATTTGCCGAGAACGTGGCAAGACGGTCCTCCCTTGCGGGCCGGCGAAGCGCTCTGGCGCATCGGGGACGAGAGCGCCCCTGAGGCTTCATTGGCCGTGTTACGAAATCAGTCGGTCGAGCCGCTGTTGGCACGCGTTTCGGCGCCGCGGCAAAGTGAAGCCGTCGTGCTTGGACGACCAGCCACGGTGTATGAAGGCGACGCCGTAGGCACCGCACAATCCGCACGGCTGAGGATCGTCGTCGTCCCAGCGGCCGCCGTCGGGGACGAAGATCTGATTTTCGTCTGCTACGCGCAGCGTGAACACTGGGATCGCTACGCTACGGAGATCGAACAAATCTTACAGGGCGCCGAAATTCAACCGAATGAAGGGGCTTCGCCATGATGATCTGCGAACATTCGCTAATTCGAGGGCCCATGACTTTAGCGCTCGTTTTATGCTCATTCACTTGCGCGTCGGCACAGCAACCGACTCCAACGCCGGCGATCGCCCCCAAACTCACGCCGCAGCAAGCGCAAATGATCGAAGTACTCGCAGGCTTCTATCGTCGCGTCGGCGCGAACGTACCCAGCGGTAAGGAGAGCATGGCTGATCGGTTGCGAAATTGGTCGCGGGAAATTCTGACCGTGCCTGTCGTCATAGGCCCAGGCCGCGATTTGCTTGGGTCGGAAGGACGCGGCCGCATGCCGCCGGAGAAAATCATGTATGAAATGCGGCGATTTACGCATATCTACTTTCGCCCGTTCACGAAGGTAGGCGATGCGGACACGAACGCCGAGTACGACCCGGAGACGGGGCTCTTAGCCGTCAATGAAACGCTTGCGGGGCGACTTGTTCCGGACAACAAGATTCTGCCGAACGGAGAATCGGCCGTACGACATTTGATTTTGCGGTTGGAGTGCGCACAGACTTTCGTTCACGAAATGATTCATGCTGGCCAAGGGTCAGATGCCGGCTCGCCTGCGAATGAAGCGATCGCTTACCGCGAGGCCTTGAGAACGACCCACGATTGGCTTGCCGGCTTCGAGCGTGACTACGCCGCGGCCCGCACGAAGGAAAACGCCCGCTACGCTTGGGCGGCGTCGGTTGTTTGGTTGGGCTATTTGAACACGATCCGCTATGAAATCATTCCTAAAGGAACGGCGACCGCCGACGCACTGCCGCCCGCTGAAGAAGCATCGTCACCGCGTTGCGAGATCGCTTGATTCAAGAACACCGCGCGATTGAGATATTGGAGCAAATGGCCGGGCCGTCGGTTATTCCCGGGACGGTTCGCACGCTGGATGAGCTACTTGTCGGACTCACGGCACACGACGTTCCAGAACTTGAGCAACGCGTCCGCAAGGCCGCTCAGGATGCGTTCGACAAGGGAGCCGGGGATCTCATCGGACGCCCGGATCAATATGATGCGGCGGGAAAAGCGCTCCACTCGGGTGCGCTGGCCGACGGCGCACTACCTCTTCTCCGTGACATGTGGCGACGGCGGCTGCAGGCCGCCGCGCAATCTACAAAAAAGCTAACCGCATTCCAACCCGTTCTGCGCTTTCGTCCGGAAACGGGTTCCATCGATCCGCAAACGAAGGTCGCTAAGCTGATCGTCGACGTAGAAAACGACGCAGAGTTTGCACGGCTCGTTGACGATTTGGGGCGCCGCTTACAAGCCGCGACCGGCGACCCGGCCAAATTGACGGTTGTCGATACATGGAGCGCTACGGATCTGGAGCCGATGCGGCAGGTCTGGCGTTCCGGTTTGACCAAGACCTTTGAATTCAACAAAGAGCAAGACTATGAGATAAGGCTGCTGCGAACAGTATTTACGCGCGTTGAGGCAGCATCGCCGCGAATCGACAAGAAGATCGAAATCTCGTCGTTCGATGTGTTCTTCGTGGAGCCGCCGAAGACGCCTACCGCCGCCGAACTCGCGGGCGTTTGGACCGGATCGCTCGTGATCTCCGCCATGCCGATGCTCGATGCCGTGGGGCCCGGCCAACCCCCGAGCGCGAACGAAGGCTGCCAGTTTCCCGGCATCGATCTAAGCCAATTGCGCCGACTTCAAGGCAAGCCGATGAAGCTCCATGCGGACATCCGGCCGCAGTCGGAAACCGCCGGCCTGTTAATCTTAACGGTCACTCCTCCGCCGGGATTTACTCCAGACGACGAATCGGCCGCGCCGGAACCGCAACGTCTCCCGTATCGCTACGAAAACGGAACCTTGCAAATCGACGTCGCTCCCGCTCAAGGCGCCGCGATGGTCATGGAAGTCGTATTCGCGGGGGACGAGAAACTTTGGAAGTTCCGGGGAACGTGGAACATCTTCGACAACTCGAAGAGTCCGAAGGTCAAGGCCCTCTCCGGCGAGTGGAGCGGCTCGAAGGCCCGATAAGATATTGGGTCCTTGCGAGGCCGGAGGAGTAGACGCAGATGTTGAGCACGATGACTCCTTGGCAAGCATTCGCCGCGGCGACCACGGCGGCACTTGCCATGTATGGCGCCGTTCGTAGTGCGGAGCAGCCGCTGCGAACGACACTTCTCATCGCCGCTACGGCGACGGCGGCGCTGATCGGAGCATACGGCGGCGCGCAACTCCTCAACGCGCTTGGTCACTTCGCAGGCGCCGGCGACACCGCCGCGGCGATGCGGCACCGCTGGTCGCTCGACGGCGCGCTTTGTGGAGGAGCTTGCGTCGGCTACGCGCTGGCTCGCCTGTTCGGGGTTGATCCGTTTCGCGCCGCTGATCTGGCGACCCCCGCGACTGCCGCGGGGATCGCGATAGCGCGGTGGGGATGCTTTCAGCAAGGATGCTGCTACGGGCGTCCGACGTCGCTACCGTGGAGCGTGAGTCCCGGTTGGGGAACTCCCGCGGCCCGAGAAGCTCTAAGCCGAGCGCCGCTCGCCGTTTTTGGCGGAACTCCTTCCGTTCATCCCACGCAGCTTTATGAATTGTTCGTCGCTGCCTTCATTGCGTTGTCGTCGTTCCTGGTTTTGACGCGAAGGCGAACGCCGCCTGGGTTCATCGCGACCGGAGCCTGGGCGAGCTTCAGCGGTTGGCGACTCGTCAACGACGCGCTCCGCTCGCCCGCGACACTAACGCTTCCAGCAACCTTGTTCATCCACGGTATGATGCTGCTTACCGCGATTGTGCTGTTGGCGTACGTCGTTCGACGGCACTTGGCAAGCAAACCCTTGGCTGCGACGCAACCCTAGCTCGAATATACGGTCTTATTTCGCTTCGATGGCGATCACGCCGTCCCACCCTTGCGGCGGCGAGTGATTGTGCTGAAGGATGTAGCTGACGAGAAGGTCCTTACCGAGATCTTGAGCCGGGATCTGATGCAACAGTTCATAAGCCTCGCTCCAGCGACCCGCGAGGAACGCATCAAGGGCCGACTCATAGACGGTGATATGCTCCTTGGTGTGAGCCGGATCGACGTCGGCCGGCGGCAAAAGTTCGCTGACGGTTAGCGGAACCTGAAGTCCGAAAGGTCGCACTCTTGCCAGTCGTCGGCAGCGTCCCACGTCGGCAGGCATCGAGGCGACGACCATTCGCGTCGTCTCCTCATCAAGCAATACAGGTACACGAAGTTTCTTCGTCAACCCCTCCAGACGCGAGGCCAAATTGACGCTCGGCCCGAACGCAGTCACTTTCACTTGGTCTCGGCTGCCGATCTGTCCGGCCACGGCCTGGCCGGTGGCAATGCCGACGCCCACGCGAAAATCGGCCAGCGGATGTCCCGGAATTCGCGAAAACTCCTCGAACGCCTTGCGAATGTCGAGCGCCGCTGCGCAAGCGCGCAGTGCGTCGTCGGGCTGGGGAATGGGCCAGCCCCAAAATCCCATGGCGCAGTCGCCGAGAAAATCCGCGACAACTCCTTTCTGACGCAGAATGGCGGTCGACATCACTCCCAACGCGGCGCTCACTCGCTCCAGGATTTCGGGGAGATTACGAGCCGCGCTCTCGACCTTCTGGGAAAACCCTCGTAAATCGCAGAACAGCGAGGTGACTTGCGTCTCGCGAGGGTGCAAGGCCGTCTCGGGATCGGCCGTCGCGAGCAGTTGCAGGACGTTCGGTGAAAAGAAATGGCTCAAGACGCTTTGACGATGTTGCAGCATTTGCGTTTGCCGCATCGCACCCAGAATATCCGCCACCAGTTCGGTGAATTTCACGTCTTCGCTCAGTTCATTCGTTCGCCACGGGGCTAAGAGCGCGCTCGGTTCGCTTTCCGTCGAACGGCCGGTGACGTACAGCCCTTGCCCTTTGCAAACCTCGCTGCGCAGCGGGGTGCAAAAGGCCCAATCGAAGTTGCCTTGCATCGTGAATTGCTGCATTGACTCGGATTCGGCTTCAGTCCAAATGTGTACGACGCTGTCGTGCTTATGGAGCACGGCTTCTTGGACGAGGCGCCGACTTGGTCGAAAGCCGTCTTCCAAAAGCCTGCGGCGATCTCCGTGTAAGACTCGCAGTTCGGTCTTGCCGGCCGTTTCATCGATCGCGACCCAGGCAACGGCATCGGCGCCGCGGACTCCTTCGAGAAGCAGCTCCGTCGCCTGGGCATGCAGTTCCTCATCGTTGACCGCGCCAAAAATGAGCTTGGTCAGGTGGGTGAGCACGTCGAGGCGGCGCGGCGCATCACGAAACGGCACCTGCCGCAGTTCTACGGCGGAAACCGTGAATGAATGAAGAATAGCCGCATTGTCGACGAGCGGCGTCGGCGTCGGCGTCGGCGTCGGCGAAGAAGCCTCGTCGGTATTCAACCGAAACGTGGTGGTCCCCACAACGAAACACTCGCCGCGACGCATGGCAAAGTTGCCGGCCGGCTCACCGCGAAAGAAAACCGGGTTCGTCGCATCCGGCAGCGCGGTCGCTTTAAGAGTATCTCCATCCCAAGTCAATTCGACATGTTGTTTGGAAAGCCAACGTTCCCACGAAATACACCACCCAGCAGGGTCGCGCCCAAGACGGAAAGTCTCGTGCTTACGCAGAGTACGCCGCGATTGCGATGTCGCATCCGCGCCTTGGGCCATGATCTCCGCCATCTATCGCACGCCTCCGACGGTGCTGTGCTGGTCTTCGACCGATCGGGAACTGAGCGACACGCTTCCGGAGGTCGCCGTACCCGTCCCGCGAAACAACCTTGATCGTCGAAGTTTCGCGGGCGGATTGATCACCAGGACGACGACTCCCCACAGCGCGCCAATGACGAACACGACAAGCGCCAGCGCCACCCACCCGCCGCGGCGAAGCAAGGTTCGTAGTTGTTCGAAGGGTTGTAGCGTGTCCTGGCGACGCTCTTGGACCAGGATCCCCCAGCCGGTATCAACGACGTCTTGCAAGCCTCGCGTGACGAAGACGGGTTCAAACGCCGCCAGCCACTCTCCGGAGAATTGTCGGCCGATCGGGTCGCGATAGCTGTCGACTTGCCATGTCGGTAGCCCGCGTTGACGGGCGACGACTTGCTGGTCGCGTAACGCGCTCAGACGTTCCTCGTGCATTGCGCGAAGCGAGGTTAGCGTATCGGCAGTCAGATAGAATTCTTCCGCGGGTCGGCCTCCGGAGAGTTGCTCGTCGAAATAGGGATGCTCGACGACCAGGCCCGGCGCGCCGGTCTGATCGGCGCGCAGATCGACTAGCACGGCAAATTGATTACGTGACCCTGTGAACTCCGAGAAATGTCCTAATTCCGTCTCCATCGCCAAAATTCCGCGCACCTCGCGACGTGATTCGTCGCGAAATATGGGAACGCTGAACGCCACCGCCGGACGATTCGTCGGCCGGCTACGAAATACGTTCGAACGGTGCGGAGCCGTGATCGGCGGCGGCACAGAGGCGTCGGCGACATGTTCTCGCCCTTGACCGTGAAAGTATTCACGAAAGCCGAAGTATTTCCCTATCAGTTCCGGATTGGGCGGGCTGATGGCGAGAAGCCGCCCCCGTAAGTCGAGCACGAACCAATATGCGGCCATCGTTGTCGGCGAGAACTCCTTATTTCGTTCGGCATGACGCGTTTGCAGCCATCTGCCGACCTCATCAGCGTACTTCGCCGCGGGCTCTTCCAAAGCGAGCGCCTTTCGCAACAGCGGATCCCCGGCGTCCTGCTCGAGCATCCGCCAGCGTTTATCGACTCCCATACTGAACTGCGACGCAATAGTTCTCGCGGCGAATTGGTCGCTTTCGAGCGTGCGAGCAAGAAGTTGCCGCTGCGCGGTTTGCAGAGTTTGGCCAAGCAGAAACGCGGCGACTCCTCCCATGACCGCCACGACGAGCGCCGGTCCTAATAAGCCGAGCAGCAACAGCGATCGTTGAGAGCGTTTTGCCTGACGCATTTCCAGCGCCGTAAGGACCGACTGTACGTTGCGGTAGCGATGCTTGGGATCGAAGGCCAGGCAGTGATCGATGATTTCCGCCAGCGCTCGGTCGACGCCCGGCACGTGGCGGTGAGCCGTCGGCGGCGGGGACGAGTGCAGCGTATCGCGATAAATTCGCAAACGCTCATCGATCGGCCCCTGAGAGGAAACCGAGGTCGCAACCTCATCGGTGAGGAAAGGCAGTTTCCCGGTGACCATGCGATAGAGAATCGTTCCCAAAGCGTAGACGTCCCAGCGCGCGTCGGGAGTCGCTTTCAAGTCGGCTTGCTCGGGAGCCATATAGAATAAGGTGCCGAGCGAAGGCGCCCGGTCGTGCTTGAGCCTGGCCTGTCCGAAGTCGGCCAATCGCGGCCTGCCGTCCTGGTCGAGCATGATGTTGCTCGGTTTCAAATCGCAATGCAGGATTCCTTTGTCGTGCGCATGCACTAACCCCTGGGCGGTCTCCCGAATGATCCGCACGGCGTCGGCGACCGTTAGCGTTCCGGTTCGTAATCGATCCTCCAGCGAACCGTACTCCATATACTCCATCACGTAGTACGGCGGATCGGCCTCCCAACCGACCCCCAATAGCTGCACGACGTAGCGATCCGAAAACAAGTGCTGAAGTTTCTCGACTTCCCGGGCCATATGCGACCAGTCGAGGCCGCCCCGCCGTGTGTAGTACTTTATCGCCACGGCACGGCCGCTGTTGCTGTCGATCGCCTTCCAAACTTCTCCGAAGGCGCCGCGGCCCAGGAATTCTTGCTTCTCGTAACCCGCCACATTCGCCGGCGGTTTCAGTTGTTCGAGACTCAACCGGCTCGCCTGCCGCAGATCGGCCTCCTCCATGCGCGGCGTCGCTTCGTATGCGGGCGGTACCGTCGCCGGCGTCATAGATTCGCGAGGGTCGGTCGACATAAAACAGAGATCAAGTCCGTGTCTGATACGCAACCCGTCGAGCCTGCTTCCGTTCTTTCCTAAAGGCACTCGACGCAGGACTCGCAATCATCGTACCACCGAGATTCACCGTGCAAACTGCAGCCTGGAGTGCGATTCGACTCTCTCTCGTGCGATATCGCCCGCATTGACTTCCCGTCGCCGCCCGCCGCTTGAACAGGATGCTCGTCCGCGATCATAGTAAAAGCGCTCCTTCAATCGAGCGTGTCGCGACTAGACTTTTCTCCGACGGCAAACGAGCTTCCGACCATGCACGATTCAGTAGCGACCATTCGCGCCGAAATCGAAGAAAACCTGTTTCGCATGGTCGGTCGATTCCCAGAAATCGCCACAAAGAACGATTACTATCTCGCCGTCGCCTACACGGTGCGCGATCGCATTCTTCGGCGTTGGGTTCGAACCGCCAAGGCGTACTTCGACCACTCGATACGAACCGTGTGCTACTTGTCCGCGGAGTTTCTCATCGGCCCGCAACTAGGAAACAACCTGTTGAACTTGGGGATTTTCGACGCGACGAAACAGGCCGTCGCGGACCTGGGCCAAAACTTGGACGACCTACTCGATCAGGAAGAGGAACCCGGCTTGGGCAACGGCGGTCTCGGTCGGCTGGCCGCTTGCTACATGGACTCGCTGGCCACGCTGGAGATTCCCGCGATCGGATACGGCATTCGTTACGAGTTCGGGATTTTTCATCAGGAGGTTCACGATCAAAAGCAGGTTGAAAAAAGCGATCGCTGGCTGCGGCTCGGTTACCCTTGGGAGGTGGTCAGGCCGGAGATCACGTTTGAAGTGAAACTCGGAGGGCGCACGGAGCCGTACGTCGATGCGACGGGACGCTATTGCGTGAGATGGACGCCTGCCCGCGTCGTTCTCGGGACCCCTTGCGACACGCTCGTGCAAGGTTACGGCGTCGGCACCGTCAACATGTTGCGACTTTGGAAAGCCGAGGCGACGAACACTTTTGATTTCGAGGCATTCAACGTCGGCGACTATGCCCGCGCCGTGCACGACAAGATTACCTCGGAAAACATCACCAAGGTTTTGTACCCGAACGACGAGGCGGAAGAAGGAAAACAGCTGCGGTTGGAGCAGCAATACTTCTTCACCTCGTGCTCGCTGCAGGACATGATTCGCATCTTCCTGCAACGCGAGTCGTCGCTCGACGGCTTGGGGCGCAAGTACGTCGTTCAGCTAAACGACACGCACCCGGCTTTAGCGGTCGCGGAATTGATGCGGTTACTCGTAGACGAGCATCGAATCGACTGGGCGAAGGCCTGGATGATCACGGGCAGCGTCTTCGCCTATACGAATCACACGCTTCTCTCGGAAGCGTTGGAGACCTGGTCGGTCGAACTTTTTGGCCGCGTTTTGCCGAGGCATTTGGAGATCGTCTACGAAATCAATCGCCGCTTTCTCGCGGAAGCGGCCTCACGCTTTCCCAACGATCCAGACAAACTCCGGCGGTTGTCGTTGATTGACGAGGCGGGCGGGAGGCGCGTGCGGATGGCGAATTTGGCCTGCGTCGGGAGCAAGTCCGTCAACGGCGTCGCCGAGTTGCACACCAGATTGCTGAAAGAGACCGTGCTTCGCGATCTCCATGAGGTCTGGCCCGAAAAATTCAACAATAAGACCAACGGCGTGACGCCGCGACGCTTCCTGCTGCTGGCCAATCCCGCACTCGCGGAGTTGATCAACGAAACGATTGGTAAGGCGTGGATCACGGATTGTCAAAAGCTGCGAGAACTGGAATTGCACGCGGAAGATCCGGCGTTTCGTGCTCGATGGCGCGAGATTAAGCAGAGCAATAAACGCCGACTTGCGACAAGGCTCGGCCGATTTACCGGCCTGAGCATCGATCCTGCCACGATGTTCGATATCCAGGTCAAGCGATTTCACGAATACAAACGACAGCACCTCAACGTACTCCATATTCTCGCGCTCTATCGCCGCCTCAAGTTGAACACGCACCCGTATGCCGTGCCGCGAACCGTGCTGTTCGGCGGCAAGGCGGCGCCGGGCTATCACGCGGCCAAACTGATTGTTCGGTTGATCAACGCGGTCGCGGAACTCGTCAACAACGATCCGGAAACGTCGCGCAGGCTCAAGGTGGCGTTTTTCCCGAATTTCAACGTTAAACACGCCCAGTATATTTATCCGGCCGCAGACCTTTCCGAGCAAATTTCGCTCGCCGGCAAGGAAGCTTCCGGAACGGGCAATATGAAGTTCGCGTTTAACGGAGCTTTGACGATCGGCACGCTCGACGGCGCGAACGTAGAGATCCGAGAAGAGGTCGGTGCCGAGAACTTCTTCTTGTTCGGTATGACCGCGGATGAGGTGCGACGGCGCAAGGAATCCGGCTATCGGCCTCGCGAAGTTTATGAACGCGACGCCGAGTTACGCTCCGTGCTCGACTTTATCGCCTCGGGCGCGTTGTCGCACGGCGATCCCCGCGTCTTTGCGCCGCTCGTTCAGTCGCTCTTGGAACGGGACGAATACATGGTGCTCGCCGATTTCGCGGCCTACCTCAAATGCCAGGACGAGGTGTCCGCGGCGTACCAAGATCCGGAACGATGGACGAAGATGTCGATTCAGAATGTCGCCCGCATCGGCAAGTTCTCCTCAGATCGCGCGATTCGCGAGTATTGTCGCGACATTTGGCGAATCGACCCGCTGGTGATACCGATAGAATAGCGCAACATCTCCGACTGTTCTGCTCGTCCGGAGAATGTTACCGTCCACAACGGCCTTCGGTCTGGAGAATTGCCCGTGTGGTCTTGAGCACGGCGTCGGGATTGAGCGAGATGCTGTCGATCCCTTCCCGCACGAGGAACTCGGCGAACTCCGGATAGTCGCTCGGCGCCTGCCCGCAGATCCCGATCTTTCGCCCGGCCGCTTTGACTGTGCGAATTACCGAGGCCACGGCTTCCATCACGGCCGGATTTCGTTCGTCGAAGATATGCGCGACGATCGAGGAATCGCGATCGACGCCGAGGATGAGTTGCGTGAGGTCGTTGGAGCCGATCGAGAAGCCGTCGAAGATTTCCGTAAAGGCGGCGGCGGAAATCACGTTGCTCGGAATCTCGCACATGACGTACAGTTCCAAGCCGTCGCGGCCGCGCACGAGCCCATGCTTGGCCATTTCCGCTTGAACCTTTCGGCCTTCTTCCACCGTGCGGCAGAAGGGAATCATCAGCTTGACGTTGGTCAGGCCCATTTCGTCACGTACTTTGCGCATAGCGAGGCATTCTAAGGCGAAACCGTCGCGGTATCGCGGATCGTAGTACCTCGAGGCACCGCGAAATCCGATCATCGGGTTTTCTTCCAGCGGCTCATATTTTTTTCCGCCGATCAAATTCGCATATTCATTGGTCTTGAAATCGCTCATTCGAACGATGACGTCGCGTGGATAGAACGCAGCCCCGAGCATGGCCACGCCTTCGGCAAGTCGATCCACGAAGAATTGCGGCTTGTCCGAGTATCCTTGCGTGAGCTTATCGATCTCGGACTTCACCGCAGGCTCCGCCAACTGATCAAACTCCACAAGCGCCATCGGATGGATACGAATGTGGTTGCTGATGATGAATTCCATCCGGGCTAGGCCGACGCCGTCGTTCGGCAACTGGCTCAGCCCGAACGCTTCGTCGGGGTTGCCGACGTTGATCATGATTTTCGTGCGCGGCCGAGGCAGGCCCGTTAGGTCGACTTTCTCGATCTCATAGGGCAACCGCCCTTGATACACGGTGCCGGTATCTCCTTCCGCACAGCAGACCGTCACTTCCGCTCCGTCAGCCAGAAGTTCGGTGGCATGTTCCGTACCGACGATCGCAGGTACGCCGAGTTCACGGCTGACGATGGCGGCATGGCACGTTCTCCCGCCGCGGTTCGTGACGATTGCCGCCGCTCGCTTCATGATCGGTTCCCAGTCGGGATCGGTTTTGTCCGCCACGAGGACGTCGCCCGCTTGAAACTGATTGAGTTGTTGGACGCTTTGAATTCTCCGAACGGGACCGGCGGCAACTTTGTCGCCGACGCTGCGGCCGGTCACGACGACCGGTCCGCGTTGCTTGAGGCGATACGCTTCCAGGACGTCGCCGCGCTTTTGCGACTGCACCGTTTCCGGCCTTGCTTGCACTATGAACAGTTCACCGCTGCGTCCGTCCTTCGCCCATTCCATGTCCATAGGTGTTGGGCGGCCCCGCTTGGCGGAGTAGTGCCGTTCGATTTGCACCGCCCAACGCGCTAGTTCGAGAACCTCGTCGTCGGCCAAAGCGAAGCGGCTTCGGTCGGCCGCGGCCACCGGAACGTTTCGTACCATTTTCGACCCGCCTTGGTCGTAGATCAGCTTGAACTCCTTGGTGCCGAGATTGCGACGAATAATCGGGCGGCGCCCTTGCATCAGCGTCGGTTTGAAGACGTAGAACTCGTCGGGATTCACCGCGCCCTGCACGACGTTTTCCCCCAACCCGTAAGCGGCGTTGATCAGTACCGCGTCGGAAAAGCCGCTTTCGGTATCGATGGAGAACATGACTCCGGAGCAGGCCAAATCGCTGCGGACCATCCGCTGCACTCCGATCGAAAGCGCGATCTTAAAGTGATCGAAGCCGCGGTCGACACGGTAGCTGATGGCTCTATCCGTAAAGAGCGAGGCGAAACATCGTCGGCAAGTATCGAGCAGCGGAGCCGGCCCCTGCACGTTGAGGTAAGTTTCTTGTTGGCCGGCAAAACTTGCGTCCGGCAAATCTTCGGCTGTGGCGCTGCTGCGCACGGCCACGTCGAGCCGCGCAGCGGAATCTCGCTGCGGCGCCTCGCGCTCCAGAAGCTTATAGGCCGAGAGGATTTCATGTTCCAAGTCGGCCGGAAACGAGGCCTGCAGAATCAGGTGCCGCACTCGGCTGCCGCAACGCTGTAGATTGTCGATGTCTGCTGTGTTCAGCCCTTCGAGCGCCTCGCGGATCGCATCGTCTAAGCGATTTGCGGTGAGAAAGCGGCGATAGCCGTCGGCGGTTACGGCAAAACCGTCGGGCACGCGCACTCCATTGGGAACAAGTTCGCGCACCATCTCCCCAAGCGAGGCGTTCTTGCCGCCGACGCTCGGTACGTCTTCGATGCCGATGTCCTGAAAACGTTTGATGAACGTTTGGAACGGGGCCGTCATAGATCGCTCCCGATTCTGTCGTGATGGCATCGACGAAAGTACGGAGTGCTAAGGTCGTGCGTTCGCAACGGGAGCATTTGTCGTACCGCGCTCCGTAGCCCGGGGAATCGTTTGGGTCCGCGCGCCCGTGGCGATTCGAGTGGGCGATATTGCACGCCGCTTGCGCGCGACTTAGGCTCACTTTGTTCGGTGACCGTGAAATATCTGGCCGTTTATGGCCGGCGCGGCGTCGGAACAGCGGTTGCTAAAGGAAGACGAATCAGGCGGCAGGTGCCATTCCGCCGCGCCGAACGTCTCTACGAACATCGACAAGGCAAACTTGTGAACGATATCGATCTACGTCGGACACTGGAATCGTCGCCGTTTGCCGCGGAGCTTTCTCCGGAATGGCTCCGGCGACTCGTTGACGCCGGTGTGTTGAGGCGATTCGCGCCGGGAGCCGTGTTGTTTCGCGAAGGTGACCGGAGCGACGCCTTCTATCTCGTCGGCTTCGGGCACGTGGCTCTCGACATGACGGTGCCGGCACGCGGCACGACGCGCCTGCTGACCGTCGGTCCCTGTGAAATGCTCGCCTGGTCCGCTCTTCTCGGTAGTGCCCGCATGACGGCAACGGCGACGGCGGTCGACGACGTCGAAGTGTTTGAGTTCTCCGGCGCCAAGTTGCGCGAATGGTGCGAAGCGGATCCGTCGTTTGGTTATCGATGGATGCGGCAATTTAGTACGGCGCTGGCAGCGCGATTGCTGGCGACGCGACTCCAGTTGCTCGATCTGTTTACGGCGGATGCCGGCCCGAGGGACTTACTCAAGTGATGACCAGCGGCTCCCCCGGCCTCGACCAGCCTCTATTTCTGCCACGCGAGCGATTAGGAGCGTTGATCTCCGAGTTGCAGAGTCGGGGCTATATCGTGGTCGGCCCCGTGATCCGACAAGCGGCGATCGTTTACGACGAGCTGTATACCGTCGATGATCTGCCTCGCGGCTGGACCGATCTGCAAGAAGCCGGAACCTATCGCCTCGAGCGACGCGCGGACGAGCAATACTTCGGCTACGTCGTCGGTCCACATTCTTGGAAACAATTCTTGTTTCCGCCCGTCGCGACGGTGGCGACCGCCGTCGCAACGGAAGCCGGCTGGAACGTTACGGCAGCAGACGGACGCGACGCTCCCCAGTTTGCGTTTTTCGGCATGCGTGCTTGTGAATTGGCGGCCGTCGCCGTGCAAGATCGAGTTTTTATTCAGAAAGATTACGCCGACCCGATCTACAAGGCACGCCGTGACAAAGCGTTTTTCGTCGCCGTCAATTGTACGCAAGCCGCGCCCACCTGCTTTTGCGCCTCGATGAACACCGGGCCGCGCTGTACGGTCGGTTTCGATCTGGCGCTGACGGAAATTGACGACGGGTTCGTCGTCGAGATCGGCGGCGAGCGCGGGCGCAACGTCATCGTTGCGCTCGGCCTTGCGGCCGCGACGAATGATGCGCTGCGTGATGCCGAAGCGGCGCGTCGTCGGGCCGCCGACGGGCAGACCCGCTCAATGCCGACGGAAGGGCTTCGCGACCTCCTCGTCGGCAATCCGAACCATCCTCGCTGGACCGAGGTCGCCGAGCGTTGTTTGTCTTGCACAAACTGCACGCAAGTCTGTCCGACCTGCTTCTGCAGCTCCGTTCGCGAAGTCACGGATCTCGACGTCCGTCAGGTCGAACGCCGCCGCGAGTGGGATTCGTGCTTCAACTTCGACTTCAGCTACATGAACGGCGGCGTCGTGCGTAATTCCGTGCGCTCGCGCTATCGGCAATGGCTGACGCATAAGCTTGCGACTTGGCACGATCAGTTCGGCGAATCAGGATGCGTCGGCTGCGGCCGATGCATTACGTGGTGTCCTGTCGAAATCGATCTGACGGCGGAAGTCGCCGCCATACGGGGAGACGTTTCGTGAACTTCTCCGCACCGCCGCCGCTCAATCCGTGGACGACGCATTCGGTCGAAGTTGTCGACGTCGTGCCTGAAATTCTCGGTGTCGCCACATATCAACTCCGGTTCACCGATCCACTGGTCCGCGCCGCGTATTCTTGCGTGCCGGGCCAGTTCAATATGCTGTACCTGCCCGGCGTCGGAGAGGCGGCCGTTAGCGTGAGCGGACATGACGTCGCCGGCGATGCTTGGTTGCACACGGTGCGTACCGCAGGCGGCGTGACTCAGACGCTTGCCGGCCTCGGGATCGGCGGAAATTTGGCCTTACGCGGGCCCTTCGGGACGTCGTGGCCCGTCGAACGGTTTCCCGGAAGCGACATCGTGTTCGTCGCGGGCGGAATCGGACTCGCGCCGCTGCGGCCTGCCGTGGAGTGGGCCCTCGATCACGGTGACAGGCTCGGACGAATCACGCTGCTATACGGGGCGCGTTCGCCGGGAACCGTACTTTTCGCGTCACAGTTCGACGCGTGGCGAGATCGCGGGCTTTGCATCGACGTCACAGTCGACCGCAGCGATCCGGGTTGGCTTGGTCGTGTCGGCGTCGTCACCCTCTTGGTCGATCGCTTGCGGCCGCTTGCCCCCGAGAACACAATTTTGCTGACGTGCGGACCGGAAGTGATGATGCGCTACGTGGCCCGCGCCGCGCTCGACCGTGGCCTATCGGCCGAGCAAATCTGGGTTTCTCTGGAGCGCAACATGCAATGCGCCGTCGGCTTTTGCGGACATTGCCAATTGGGCCCCGCTTTTATTTGTAAAGATGGCCCCGTGTTTCCCTACGATCGGATGGCGCCGTACCTAAACACGGAGGACCTCTGATGACGAAACGCCCAAGCGTCGCGGTCTTCAAGTTCGCCAGTTGCGACGGCTGTCAGCTGACGCTGCTCGATTGCGAGGACGAACTTCTGGCGCTGGGGGAGAAGCTGGACATTCCGTACTTCCTCGAAGCAACCGACCGACGCGAACCGGGGCCGTACGACGTCGCATTAGTTGAAGGCTCCATCACGACTCCGCATGATGCCCGGCGTATTCTCGAGGTACGTCAACAGACGAAATTCTTGGTGACGATCGGCGCCTGTGCCACGGCGGGAGGTATTCAGGCGCTTCGCAATTGGGCCGATCATGCAGACGTCCTGAACGCCGTTTACGCCTCGCCGCAATATATCGCATCGCTGGCGACCTCGACGGCGATTGCCGACCATGTGCCGGTCGATTTCGAGTTGCGGGGCTGCCCGATCGACAAGCGTCAATTATTGGAGGTCGTGCGAGCCTTGATCGCCGGACGTCGTCCGAAGACGCCGTCGCACTCCGTTTGCCTCGACTGTAAGCGTCGCGGTACGGTGTGCGTCGTCGTGGCCCGCGGCGTTCCCTGTCTGGGGCCGGTCACTCAATCCGGCTGCGGTGCCATCTGCCCGGCATACGATCGCGGTTGCTACGGCTGCTTCGGACCGAGCGTGCAGCCGAACCTGATTTCACTAACGACGCAGTTCCAACGGCAGGGGACGGCGAGGCCCGACCTCGTGCGCGGTCTGCGGCTATTCAACGCCTACGCTCCCGAATTTCGTCGCGAATGCGATCGCCTGGATCCTGCGACGGAGGAGCCGCGGTGAGCAAGGAGACTCGGACGATTCGCATCGAGGCGCTGTCGCGCGTGGAAGGCGAAGGCGGACTTAACATTCGTTTACGCGACGGGAACGTCGAGAGCGTCGAACTGCGCATCTACGAACCGCCGCGATTCTTCGAGGCGTTCTTGCGTGGTCGAACGCCTTTCGAGGTGCCCGACATCGTGGCCCGCATCTGCGGTATTTGCCCGGTTGCCTACCAGATGAGCGCCGTACATGCCCTGGAGCAGGCCGCGGGGCTCCGCATCACGCCGGAGATTCGTCGTTTGCGGCGGCTGCTCTACTGCGGCGAGTGGATCGAAAGCCACGGCCTGCATATGCACCTGTTGCATGCCCCCGACTTCTTGAACTGCGAGAGCGGGCTCAAGGCCGCGGAAACTTATCCCGATGAAATTCGCCGCGGCCTGCGATTGAAGAAGCACGGCAACGAGTTGTTGGAGGTTCTCGGCGGCCGCGCGGTGCATCCGATCAACGTTGCCGTCGGCGGCTTCTATCGTGCACCGTCGCAAGACGAAGTACGGCGGCTCGTGCCAAACTTCGAATGGGGACTATCGGCCGCGGTCGAAGCAACTCGCTGGGTCGCGGGGTTTGCGTTT
>JAFLCO010000059.1:0-20973 GCA_017303535.1 Planctomycetota bacterium
GCTGCTCAAGGCCGGCGAAGGTTGGATTCGGGCTGAGAAGCCCTACGCCAACTTCGAGCTTTCTTGGGAATGCAAGAACCTGAAGAAGGAAGCGTACGACTCGGGCGTACATTTCCGCGCCGAACTGCCGGCACCGAAGGCTCACTGGCCGAAGAAGTTTCAGGTCAACCTGAAAACCGATCAGGAAGGCAACCTGACGTCGATCAAGAGCGCCGCCAGCACGGGCCTCTACAAGAACGGCGAGTGGAACAAGTTCGACCTGAAGGTCGTCGGCACGACGGCCGAACTTGCCATCAACGGCAAGCCGGCCTGGAAAACCGACGGCATCGACACGCCGACGGGTTACATCGGCCTGCAGTCCGAAGTCACGCTCGGCGGCCAGTTCGAATTTCGCAACATCAAGATCAAAGAGTTGCCGTAGATTCGGCGCCAAGGATTCTCCCCTCGCCCCTTGCGGGAGAGGGGCCGGGGGCGAGGGGGCCGACTCTCTATCGGCTCCGCAACTTCAATCGCGACGTCTCAACGCCTTGGCCGCAATCCGGATTCTCGCTACATTATCCGGCTCAAATCACCCAAATCATCGCCGCCTGTAGGAGCCCCCGCCTCATGGAACGTTCGCTCATTTTGTTCAAGCCGGATTGCGTGCAACGTCGTCTCGTCGGCCGAATCCTGAGCCGCTTCGAAGACAAGGGCCTCAACGTCGTCGCGATGAAGTTGATGCACATTACGCCCGACTTGGCCAAGCAGCACTATGCGGAGCACGTCCAGAAGGGCTGGTACCCGACGCTCGAACAATTCATCACCGGCGGCCCGGTCGTCGCCGCCGTGCTGGAAGGCTTGGAAGTGATTCGCGTGGTTCGCGAAATGCTCGGCGCCACCAGCGGTTTGAAGGCCGCCCCCGGCACGATCCGCGGCGACTACAGCAGCAGCCGGCAAATGAACTTGGTCCACGCCTCCGACGGCCCGGAAGCCGCCGCCCGCGAGATCGCGCTCTACTTTAAGAAAGAAGAGATCGTCGACAACACCCCGACCATCACGCCGTGGCTGCGAGCCGGCGACGAAGCTTAATCAGCAGATCGTAATGCGACCCAAATCAAGAGGCCGTCGCCGGAAGATCCGGCGACGGCTTATTTCGTTTACTTGATTAACTTGCCAACGCTCGTCTCCGCCCGCAATTCGGCGATCATGTCGCGCGTCGCGGCATCGACGGCCTGTTGCCACTTCGCCGCGCCGAATTTCTCTGCGTACGGCTTCCGGGCATATGCGAAGATAACGCCGCGCGAGTTATTGATCACGGCACCGAGTCCGTTGGTGTCGAATGCCGACGCACAGTCTTTCGCCGTTCCCCCTTGGCTGCCGTAGCCCGGCACCAAGAAAATGGTATGCGGCATCGCGGCCCGTAGTTCGGAAAGCTGCTGCGGATAAGTCGCGCCCACTACGGCCCCGACGGCTCCGTAGCCCGACGCCGTTTTCGTCTCCGCCGACATCCGTTCGACCTCGGCCGCTACAAGCCGATAAAGCGTCGTCGGCTCACCGCCTGCCGCACCGCCGGCAAAAGGACGATCTTGAAACTGCCCGCTGCCGGGATTCGACGTCTTCACGAGCACAAACAACCCTGCGTCACGGGCCACGGCCGTCTTCACAAACGGCTCCAAACTATCGTTACCAAGGTACGGACTCACGGTCAGGCAATCGCCCCCCCAGGCGCTTTCAGCGCCGAGCAGGCCATCGGCATAGGCTTCGGCCGTCGTGCCGATGTCGTTGCGCTTACCGTCGAGGATCACCAGCAGCCCAGCCTTGCGGGCATGATCGACGATCGTCTTCAGGGCCTGCATCCCTTCGAGCCCGAGCTGTTCATAGAACGCCATTTGCGGCTTCACGGCCGGAACCATCGGCCCGACGACATCGATAATCTCGCAGCCGAACTTCGCGAAAGCGTGCGACACGGCCGCACGATCGCGCGGATTGACGCCCTTCGTCAGCGGTTCCGGCAATTGCTCGAACCGCGGATCCAGGCCTACGACGACGGGACTGGCCAACTTTCCAACGGCGGACGACAAACGATCGGCGAATGAAGTCATAACGGCGGCACGGCTGCGAATTGAACGGGAAGCGTTAAGCGGTTGAGTTTACCGAGGCAGGCCCATGCGAGGTAGCGGCCCGCACAAATCGAACCTTGTGGGACGCGTGGTCGTCTCGTACGTTTAAAAGTCACAGGGCCGCCGCCGCACAGTTTGAAAATCAGTGATTTCGCCATGCCGTTAGGAACCGTCAGAATTCTCGTGATCGATCGCGGCTACGGTTTCGTGGCCCGCGCCGACGGCGACGACGTTTTCTTCCACCACTCCGCGGTGCCAGGGCACGGTTTCAAGAAGCTCACGGTCGGGCAGGCCGTCGAGTTCGAACTCGCCGGCGGCGATTCCCGCTCCCCCAAAGGTCCGCGGGCCCGAAGCGTAACAGTTCCCACAGCGACCGACGCCGCCGGCACGCACTAGCCCCGCAGCGCCAGCAAGGGGGCATTCTGGTCGACATGCGCAATACCCCCTCGCTTGCGCTTCGGGGCTAGTGTGGTATATTAGACGGTTTGACCCTTCCGCCTTGCGCCCAACTAAGCGCCGGCCATGCCGATCCGACTTTCCAATCTTCGCTTGCCCGTCGACGCGCCCGAGGCCGATTTGCCTCAGCAGGTCGCCAGTGCGCTCTCATTGCGGCCGACCGATATTCGCCGCTGGCGGATTCTCCGCAAAAGCCTCGACACGCGTGACAAGCGAGACTTGGCATTCGTCTACTCGACCGAAGTCGTCGTCGATGACGAAGTGCGCATGCTCGAGCGGGCTCGCACGGCCCGCCGCGGGATTCAAGCGGAGTTGTTCGAAGAACCGCCGTTCATAATGCCGCCGGCCGGCGAGAAGCCGCTGCGGCAGCGTCCGGTCATTATCGGCTCAGGGCCTGCCGGATTGTTCGCGGCTTATTTCTTAGCCCGGCACGGTTACCGGCCGATCGTGCTCGAACGCGGCAAGATCGTGCGCGACCGGATCATCGACGTGAAGGCGCTGGAAACGGTCGGCGGGCCGCACGACCCCGAGAGCAATTACTTGTTCGGCGAAGGGGGAGCAGGCACTTTCAGCGACGGCAAGCTCACTTGCCGCAACACCGGTCCGGAAGTTCGCCGCGTGCTGGAACTGTTCGCCGAGTGCAAAGGCAAGGCCTCGGTGCTTTACGATCACCGTCCGCACCTGGGAAGCAACCGTCTCCCGGCGGTCGTGAAGGCTCTGCGGCAACGCGTGGAAGGCTTCGGCGGCGAGTTCCGCTTTGCGTGCCGGGTAGAAGACGTCGAGCTTGGCAATGGCCGAATCGCCGCGCTTTCCACATCGTCCGGCCGGATGGAAGTCGACGTCGCGGTGCTGGCGATCGGCCACAGTGCCCGCGATACCTACGCCATGCTGCTGCGGCGCGGCGTGCCGATGGTGCAAAAGCCGTTTCAGATCGGCGTGCGGATCGAGCATCCGCAAGACCTTGTGAACCGCGTGCAATACGGCGAATCCCGGCTTGAACAACGCCTCGGTTCGGCCGACTACACGCTCATCGCCAACGGGCCGCACGATCTCTTCAGCTTCTGCATGTGCGCCGGCGGCCAAGTCATTCCAAGCGTTTCCGAACCGGGCTATTTCTCCACCAACGGCATGAGCCTTTCGCGCCGCGACAGTCCGTTCGCCAATTCCGGCTTTATGATCACGCTCGACCCGCGACATTTCGGCTCCGACGATATTTTGGCAGGCGTCGAACTGCAGCGGCGTTTCGAAGCCAAGGCGTTCGAGGTCGGCGGACGAGAGCAATACCGGTGCCCGATTCAATGGGCTCGCGACTTTATGAACGGCCGCGAGTCACAAGGTTCGCCGAGAACGAGCTACAAGCGCGGCGTGGTTGCCGCGGATATCGCCGATTTGGTCCCGCCGCAAGTGGCCGAAGCGTTGCGCGGCGGGCTGCCGATGCTCGACGGGCGTTGGCAAGGCCGATTCATTCCCGAGGCGACGATCGTCGGACCCGAAGCGCGCGGAAGCGCCCCCGTGCGATTGCCGCGCGACAACGAAACACTCGAAAGCACGGGCATTGCGGGCCTCTATCCGATCGGCGAGGGCGCCGGATACGCCGGTGGGATCGTCAGCGCGGCGGTCGACGGACTTCGGGCCGCGCGGTCGATCATCGGCCGTTACGCGCCGTTGGAAGAGGTGAACCGATGATCTTGCTCGATGTGCAACAGATCGTGAAGCACTTCGGGCCCGATCCTGTGCTCGACGGCGTGACGTTCGAAGTTCGGCCTGGCGAGAAGATCGGGTTGGTCGGCCCCAACGGTGCGGGCAAGTCGACGTTGATGAAGATTCTCGCGGGCCAAATGGAGCCCGACGCCGGCCAGATCGTAATGCACAAGACGGCTCGCATCGATTACCTCGAGCAGCAGCCGACGTTTGAGCCCGGCCGAACGTTGTGGGAAGAAGCGGTTACGGCTTTGGAGCCGATTACCGCACTGGTGAAGGAAGCGGAAACCGTGGCCGAGCGATTGGCCGCCGTGCGCGATGACGCCGAACATGCGAAACTGGCTGCCCGCTACGACTTTCTCCAGCACGAAATCCAGCGGCACGACGCGTACAACCTCGATTATAAAATCGAGCGGGTGCTCAACGGCCTCGGCTTTCTGCCGGATGCTTACCAGCGACCGCTGGGGGTCTTGAGCGGCGGCCAACTTAACCGGCTGCTGCTGGCTAAGACGCTGCTACGCGAGCCTGACTTGCTGCTGCTCGACGAGCCGTCGAACCACTTGGACATCGAAGCCACGCAATGGCTCGAAGGCTTTCTGGCGTCGTCCGATCAAGCGGTGCTCGTCGTCAGCCACGATCGGTACTTTCTAGACAAGGTAACCAATCGCACGCTGGAACTTTTCCGCGGCACCGTCGATTCGTTCGTCGGCAACTTTTCCGCATATTGGATGCAAAAGGAAGAGCGGGTCAAAGTGCAGGCCCGAACGTTTGAGAAGCAGCAGGAGTTTATCGCCAAGACGGAAGATTTCATCCGCAAGAACTTCTACGGCCAAAAATCGGCGCAGGCCAAAGATCGCGAAAAGAAGCTGGAACGCGTCGAGCGGATTGAAGCGCCGCGGGAGATTCATGGGCCGCCGATGTCGTTCGCCCCGGCTTCGCGCACCGGCGACATCGTCGTACGGGTCGAACACCTGTCGAAGGCGTTCGATCGGCCGCTCTTCAAAGGCCTTACCTTCGACATTCTTCGCGGCGAGCGGTGGGGGATCCTCGGCCCCAACGGCACCGGCAAGACCACGCTCTTGAAGGTGATCGTCGGCAAGTTGCCGCCCAGCGAAGGACGGGCCGTGCTCGGCACGGGCGTGAAGGTCGGCTATTACGATCAGCTTCTGCAAGGCATCGCCGACGACGAGCAAGTCGTCGAAACAGTGCGGCCGTCGTTTAAAGAGTTCAACGAGCCGCAGCGGCGCGATTTCTTGGCGAAGTTCGGGCTGACCGGCGACATTGTTTTTCAACAGGTCGGCAGCCTGAGCGGAGGCGAGCGAAGCCGCGCGGCGCTGGCTCGGCTAAGCGTCGAAGAACCGAATGTGCTGATCCTCGACGAGCCGACGAACCACTTAGACCTGTGGGCCTGCGATTCGCTGGAGAACGCCATTCGGGCGTTCGACGGCACGGTGCTTTTCGTGAGTCATGATCGGTACTTTCTGAACCGCATCTGCGATCATGTGCTCGTCGTCGAGCCGGATCGATTCCGCGTGCTGGAAGGGAATTACGAAACCTACTTGGACATGGTGCGGCGGCGGCAAGAGGAAGACGCCGAACTCGCGCGAGCCGCGGCCGAACGCAAATCGGGAGGCAATAACAAGGCGTCAACGGCCGCTAAGCCGACGGACGACGGCAAGAAAGAACGGCGCAAGCGGAAGTTTCCTTATCGCAAGACGGCCGATATCGAGGCCGATATCCAAGAACACGAAGCCAAGCTCGAAGCGGCTCACGCACGGCTGATCTTGCCCGACACCGTGCGCGACGGGCGACTCGTGAAACAATGCCAGGCCGAGATCGAAACCCTGCAAGCTTCGATCGCTCAGCTTTACGAACACTGGGAAGAAGCCGCGGAGATGAACGCCTAACCATGCTCTTGGTTCTCGAATCGACGTGCGATGAAACGGCCGCCGCCTTGATCGACGAGCGGCTGAACGTGCGCGGTTCGAGCGTGGCGACACAGGACGAATTGCATCAAGTGTTCGGCGGCGTCGTGCCGGAGATCGCCTCGCGAGCGCATGTCGAGCGAATCTTGCCGGTGATCGATCAATGCCTGAAACGGGCCGGTGCGACGCTTGCCGACGTATCGGCGGTGGCCGTTGCCAATACGCCGGGCCTCGCCGGATCGCTGCTGGTGGGCATCTCGGCGGCGAAGGCGCTGTGCGTCGCGCTCGATGTTCCGCTCGTCGCCGTGAATCATATTCATGCGCACGTTTACGCTTGCCGCGTCGCGGCGGGCGTCGACGTGTTTCCCTGCGTCGGTTATGTGGTGAGCGGCGGACACACGACGCTCTTTTACTGCGAGTCGCCGCTGAAGTTTCACGTGCTCGGCGGAACACTCGACGATGCCGCGGGAGAAGCGTTTGACAAGACGGCCAGCTTGCTTGGGTTGCCGTATCCGGGAGGCCCGCATATTGAAAAGGCGGCGGCCGGCGGCGACCCAAGGGTCTATCGCTTTCCGCGAACTTTCTTGAACGAAGACCGCATCGAGTTCAGCTTCAGCGGCTTGAAGACGGCCGTGCGGTACGCGATCGCTCCGCAGGGGACCGAACTCGTAGCGCCGCCGGCAGGTTCGAAACTGTTGGCTGATCTCGCGGCGAGCTTCCAGCAGGCGGTGATCGACGTGCTCATCGGTAAGGCCGAGCAAGCCTTGCGAGCGACTGGATATAAGACGCTGTGCGTCGGCGGCGGAGTGGCGGCTAACGGCGCCTTTCGCAAGCAGCTTGAAGCCCGCATGACAAAACTTGGCGTGACATTGCACATCGCGCCGCGCGAGCTGTGTACCGACAATGCCGTGATGGGGGCGATCGCTTGGGAGCGATTGCGTGCGGGCTTGGTCGAGTCGCTGGAGCTTGATGCGGTACCGGGGCTGGTGAGGTAGCTTCGACAAAAAAGAAAGCCGCGGGTATGCACCCGCGGCTATTGAACGGACATTCGCTTCGTGTCGAAACAGGTCGGAGTAGCAAAGGTGGAAGACTAGGAGCCCGTGCCGCCCGAGGTGCCGCCGGTGCCGGCCACGTAGTTGAACGTGTTGACTTCCGGGATCCGCGAGAACATCGGCTGGGCCGTGATGCGGACATAGCGGCGATCGTGCGAGACGACGGCCGTAGCCGACATGTTGGTACCGGTCGGCAACGTGATGATGACCGGCTGGTAACCGACGGCCCCGCGAAGGAACAACCGCGGATCGATCACCGGCGTGACGCCGAGGCCCGGATCCGAAGCGGTGCCGATTTGTTGGGCGAGGATCTGATTGCCGAGAGCCATCTGACCTTGCACGGCGTTGGCCACTTGGAAATCCTTAAGCGATTCGACGCGACGGCCGTTTTGCAGGTCAAACGCCGCCACGGCCTGGTCGCCGTCGAGCGGAATCTGCTTGTGGAAGCCGCGTTGCTTCGGCGAGCCCTTGTGAGCCGTGATGTCGACGGTGACCGTGTCGGCCGTGACCTTGCCCCACACGCGCTTGGCCAGCAGACGATAGTCGCCGTTGAAGCCTTGCGGGCAGACGTACGTTTCGGTGTGCAGGTTCGTGGCCTTGTCATAGGTGTCGCCGATAAGCACGCCGCCGGCCGTCGAGCGGGGGTTGCGGAACGAGCAAAGCGTACCGGTCGGTTCTTCGACAATCAGGTCGATATCCGCATCGCCCGACCAAGAGACGGTGATGACGCAGTCGCGAATTTGGGCTTCGTTCAAAGCCGTTTGGAACGCTTCGGCTTCGGCCGTGCGCTTTTCGGACTTGAGGCGTTCGACGAGCCCCTTGGCCGTGTTGAGGCCGGCTTCGTAGATCTCGCGCTGATCGTTGGGCCAGGCTTGGCCGACGATGCCGAGCGATGTCCACTTGAGGCCTTCGACGTCGTCGAGCCGATTGGCGATCCGCAGGCCGTACACATACGGCTCCGGACGCGTCGGCTGCATCTTCGAGACTTGGCGATAGAGATCCAAGGCCCGACGTTGCAGAGCGCCGTTGCCGAGGTTCGACTTGACCATGTATTCGGCGACCTTGAGCAGGTCGTCCGGTTGATTGCTGAAGTCGACGGCGGAGAGCAGGACGCGTTCGATCTCCGAGACGCGGGCACCTTGGGTCTCGAGCGCGAGGCCGAGAGCTTCGTACATCCACGGCTGCGGTTGGCCATGCTTGAGCGCGGCCATGATCACCGCCGCGACGTGGTCGGGCTTGTCGGCCTTGAAGAGCGTGCGAACCGTGGCGCGAACCGCGGCCGGCTCAACGCTATTGGCCGCAAAGTGCGCGTCCCAAACCTTGGCCGGATCGGCGCCTTCCTCGATCGTAATCTTGATCGGCTTGATCTCGGCGATGGAAAGTTCGTCGGCCGCGGCCTTCTTCATCACGAGTCCGTCATCGGCCGGTTGCCCGGTAACCGGTTGCGCCGGAGCCGAAGCCGCTTGCGGAGCCGGGCTCTTGGCCGAAAGACGCAGGTCGTCTTCCACGGCAAACATGCCGCCGCCGCCGCCCATGCCGCCCATGCCACCGCCGCCCATGCCACCCATGCCGCCCATGCCGCCGCCACCCATACCACCGCCCATACCGCCGCCGAGGCCGCCGAAGCCGCTCAAACCGCCTTGGGGAATCGGAATCACAAGGTCGGCCACCGGGTACACGCGCGTCGGCGTCTTGGTTTCGGCCGCAGTCTTCGTAGTGATCACGAGCACTTCGTTTTCGATGACGTACGTCAAGGCTTGTTCTTCGAGAATCAGCCGCAGGGCCGACTTCAGAGTGAGATCCTTAAGCTGCTTGTTGATCAGCGTTTCGCTTCCCTTGCCGTCGGCGATGAGCGCCGCGTTGTCGAGTTCGATGTTGATCTTGTGACGCAATTCGAGGTCGTTCACGACGTCGCCAAGCTGCGTGTCGAGGTACTGAACTTCGGTGCGACGATCCAATTCGTCGAGAATCTTCGCTTCGGCCTCGTTCGATTGGGCCAAGCTGATCCGGTCGAACTTCTTGCGCTTCTCGGTGATGAGTTCCCAAATATCCTTCGACGGATAGAGAATTGGCGCGTCGTCGGCGAACGGAATGCCCGACCGCTCGATCGAGAGCAGGTTGTAGGCCATGTTCTTCCAATGCTCTTGGCGGTAAGCCATGGCATTGGCGAACGTGTTGGCCTGCAGAGCCCAACGGGTCGCCGCGGTGACGGCCGGAGCGTTCGGCGTGAAGTCCTGCGCCAAGCGGGCCGCGTTCTCCGCATCGCGGTAACGGCGCTCGTCCATCAGGTCTTCGAAGCGGGCCATCAGTTGTTCGGTCTTTTGCTGATTGCCGATGAGATCGCGGTAGAGGCGGTCTTGCTCTTGTTGCGACGCCAAGGCGGCTTCTTGCTGCAGGCGAATTTCCTCGGCCAGCTTGGCTTGGCGATCGGCCGTCCGCAGGCCAGTTTCGATTTGCTCGAGTAGTTGCGTCTTCACGGCGCCTTCGAGTTCCGGCACGCCGATCACGCGATCTTGCAACGCCTTCAGTGCCCCGCGAGCGGCGTCCGGGTCGCGACCCATGATGCTGCGCGCTTGGTTCAAACCGTTTTGCACTTCCACGGTGATGATCTGCTTGATCACGTTCGACTGCACGCCGGCCTCGCCGAGCAAGCTGCCGGGAGCGGCTTCCGCTTCACCTGGAGCAGCGGCAGCCGGAACGCCTGCTGCCGGAGCAGCCGGAGGTTCTGCGGCCGGAGCGCCCGGTACTGCTTCACCGGCCGCCGGTTGGAAGTTCACAAGCTTCAGGTCGTGCGGTTGGCCGGCTTTGCCTTCCTTGCGGGCCGTCAGCACGGCGTTGCGAATGGCTTGAGCTTCGCCGTTGGCCGGGTCGAGCCGCAAGGCTTCGTCCACCAGCTTTTCGGCCTGATCGTAGCTGCCGACCGCCACGGCTTGCTTGCCGAGTTGCAGCAGCGAGTAAGCTTCAACATTCACCAGCCGACGCATGTCCTTCAAACCGCTTGAGCCCACGGTCGGCAGCGAAATGCCGGCGTCTTTGCGAGCTAGTTCGATGAGTTCGGGCAGATACGAGTGGTCGTCGGCCGTCGCAATCGGAGCAATCTTCCAAGCCAGCGACACCGGCTTGCCGAGCACCGTCGCCTCCATCGCCAAGTCCACGCTGGCCACCGGCTTCGCAAGGCCGATCAGCACCGTATCGCGGTTGAAACGCAGCGGCGGAAACTTCGCGGGATAGGTCTCGACGAACGAATCGGGCAGCGTCGTCTTTGTCGGCCAAGCCACAAGGCCGGCGGTGCACTCGGCCAAGTACGCGCCGAATTGCTTACCGTTGAAGTTGTCGCTGTCGGTCAAGAGCATGCCGCCCGTGTGGTTGGCGAGCACGCCGAGTAGTTGCGTATCGACGCGCGGTCCGATCGCGAAGCTATTCACCGAAACCTGCTTCGCGCACAGTGCGTCGACCGTCAGCTGCATGTCGGGACCGGCGACCAAGTTGCCGAGGCTCATCCCGTCACCGAGGTAGGCGACCGAGCGGAGCCGATCAGCGGCGGCACCGTCGAATGAACCGACGGCGGCCGTCAGGGCCTTTTGCATATCGGTCGTTCCTAGCGGCGTACGGGCTCGCAAGGCTTCCAGCGCGGCTTGCATTTCCGCACCGGCGGGGGAGACGAAATCGTTCGTCAGCGGCACGGCATCAACGTCGACGGCGAACAGCCGCACGCGATCATTCTCCGTGAGCGAGCCGAGCAGAAACTGCAGAGCGTCGAGCCCCTTCTCGCGGAACTGGTTGACTTGGCTGGCCGAAGTGTCGAACAGCACGACTAAGTCGCTGCCGGCTGCGGCGGCCGCCGGCTTTTGCTCGGCACCGGGCATCACGGCCAAGGCGAAGAACTCACGACCGTCAACGGCCGTGAACGTCTCCATGCGGGCGGCCGGAGCCGTGCCGGTGGCGGCGCCTTGCGCGAAGACCGCGCCGACGGGCGAACCGATCAAGGCCCAAGCGGTGCAAGCCGCAGCCGTGATGCGAAGGACGAATCGCGAGCGACGAAGGCTCATCGACATTTCAAAAACTCCGCCAGAAAAACTCGGATGATTTGCTAATTTGACGTCGCGGCGACAAAGCCCTTCGGCCCCCAATCCTTCGACGACGCTCGGCCGTAGCCGACGCCGCGATGAACCGGGAATTCGCACCTGTGCAGGCCCGTCCGAAAGGAGGGGACTCACCGGCCAGAGAAAACAGCCACCCGCAACGGGATCGCCCCGGATAGGGCCAGAAGTGGACAGTTCTACTCTACGCAGCTTTCCTAGACGGTGCCAACAAAATTGCGAGTTTTGTCGCACTTAGCCCCGGTCAGCGACCGGAGTTACGTCTCTAGCAAGGTATGGGCGCGAGGGGCCGTAACCGAAACACAAGCGAAGATAGGAAGTTTGCGGATTTTACCGCCTCACAGGCCCTCGGCCTCGGCGGAAACTCCCTATGGTTCGGCGGGGCAGAATTGGAGACTTTGCTCACCGGGTCGCGGGCCGGCTCGCCAAGGCCCGCGACCAGTTGCCGGTTTAGCCCACTTAACCCCAGCCTACTTCTGCGTCTGACCGCGAAGCTGGGCACTGACGGCCGCCGGCCGGTCGTCGCCGCTCGGCACCAGGCGGGCCGCGACGATGTCGAGCGACCGCTCAATCGCCGCCACCCGACCGTTCTGAATTTGCCGCAGGACTTGCTCCAGGTAGAGCGACCATTCCACGACCTTGCCCCGCTTCGTCGGCACGGTCACAGCTTGCTTCGCTTGGTTCGGCGAGGCGTAGAACGACCCGAACCGCAGGCCCCCTTGGTCGACGACATGCAGCGACGGCGTCCAATGTTGCAGCACGGTCGGCAAACCGGCTTGCTTCAACTCGACGGCAGGCTGCGCCGTACCGGTGCCGATACGGATCGTGGCCGCACCTTCGCCGTACTGCTTCCGCCAGGCGTTTTGCAGCGATTCGTACTTGCCGGCGATCACGACGACCGACTGCCAGTTCCAGCCCGCGTCGTTCGCGAAAGCGGCGCCACGCAGCGGCGACGAGGCAGGCAGTTGCGACGCGGCACGCACCTTCGATTTCGCCTCGGCCTTCACGATCGTCTTGGCCGATTTCTTCGCAGCGGGCGCCGAAACGCTCGCTCCCACGCGGTTCGACACGGGGGCCTTCACGCCCGCGGCCGGCTTGTTCGACTTGCCGACCGTCGCGGCCACTTTGCCGACGGCATCGGCGGTGCTGCGGTTCGGCTGGGCGGCATCGGAAGGCTGCTCCGAACCGGGGGCCAGCTTCTGCACCGACTTCGGCAGCCGGTCAATCAGCGTAAGGTAAGCCCGGCGTACGTCGATCGGCTTCCACTCCGCCGCGTTCCAGGCCGGCTGTTCCAGGGTTTCGACAGGGGCGATGTACGCCACTTGCCGAATTTCCGTCGCTTGCCGCGCGACGGCAGGCTTCGTGACGGCGCGCTCAACTCCCGCCCGACGGCTTGCATTTCCTGCCGCCACGATCGACGACGCAAGCGTACAGAGCAGAGTAAACAACGCGAAAGGCGTGCGATTCATCCCGCGATCTCCTACCGGTGGGTTCAACCTCCGTGCGCCGACGCACGACTGCCGTGAGCGATTGCGCTTGAGCGAGCGGCAGCTAGCAATGGGTATCGGAACCGATCAAAGAGTGCTGTTAGGCAATCTGCGAAGTTCGCGTTGTGCAAGCTAAGCCTATTGCTCAGGCAACATCTACCGATCGCCATTGATTCCAGCGGCCGACGCGACCGGCGATGCCCCATAACAGTCGTTGTCCTTCGATCGGATCGCTACCGCCGTCAAACTCCGCTTCCCCGCACCCGACGTTTTCCGGTATTTCATTCACTTCACGAAGCGACACTGGGCGGTGCCGCGCGCAATGTGAGAGAGTCAGAAGGATTGCCGGTTATGAAATCTGTGATCGTCGGATCGTTAATCGCCGGGGCCGTCGGAGCCTTGGGAGCCACGGCCCTGCGCGAGGCTTGGGAGCAACGGCAAGTTCACGCGCAAGACCTCTTCGCGCCGCCGCCGGGTCAACTGGCGCCGGGCCGGCAACCGCCGATCGTCGCCGCGCCGCGTCCGGTTGATCGAGCGCCGCTTCCCGAACTTCGTGCTCCCGTGCAAGCCGAGCGGCTGGCCGACGGCCCAAACGAGTTCACGCCGGAAGAGCAAGTCAACATCGCCGTTTATGAAACCTGCAACCGCGGCGTCGTCAACATCAGCACGAAGGTCGTCACCGAAACGCTGCTGTTCGACATTCCGTCGGAAGGGGCCGGCTCCGGCTCCGTCATCGATCAGAGCGGCCACATCCTCACGAACTATCACGTCGTGGCCGACGCCGAATCGATCAACGTCACGCTCTACGACGGCGAGACTTATCCGGCGTCGCTCGTCGGCCGTGATCCGTCGAACGATATCGCGGTGCTCAAAATCGACGCGCCGGCGGAGTCGCTCGTGCCGATCGCCTTCGGTGACTCCACGCGTTTGAAAGTCGGCCAATCGGTCTACGCGATCGGCAATCCGTTCGGCCTCGAACGAACGCTCACGACCGGCATCGTCTCGAGCCTCAACCGCTCGCTGCCCGGTCGCAACGGTCGCACGATGAAGTCGATCATCCAGATCGACGCGGCGATCAATCCCGGCAACTCCGGCGGACCGCTCATCGACAGCCGCGGCCGGCAAATCGGCATGAACACGGCCATCGCCAGCAAAACCGGCCAAAACACGGGCGTCGGCTTCGCGATTCCCGCCGCGACGATCGCCCGTGTCGTGCCGCAACTCATCGAACGCGGCGAAGTGGTGCGCCCGGATATCGGAATTACGCGAGTCTTCCAGACGGAAGCCGGTCTCTTAATCGCAGGCCTCGTGCCCGGCGGTCCCGCGGAAAAGGCCGGGCTTCGCGGACCGCAGCGCATTCAACAACGCCGTCGGCAAGGGCCGTTTTACGTCGACTCGCAGAAGCTCGACATCAGCGCCGCCGATATGATCGTCGAGGTCAACGGCGAAAAGATTAAAACGGCGGACGACTTCCTCGGACACATCGAAGCCCATTCGCCGGGCAGTGAAGTGGATCTAACGATCATCCGCGACGGCCAACGCTTCTCGGCCCGAGTTCGACTCGGACTTAGCCGCGAGTAGCGGATTTGCCGGGGATGAAAATTGACGTAAGTCGCGATTCGCTTGCGAGACTTACGACGAAAGCGCAATTCCGCTGCAATTGCGAGTGCGTGCAACTTCTCAAATTAGCACGCACCCATAATTCCTAAGTATGCGGTGCGTGCAAAAGTTCAGAGTTGCACGCACCCCCCGAAGTTTGCACGCAGCGCGCGTCGACGTAAGTCCCAATTCGCTTGCGCGACTTACGTCGATTGTTAGCGCGTGGCGAGCGGCGGGGTTTATCCCCGCCGTCCGGACTTTTTGACGCATAAGACGGCAGAAGCAGACGGCGGGGATAAACCCCGCCGCTCGCTACATATCAAACCAAATTGTCAAAGAACCAACCCCGTATTTTCCACTTTTACGGCGTCGATTCCAGGGCGTTTTTGGCCACTTGGCTGTACTCTTAATTAGCCGGTCTTGCGGGCATCGGCGGCCGTGGCGGTGGGAGGCAACAGTCGATCGGGCAGACGTCGTGGCAGGGGCCGAGCACACCGAGTGCCGGGCGTTCGACCTTTCCTTGAATTCGCTCAACGATCAATTCCGCGATCATCCGTACAAACCGCGGATGTGTGCCGACGGTGCCGGCCCGCACCATGTTGACGCCGAGTCCTTCCGCCAGATGTTTGGCTTCGTCGTCCAAGTCGTAGATGACTTCCATGTGATCGGAGACGAAGCCGATCGGCACGACCACGACGTCGCCCACGCCTTCGCCGTGAAGTTGCTTGATGACGTCGCCGACGTCGGGTTCCAGCCAAGGTTGCGTCGGCGGTCCGCTACGGCTTTGGTAGGCAATGATGAAGTCCGTGCGACCGACCGCTTCCGTGACCAATCGCGACGACTCGCGCAGTTGCTGCTCGTAGGCGCAGTTGGCGGCCATCGAATTTGGGATGCTGTGGGCGGTGTAGATTAATCGCGCGGCGGCGCGGCGTTCGGCGGGAATCTGTTCCAGCGCTTCACGAACTCGATCGGCCATCGCTTCGACGAAGCCAGGATGGTTGTAAAAGACCCGAATCTTGTCGACGGCCGGCGCGCCGTCGCCGACTTGCTCCTGCGCGGCGAGGATATTCTCGCGGTACTGGCGGCATCCGGAGTACGAACTAAAGGCCGAGGTAAAATACGCCAACGCGCGGCGCACGCCGGCGGCCCGCATTTCGGCGAGCGTGTCGGGCAGCAGCGGATGCCAATTGCGGTTGCCGAAGTAGACGGGCAGGTCAACGCCGTGCCGCGGCAACTCGGCTTTCAAGGCTTCAATCAACGCGCGGTTCTGCGCATTGATCGGACTGACTCCGCCGAAGTGGTAGTAGTGCTCGGCGACCTCGAGCATTCGCTCCCGCGGCACGTTGCGGCCACGAAGAACGTTTTCGAGAAACGGGATCACATGGTCGCGATGTTCGGGCCCGCCGAAGGAGACGACGAGAATCGCCTCGTAAGGCGGCTTTTCAATAGATGGGGGCATGTTGTTCATGGCCCGATTGTAGTCGCCCGGCGTGAAATGGCCGCGCTGCGCAATGAAGAAAGGGTCATAAGGGGGATGAGAAGGAGATGTTGGGGATCACACGGAAAACGAGAGCACTTGTTCGTCTCACTCCTTCTTCCATCCCCCTTATCCCGCTTCTCATCCCCCTCATCTCCTTTTCTCTGTCCTTAAGCAAGCGCGCAAAAAAAGAGTTGCACGCTTCAGGATAAGCGTGCAACTCTTTAATACTGCGGCAAGTGACCCCGACGAGATTTGAACTCGTGTTATCGCCGTGAAAGGGCGGTGTCCTAGACCGGGCTAGACGACGGGGCCGTGGCTGCGTAACAAAGGCGAACTTCATGCCGCAGGGGAATTTGGGACTGTACCCTGAGGCAATCTATTTCGTCAAGCGGCCCGACGCGACGCGAGAAAAACTTTTCGCGACGCAATCACCGGGCAAGACGCACGACACGGGAATAATAGCGTCGTGAAAGAAAACGACGGCGCGTCGATCGCGCCGCGGAAGATCAGCCGCGCGAAACGCTTAGGTGGATTCGTGATCTTTGGGGGATGGATCCGATGCGTCGACGGCACGATGGATCGCGTCGTAAACTTCGCGACGATGGACCGGCACTTCCTTTGGCGCTTCCACGCCGAGCCTCACTTTGTCGCCGCGAATCTCGACGACGACAATCGTAATGTCATTGTTGATGACAATACTCTCGTTCTTCTTCCGCGATAGAACCAGCATGTTGCAACATCCTTCCTCGAATGTCCCCGGCTTCCCGGTATGGCTTACTTGCTATAACCGTCGTTAACAGACTGCTATCACGCAGTCGAAGAATTCCGGCGAACATCGGACAGGCACGGCGTTTGCCAAGGGGCTTGACAATGCCTGTTTCGTCTCTTCCTAGTACCCTCAACTCTACGCGCAAGTTGTGGCCAGTCAAGAAACTACGGCAGGTTGCCGGCAATTCCAGCAGCGCAGCGAACCCTTGCTTACCACCCGTCGCGGGCGGGGTGGCTCCACGGCCGATACTTTTAACATGAGCAAAGATGAGTCGGAGCGGAGAATGTAAGGCGTTCGGTGCAAACCGGTTATGCCGCTGAGCCCGATGTCGACGAATTTCGTCGCCACTTTGTTCACAAACGGGACACCACCCCCGAAAAGGTCGGATTGCCGCAACTTGCCGGCTCACGAGTTTTTAGGATTGTCCAGTTATTTTTTCCGCGTCGTTGCCCCATTAAACCATGATCCGTCGCGGTTTCCGAATCCTCCCGATGACCGCCCGGCTGGACTGTTCCGACGTCTTGAACACAGCGTGGTCTTTACAAGCCGGGATTCCGCCGCGGTGAATCTGTGCCAAATCAATTCGATTCGCCGCTGCGGCTGATTCAAGTGCGGCCCCAACACTGCCGTAAGCGCGATTGCAAATGAGTACGGCCTCGATGTAAGCAGGTTGACTTCGCGTTGACGCGGTTTGAAGAACCGGGGACGGAAGAACCGGGGAATTGTGTCGCGTCAACCTTCAGGGGCTGTGCCGGTTCTAAGCTCGCCATAAATTCTCGCTGCTTCGTATCACTCGAAATCGTCGCTTGCGAGTCGTTGGAGCTCGCCTATAATTCATCGCGATTCATCGTGGCTCGGCGACGGTCGGGCCCTTCTTGAACGCAGGTGCGTAGCATGCGGCAGTGGTTTCGCGACGTTTTCGATGCGGTCTCAACGGTCGCCTCCGGTCTCGCCATCACGCTGCGCTACTGGATCAAAACTTATGATCCCCAGCGCCGCACGTTCACCGAGAAGTTCGAATATCCCGAGCTTCCGGTGCCGGTCGCCGATCGCTACCGCGGCTTTCATCGCTACGATCTGACGACCTGCATCGCTTGCGATCAATGCGCCAAGGCCTGCCCGGTCGATTGCATTTACATCGGCAAGCAGCGCGTCGAAGGGAGCAAGGGCTTTCGGGTCACGAACTTCACGATCGACTACTCGAAGTGCATGTTCTGCGCGCTGTGCGTCGAGCCGTGCCCCGTCGATTGCATTTTCATGGGTGCCACGCACGACTTGAGTTGCTACAGCCGCGATGGTTGCATCGTCGACTTCTCGCGGTTGCCGACGGACGTGGCTTGGGGCCGAGCGACGCTCAACCCGACGGCCGTGGCGCAATCGAAGGTGATTCCTCAACCGGTCCACGGCGGGCCGAATGCGGCCTCGTAATGGCGGATGTTCCGATGGTTCGTTGGCTTATCGCCACGTTGGTCGTTGGTGGAAGTGAAGGGGCGGTGAGTTATGTCTGCGACGCCCTCCGACGTGATCCCTGCCGATTCCGAGCGTAAGCTCTTCACGCTCGACGAAGCCAATGCGACGTTGCCGCTCGTGCGGGCCATCGTTATAGACGTCGTCGTGCTGGCTCAGGAAGTCGTCGAACGTCGCCGCCGCCTCGCCTCGCTGAAAACAGGGCGAAAGCAGGAAAGCCGTAGCGTCTATTCCGACGAACTTGCACACGTCGAACAAGAGCTTGAGCACGACCGCGAGCGGCTCATGGAGTACGCCCAAGAGTTGCTGGCGCTGGGCGTCGAGCTGAAAGATGTGATGACCGGGCTCGTTGATTTCCCGGCGCGCAAAGACGGCCGCATCGTCTACTTGTGCTGGAAGCTCGACGAGCCGGAGGTCGGGCATTGGCACGAGCTCGACGCCGGGTTTGCCGGCCGGCGAGAGATTGCCGAGTTTGCCGCCCGCGAAAGCTCGGCCGATTAGTCGGCCCCCACGCCGCAAATAATCTCGGCTCGGCGCAAATCGAAACGCCGGCGCGGCTTGCAAACCATCGAACGACTCTTACAATGCCCGGATTGACTATTCGGGCTCCCCGTCGGTATGCCTCGGCGCGGAGTTTCTATTTTCGCGCTGCGTTGTTATGTCACCGACACTGGTCGCCGGTTATCTCGCGCTGTTTTTCGTCGTCGGCGCGGCATTTCTCTTCGTGAATTTGCTCCTCGGTCGCTTCTTGCGTCCGAAGAACCCGAACGAAGAAAAGCTGTCGGTGTACGAATGCGGCGAGCCGACGATCGGCTCGAGCTTTGTGCAGTTCGACTTGCGATTCTACGTCGTCGCGCTGCTGTTCATCATCTTCGACGTCGAAGTCGCGTTCTTCTTTCCGTGGGCCGCGGCTTACGGCAAGTCGACTCACTTGACCGATCCCGGCTTTGCTGTTGTTGAGTCTGTGGGCGAGACGGCGTCGAGCGAGAGCGTGCGGCTGACGCCGAAGGCCGCGCAGATTCAACGGGAACTCGGCGTGCAGAACCCCGTCGCTCCGGAGCCGACCAAAGATCGTGCGGCGAACGAGCGTACGGTGCGTGGCGCCGCGTCGCTCTTGGCCCTGACGTCCATCGGCGACATTCTCGTCTTCTTCTTCGTGCTTATGGTCGGCTTCGCCTATGTGTGGAGCCGTGGAGATTTGGATTGGGTTCGTGCCGTGGCCGAGGAGCGCTCGCAACCGGCGAGCATTCAATCGCGGGCCGAAGCCGGTTCTGAATCCGTTCTGGCCGGGTAGCGGTTCGTCGTTGCCGTTTGGTTTGCGTTGCGTCTGCCTTACGTCGTTTGCCGACTTGTGAAAAGTATCACAATCCTATGAGTCAGCCTCTCCTTGATCGCTTGAAGAAGAAGTTCGGCGATCAGATCACCGGCGCCAACGTCACGAACCTCGATCCGTGGATCGAAGTCGCTCCGGCGGCACTCGTGGCCGTGTGCAATTACCTGCGCGACGAGAAGGATCTTCGTTTCAATTACTTGAGCTGTATCTCGGGCGTCGATTACTTCGAGCCTGATGCGAAGAAAGCGGCCAAGGTCGATTGGCAGCCGCACCTGGAAGTGGTTTATCACCTCTGGAGCCTCGTCCATAAGACGAGCCTTGTGCTCAAGGTGATTTTGCCGCGTTGGAAAGACGACGTCGAAGGGGAAATCCCCGAAGTGCCGTCGGTCGCCGCCGTGTGGCCGACCGCCGACTGGCACGAGCGCGAAGTGTACGACCTCAGCGGCGTGCGTTTCACCGGCCACCCGAACCTGCGGCGGATCCTCTGCCCCGAAGATTGGGAAGGGCACCCGCTACGAAAAGATTACGAGATGCCGCTGGAATACCACGGCATACGAGGCAAATGATTTTTGTCCGTGGTCCGTTGTCAGTTGTTGAAGTACGGCGACTGGTGATGGGGGGCGGTCCATGGCCCGAACGAACTTTGAGAAGTTGGAGGTTTATCGGCTTTCGGAGCGACTTGCGGATCGGATTTGGGATATAGCCGTGGCGTGGCCAAACTTCGCCAAAGACACCGTGGGGAAGCAAATCGTGAGGGCGGCAGATTCGGTAGGTGCGAACATATCCGAAGGTGCGGGAAGAGGAAGTTTTCAAGACAACAAACGTTTCGTGAGAATGGCTCGGTCGTCACTGAATGAAACGCAGCACTGGTTGCGACGGGCCTACAAGCGAAAACTGCTCAAGCAAACCGATGTCGAGACCTTACGGTCCGTCGTCGATGAACTCGGTCCGCGATTGAATGCGTACTTACGTTCGATTGGAAGAGAAAAGAAACAAGGTGACCGGTAGCGTCAGCTGCAACTAACAGCTGACCACGGACAACGGACAACTGACAAAGAACATGTCTTCAGCAATCGACGATCCGCGGATCATTGAGTTCGACGTTCGTACTGACGAGATGCTCGTCAATATGGGACCGCAGCACCCGAGTACGCACGGCGTGTTGCGGCTTGTGCTGCGCACCGACGGCGAAATCGTCAGCGAGGTCACGCCGCACATCGGCTACCTACATCGCTGCGCCGAAAAGATCGGCGAGAACCTCACCCCGCGGCAATTCATTCCGTATACCGACCGGATGGATTACCTGGCCGGGATGAATATGAACCTCGGCTGGGCTCTGACGGTCGAAAAGTTGCTCAAGCTCGAGCTTCCGGAAAAGGCCAAGCATCTGCGGGTGATCATCGCCGAAATGGGGCGGATCGCCAGCCATTTGGTCGGCATGGGTGCGTACGGTCTCGATCTCGGCACGTTCAGCCCGTTCTTGTACGCCTTCCGCGAGCGCGAAA
>JAFLCO010000059.1:21000-23761 GCA_017303535.1 Planctomycetota bacterium
GACTCACATACAGCTATCTCACGGTCGGCGGCGCCACGCACGACTTGCCGGCCGGTTGGCTGCAGGAATGTGAAGCGTTTCTCGACGAGCTTCTGCCGATCATCACCGAATACCACGCCCTGCTCACGACGAACGCGATTTTTGTCCGGCGTACGGCAGGCATCGGCGTCATGTCGGCCGAGCAGGCGATCGGCTACGGCACGAGCGGCCCGGTGCTCCGCGGCAGCGGCGTCGACTGGGATCTCCGGCGCGACGGCGAAGAGCGCTACACCGAACTTTACGACGGCTATGCCTTCGAAGTGATCGTCGAAAAGAACGGCCACTATCCGAAAGACCATAACTATCCGGCGGTGCCGTCGACGGCCGTGCTCGGCGATTGCTGGCACCGGTTCTACGTCCGCATGCTCGAAGTCATGCAGTCGATCGACATCGTCCGCCAGGCCATGGATCGCTACAGCCGAGCCTCGGGCACGCACGGCATTCCGGTGAAGCTGAACGAAAAGTTACCTAAGGGCGAGGTTTATCTGGAAACGGAAGCCCCGCGCGGCCAGATGGGCTTCTATCTGGTGAGCGACGGCTCGGCAATTCCGTGGCGTTTGCGGGCTCGCAGCAGTTGCTTTTCTAACCTGTGCGTGACGCACGAACTCTGCCGCGGTTGCCTCATTGCCGACGTTCCGGCGATCGTCGGATCGCTGGATATCGTGATGGGAGAAATCGATCGCTAAGCGGTCGGAAGAAACGAAGACTCGGGGACTTGTCGGAGATTGTCGCGGTGTGCCATATTTCTTGGCTTCCCGCGGCGGTGAATCGAACCAGAAACGAACCTGAAATATACAGACGGGCGACGCTTGAATACGGCGTCGTCGGCAATAGTTAGGAAGCATTGCTCCTAAGAGGAAAGACCAAGGCGTGGCGGAATTCTTCATCGACAAATGGAATTTTTGGCCGGCGGCGGCATACACGCTGACCGCGCTTATTCACGCCGCACTGTTGATTCAGGTCGGCGCGCTGGGTGCGCTCGTGTTCATTTGGGCCGAGCGGAAAGTTTCGGGCCGCATCCAAGATCGCTTGGGCCCCACGCGCGTCGGCGGCATGTTCGGCTGGCTGCAAAGTTTGGCCGACGGTCTGAAGCTGATCACCAAAGAAGATCTCATGCCGGACGGTGCCGACGGCGTCCTCTTCCGCGTGGCCCCCTATATCAGCTTCTGCGCGTCATTCGCCGCGCTCATGGCATTGCCGTTCAGCGACGGTTGGGTGGCCATCCCGATCAACACGGGCGTGTTTTTCATTCTCGCCGTGATGGGGCTGGAAGTGTTCGGCGTGATCTTAGGCGGCTATGCGTCGGCCTCGAAATGGTCGCTCTTCGGCTCGATGCGAGAGGCGGCCCAGGTCGTCAGCTACGAAGTGCCGCTGGGCATGTGCGTCGTCGTGCCGGTGCTCATCACAGGCACGCTCGACCTCGTGCAGATTGGCAACATGCAGGCCGGCTTTTTCACGAACTGGCTCGTGCTGCACGATCCGTTTACGTTTATTACCTTCTGGGTTTACTTCACCTGCGCCTTGGCCAGCGTGAATCGGGCTCCGTTCGACTTGGCGGAAGCCGAAAGCGAACTCGTCGCCGGCTTCCATACCGAGTACTCCGGCATTCGCTGGAGCTACTTCTTCATGGCCGAATACGGCTCGATGTTCACGGTCGCCGGCCTCGCCACGATTCTCTTTTTCGGCGGCTGGAACGGTCCGATCCCGATTCTCGACATGCTGGCGTTCGATCGCGCGGCCCATCCCGTGGCCGGCTACCTGGTGAACTTCCTCGGCATGTTGAACTTCATCGGCAAGACGACGCTGTTCGTCATCGTCATGATTTGGGTTCGCTGGACGCTGCCGCGGCTCCGCATCGACCAAGTCATGAAGATGTGCTTGAAGTACTGCGTGCCGATCGCCGCCGTCATGTTTCTCGGCGCCACGTTCTGGCAGCGTCAGTTTCCCGCCGGAGTGCTGCTAAAGAATCACATGGGCGAGCGCTACGTCGTGGAAGAGCCCGCCAAGGCCGCTGCGGCAACTTCTGAAAACAAGACGGCCTCGGAAGCTTCGCCCGTCGCACAACCTTCGTCCGATAAGACCGCGTCGCTCACTCACACCGCGGCGCAAGGGGGCTAGTTCGTGGATCCGATCAACTGGCATTCGTTCTTCTTCCTGCTCTTCGCACTCGTGGCGACTTCGTTCGCCGTCGGCGTCGTGCTGTCGAGCAACGTCGTGCGAATGGCCTTTTACCTCATCATTTCGCTCGGCTCGACGGCCGGCCTGTTCTTCCTGGCCGGGGCCGATTTCGTCGGCGCGATGCAACTCATGATCTACGTCGGCGGCACGCTCGTGCTGCTGGTGTTCGGCGTGATGCTCACGGCCCAAGGCCCGTTCGTCAGCATGAAGACCGGCGGCGGCGACTGGCTGTTGGCCGCGATCGTCGCGGGCGTGCTCTTGGCCTTGCTCGTTCCGGCGGTGTTCAGCGTGCCGTCGTGGCGCGGCGGGCAAACCCAAGACGTCGTCATGGAGCCGACTTCCACTCCGATCGGCGTCGGCCTGCTCGGCGTTCGCGTCGACAAGCTCGATGCTGATCGCCCCGAAGCCTTGAAGTCCGGCATGAGCAGCTACCTGCTGCCGTTTGAAATCGTGTCGGTCCACTTGTTGGTCGTGCTCGTCGGCGCGGCTTACTTGGCCCGTACGAAGCGCCGCCGCACGCCGTCACAAATCGAATCCTAGTCGT
>JAFLCO010000006.1 GCA_017303535.1 Planctomycetota bacterium
TCTGAGCGGAGCAGTTCAAATTCGTTGGAGAATTCCAGGCTCGCCGAAGGGAACGCGATCCTCGAACCAAGCTGCGGCTTCAGAGCGAAATCGTCCCAAGAGAACCGCAATTGCCGCAAGAGCCGGGCCAGCGGGCCTTTCTTGGTTCCCTTAGGCGTGAAATTCGTGACGGCGTGCAGCCCGACGTCGTAGTTGCGGCCGTCGAGCCGGTAGAACGAATTGAGCCCGCCGATCGTCGTATGGCGCTCAAGAATGCAAACGCGCTTTTCGTAATGTGCGAGACGAATGCCGGCCGCGAGGCCCGACATCCCGGCACCGATGATGATCGCGTCGTACGGCTGAGGTTCGGGGTTCATGGTTCAGGGTTCAGGGTTGCCGGAGGTTGGTTCGTAAACCTCGAACCCTGAACTCTGAACCCCGAACTTGTCTTAAACCTTTTGCAAGTCCCGCATCCGCGGTTCGAGATATTCGACAGTGCTCTGCATGCTGCGGAGGTGCAGATAGTCTTCTTCCGGGATTTGCACGCGATAACGCTTGCGAAGTTCCATGACGATGTCGAGAAAGTCCATGCTGTCGAGCTGCATCTGCTCCCGGAACGGCACGTCGTCGCGCAAGGCGCTGAGATCGTCGTCCGGAGCGATGTCTGAGAGGATGTCGAGAATCGTTTCCTTAATATCGTCTTTCGTCATTCGTCGAAATTCCTGAACACTTCGGCGAGCCTCGCACTCGCATCAACTAACGCGATACGGCCAACTCAATATGGTAAGCGGGCCAACTTAGCACGGCCGGCCGCGGGACGGCTACAGCCGTTTGATGATCACGGCCGAATTGATCCCCAACATGCCGAACGAATTATTGAGAATATAGTCAACTTGAACACCCTCTTTCGGCTCGTTTCGCACCAAGCCTTCCAGCAGGCACAGCGGGTCCGGATCGTCGCAATTGATCGTGGCGTGGCACGTTCGATCGACGAAACTCGGCAAATTCCCGGCTAATTCCAGCGCTCCGGCCGCTCCCATGGCGTGGCCGATGAAACTTTTGGTGTTGTTGAAGAGCGTGTTCGGGTTGTTCTGAAACACCGTGCGCAAAGCCGTCGCTTCTTGGACGTCGCCGCCGTCGGTACCTGTCGCGTGCGTGCTGACGATGTCGATCTGCTCCGGCCGGAGGCCTGCGACTTTCAGTGCCTTCTGCATACACTCGACCTGGCGCTTGGCGTCGGGCATCACGAAATCGCCCGCGTCGCTATTGAGGGCATAGCCGACGAGTTCGCCGTAGATCTTGGCACCGCGTTTCTTGGCGTCGTCGTAACGCTCCAGCACGTAAACGCAGCCCCCTTCGGCGACGACGATGCCGTTGCGATTTTTGTCGAACGGGCGCGAGGCCTTTGTCGCATCGGCGTGCGATGCCAACGCCCCTTGGCTCTTAAAACTCGCGAAAATGCCGAAGGTATGCGTGCTTTCCGAGACACCGCCGCACAGGGCCTGATCGACCTCGCCGAGCCGCAGCATTTGCGCACCCTGGATCAAACCGGCATTTCCCGCGGCGCAGGCGGCGCCGATCGTGTAGTGCGGGCCGGTGATCCCCATGTTGATCGTCACCTCGCCCGCCGGGTTGTTGGCCACGGTCCGCGGGTTGTGATGGTGCGACCAAAATTTGACGTCGTTTTGAAACTGGCTCAGCTCGTAGACCTCGTTTTCGGTCTCGACGTTGCCATGTTCGGTGATGCCTAAGTACACGCCGACCATCGACTTATCGAGGGCGTCCCAGGCGAGCCCGGCGTCGCGAACCGCTTCGTTCGTGCAATAGATGCCGACACTGCCGGCCCGGGTGCCGCGGCGGCGGTCTTTCTTCGACTGGTACTTGGCTTCGTCGAAGCGGCAGATGCCGGCATGGGTCGCGCCGACATAGCGAATTTCGTAAGGGCTCACGCCGCTACGGCCCGCCAAAAGCGCGGCGCGAAATTCGGGCAGATTATTGCCGTTGGGCGACGTCAGGCCGATCCCGGTGATCACAATCCGTTGATTGTCGGGCAGCCCGGCCGCCATGACGGTGTCCTTGCGTAACTTGTTAAACGGGAAAGATTAACGACTCGTAAAGCCGTTGACAAGGAGGGCGAAATTCGCCCGCGGCGTGTGCGAGAAACGGCCACGCTCGCGAATGTGAAAATAGGCGGTTCACAGCAAAGCGGCAGGGGCGTTCAGCCGTCGATTTTCTTGATCCAGACCGCGAGGCGAGCCATCCCTTCGGCCGTAGAGACTTGCGGCCGGTATCCGAAATCGGCCCGAGCGGCCGACAGGTCGAAGTAATGGTCCATTGCCAACTGGGCCGCGAGGAACCTTGTCATGCGGGGTTCGTCTTTGCGACCGAGCACCTTCCAGACCTTCTCCAGAACCGCTCCGGCCGCCCGGGCCACGCCGTAAGAAACCTTCGACTTCACCGGCGGCAGGTCGGCCAGGGCGAGAACCTCGTTAATCCAGTCCCAGCAGTTCACCGGCTCGCCTTGCGAAAGGAAGTATCGGCGTCCGCCAAGGCGCGGCCCGTCTAACGCGTCCAGCAATTGCAGGTGGGCCTCGGCGGCGTTTTCGACGTACGTGATGTCGATCAAGTTCGTGCCGTCGCCGACTTGCTTGAGTTGCCCCGCCTTCGCACGCTCGAGCAAACGCGGAATGAGGTGCCGGTCGTCAGGTCCCCAGATGAGATGTGGCCGCAGCGACGCGGTATGCAGAACGTCGGGCAGGTTGGCCGCCGTCACCAGTTGCTCGGCCAGCGCTTTGGTGTGTGGGTAGTGGGCCAGCCAACGCGTCGGATACGGCTCGCTTTCGTTCACGTTGGATTGCGGCGTTCCGGCGAACGTCACGCTGGGGCTGCTCGTGTAGACCAGCCGACGGACGCCGTGCGCGCGGCAACCGTCGATCACGTATTGCGTGCCGAGCGTGTTCGTTTCGTAGAAAAGTTCCCACGGCCCCCAAATGCCCGCGACGGCGGCCGTATGGATGACCGCATCCACGTCGCGGCACGCTTCGACGACGGCCGAGCGATCGCGAATATCACCGAGCGCCACGCTAACGCCGGGCAACTCCAGGTTCGGTACGCTGCGGCGGCAGAAGGCTCGCACCTTGTCACCGCGCGCGGCCAGTTGCTCGACGATGTAATAGCCGAGAAAGCCCGCCGCGCCGGTGACGAGCACGTTCATGCCTGCGGCACTCCGAGCTTCTTCGCGGCCCACACGGCCAGCTTCTCGCGAAAGATTTTGGAGTTGTGCCGAATGTCGACGGGGAAGTTGGCGTGAAACAGCACCGTGCGCACGGCCGCGGTGACGGGATTCTTCGCCCCCAATGCCAAGATTTCGTCCTGCAACTGCTGCAATCCGCCGGGCAAAGTCACCGGTCGCCGAAGTTCGCAAACGATGACGGGTCGCTGATTGCCAATCGGCCCCACGCCGACCAAGGCCGTGCGAAAGAGCGCCGGATGCTGATTAAAAACGCCTTCGACGGGATCCGTGTAAAGCGTTCCGTCGGCCGTTCGCACGCGATGGGCTACGCGACCGCAGAACCAAAATCGATCGGCGCCGTCGAGGTATCCGGCATCTCCCATGCGGTGCCAGAAGCCGTCTTCGTCAGGAATTTTCGCGAGCCCGTTGTTTTCGACGCGTGTGACGTAGCTCCGCGTGACGACCGGGCCGCGCACGATCAGTTCGCCGATCTCGCCGACGCCCAATTCTTCCACTTGATCGATGTCGGAGATCGGACCGTCGACGATCGGGATCACGCGCCACTGAATGCCGCGGAAGCGACGGCCGACGCATGTTCCTTCTCCGGCGGCCCAGGCGGCTCGGGTCTCTTCCAGAATTTCCGGCGACGAAATCGTGGCGACCGGTAACGCTTCCGTAGCGCCGTACGGCGTGTGCATCCGGCCGCCGCTGCTCATCCACGCGGCCATCCGTTCGATAACTGACGGCGGTACCGGCGCCCCGGCCGAATACGCCTCGCGCAACGTCGGCATCCGCACCTGATGTTTTTCACAGTAGCTTCCCACGCGGCTCCACACCGCCGGCGAAGCAAACGATTGCGTCGCGTGCCAATCTTGAGCGGCCGCCAAGATGTGGCGCGGGTTCACCTTGCCGGGGCGCGAAGCGTCCATGTCGGGGATGACCGTCGTCACTCCCATTGCCGCGTTGAACAGCGCGAAGAGCGGGAAGCACGCCAAGTTCACTTCGCCCGGTTCGATGCCGAAGCCTTCGCGAATTTCGTCGACTTGCCGATCGAAATTGCCATGCGAATAGAGCACGCCTTTTGGCGGTCCCGTGCTGCCGGTGGTGAAGATAATCGCCGCCGAATCGTCTTCGCCGCAGATTGTGCAAGGGGGTACGGCGGCGACGCTAGGCGGCGGATCCGCGTCGCTGACTGCTACGGCAGGCGCTTTCGCCCGCAGTTCATCGAGCGTGATTCCGTCCCAAAACAGCCGCTTGCCGACGGTCACGTTCCACCGCGCTTTGGGAAATCGCGACGCCAAGAACTTCCGCACGGCCTGCGCGGCGGGTACGGCAATGAAGCCTTCCGGCTCGACCTCGCTCAGGCATTTCACCAAGTTCTTGCGGCCCATGCCGGGATCGATGAGCACCATCACGACGCCGGCCTTGAGCAGCGCGAACACCAGCGTGACGAACTCGACGCTCGGCGGCACGAGCAGCGCTAATCGAGTCCCTTCCGGTACGCCCCAAGCCCGCAAACCGGCGGCGATGCGCGACGTGTCCGCTTCCAACTCGGCGAATGTGATCGTTTTGTAAGTGAACCGACGTGAGATACGGCTCTTGTGCTGCACGACCACGGCCGTAACGTCGCCCATCGTGCGAGCGAAATGAGCCAACCGGCGAGCGACATTCACCGACTTGAACGAGCCGTTGCTCATGAGGACGTCCTCGTCGATTTATGAGCGGCGCACTCGACGACATGGTCAACCACCAGCCGGGCAACGTCCGTTTGCAACGCCGCGGCCAAAGACTTCCAGCCTGGCACGGCGTTGACTTCCACGGCGTAGAGTTCACCGTCGCGTCCGGGAAGAAGGTCGACGCCTGCCACCGTTGCCCCGACGGCCGCTGCCGCGCGATGGGCAAGCTCACTAAGTTCCGCAGTCACTTCGAGCGGCTCCGCCACGGCGCCGCGTGAACAGTTCGTCCGCCAATCGTGCGGGTTGCGGCGCCGCATCCCGAGCACCTTGCGGCCGACGACGAAGAGCCGCAGATCGTAGCCTTCGTGAGCCACGAATTCTTGCACGTACAGCACCCCGCCGAGTTGCTCGACCATGCGAAAGGCCCGTTGCGCGAGAGCTTCATCTTGCAAGCGCGCGATGCCGCGACCTTCAGACCCAAAGATCGGCTTGAGCACTACGTCGCCGCCGAGTGTTGCGAACGCCGCCAGGGCTTCGTCGCTCGTCTGGCAAACAAACGTCCGCGGCACGCGCAAGCCCGCCGATTCGAGGAGCGCCGAGGTCAAATACTTGTCGACGGCCGCTTCGACGGCCTTCGGCGAATTGACGACCGTCACGCCGGCCGCGTCCAGGCGAGCCAGCGCATTCATGCGAAAGACGACCTGCTCCAGCGAGCCTGGCGGCATGGTCCGCACGACGACGGCGTCGAACGTTCGCAAGTCGACACCGCCGCAAGGAAACGACTTCTCGGCAGTTCCCATGCCTGCGCTGAGTTGCGTGAACGGCACGTCGATGACTTCATGTCCGGCCAATTCGCCGGCGCGGCGCAAGTCGCGAAAGTACCAACTCTCGGGCGAGCAGAGCACCGCAATCCGCATCGCGTTGAACTCCGTGCTCCGGTCGATCAGGCCGAAAAACTGCGTTCGAGCACTTCGCGATTGAGTGCGCCGTAGCGGAACGTCCGACCGGTATCGAGATTGTGAAACACGACGACGGCCGGGCTGAAGAGCAGCGGATCGATCTTGTAGAAGTCGCGCCCGTAGTTCTGAAACACTTGCGCGAAAGGCAGCCCGTAGTCGACGGAGCCGTTGCTTGGTACTCTTGGGCCGACCGCTTCCAAGCTGGCGTCGTCGCCACGCACCCAAAGCGTGACTTGGCCGCCGTAGAGAATCGCGTCGTTCGTCCAACCGACGGCCGCGAGATCGTCGGCGGCGATCGGCGGCAGCGGGGCCGTGCCGAACGCCGAAACCACGCGCGTGACGTCGAATTCCAACTCATGCAACTTGTGAAGGGCCGTCTCCACGCTGCGGGCCACGACCTGCACGGTGCCGGCTTGCGACGACGTGGGGGCGACGAGAATCGTCACGTTCTCGGGCGGCACCCAACAGCTTTCGGCGATCTCCGTAATGATATCGCCCGGCGGCAGAGCCCGCGTTTCCAACACGCCGACGACCGACTTGGCCGTTTCGCGAAAGCTGAGCTTCTCGATGATGGGTTCTTTGCCGGCGGCCGCGCGCATCGGGCCGGAACCCATCGCGAAGAATTTGCCCTTCGCAAGTTGCCAGCCGGCGTATTGCGAGCCGAGGCAGGCCCAACTCGGGTGATCGGTGCGAACGATGACGGTCGGCCAAGGTCCGACGGCTTCGACGGGCGGACCGAATTGCACGTGCCCCAGGCCCGCCAGACAAATCTCCGCGAGACGACGTCCGGCTTCTAAGCCCCCTTCGACGGAGACGCCGAAGTCGATGATCGTGGAACCTGCCGCGCCAACGTTCACGCCTAGGCGCAGGTCGTCGGCCTCGTAAACGACGCGATCCGCTAAAGCCGACGCTCGCCAATTGAGCGTCGACTTTCCATCTTCGACCGCATCCATCCTAAGACGACTTTCCAAATTTTTCCCGGAAGCGTGCGATTGCGGCCTCGTCGATCAGGCGTCCGTCGCAATGCAACATTCCGGCATCGTACCGGATTTCCGTGAGCTTGTGGAAGTGCCGCAGGTTTTCTTCCAAGGTCGCAATGCCGATCGTGGCCGCAAGATCGGAATACTTTAACGTCAGGGCGCTGGACAGGATGCAGCCCGTTATGTGCTGCGGATGCCCCTGGGCCATCATCTTCACGGGGTCGGTATCCAGCAACTGCTTGACGAACGGCGAGACGAAGGCGGTTTGCGGAATCGGTGCGGGCGCCATCAGCACGCCTCCTTCCGTAAACAGGATATCTCCCTGCTTGTCCAACCGTGCGAAGGCGTCTTCCGTGCGGAAGCAGTGCGGTGCGGAATCATCGATGATGATCGTGCCGGGCTGCAATTTGGCGATATCGAGCAAGTCGGTGACGTTCGTCGCTCCGACGATCACGCGCGATTGGTAGATTTCGGCGGGAGCCTCCTTGCGCGATTCGAGAATCGCCGCCGGCCCGCGGTAGTGCAAGCCGCTGCGAATTTCGGCGAGCAGAGTTTCGAGTTGGCTTCGCTTCGAGTAGATGTCGCAGAAGCTAAGCTGTTGCGGATGCGGCAAGGCGGAGAGCATCAATCGCAAGGTCGACGTGCCGATCGACCCGAGCCCGAGGAACGAAACTTGTTCTTCGGCCAAGTTGCGGCCTGCCAGGGCCAACGCGCGGCGAATCGTCATCACGACCGTCGCCGTGGTCGTCGCGTGACCGGTCGTGATCAGCGGCAAGTCCAATCCGCGGGCCGCATCGACAAGCGCTCGGCCATAGTCGAGGGCCGACGGCAGGAGCCCGGTGAGCGAAACGCACTTCGCTCTCATGTGCTTAGCGATACGGAGGGCGTCAATCGCTTCGGTGAGGACCTGCTCGCGATCTTCGTAGAGTTGGAAATCGAACCGCGGTAGCAGAATGGCGGCGATGCGACCTTCGGTCGTGTTGAGCGTCGAAGCGACCGCCGGAACCCCCTGCGTGCCGAGTTCGATGGCCATTTCCGGCGGCAGCCCGGTGTGGCGGAGCAAACTCGACGGCAGGTACGCGAGCGCCACGGCGTCGACCTGTTCGATCTTCCCGGAAGCGAACAACGTGAGCGGCGGACGCGTATCAATTTGAATATGCGAAAAATCGAGTTCGCCGGTCACTTCGTCGACTTCGATATGGTCGCTGTCGACGAGGAACTCGAAGTAGGTTTCCAATAATCGGTCGTCGACCGGCGCACATTGGATACCCTTCGACGCAAGCAGCGTTTCCGCATTGCGGGCGTCGAAGCGCGGCTGCGATACGGCGAACCGGAAATCTTCAGCACTCGGATCGCCGCCGTCGGCCGCGGCAAACATGGCTCGCAGCGTTTCGAGTTCGGGCGTCGACACGAGTTTGGCGGCTTCGCTAAGGCGGCGATACCAGGCGTCGAACGGCAGGATGTTGAGCTTGGCGCCGCGGGCATTGATGAATTCGATCAAACGATCGAGCTTCGCCGGTTGCGGGTTCACGAGATGGAAGGTCTTGCCGACGGCCCGCGGGTCGATAGCCAGCGCCGCGATGGCTTGGCTGACGTAGTCGATCGGCGTCATGTCGACGGGATCGTCGAACTGCGGCACCGCGCCGAGCTTCATGCAGCCGGCGATCATCACGTGGAGGAAATCGCCGAGGTTGGCAGTTCCTTTCTCGCTATGACCGGTAATGCGGCCCGGGCGATAGACGGCGACGGGGAGCCCGCGCCGCCCGGCTTCTTGAATCAGGCGTTCGCAGACCCACTTCGAGCGATGGTAGCCGCCGAGCAAGTCTTCCGCCTTCGGCAGCGGCTCGGTCTCGAAGACTTCCGTCGAATGCATATGGTCGCGCGAGTGCAGCACGGAGAACGTCGACACGAAATGGAGCGGCTTAGGCTTCGCGGTGCACGCAAAGCGAATGGCCTCTTTCGTGCCGCCGACGTTCACCTCGCGGAGCATTTCGTAGGGAAACACGAGATTGACGGACGCGCCGTTGTGAATAACGACGTCGACGCGGTCGGCCAAGTCGCGAAAACTCGCTTCGCTCAAGCCGAAGCGCGGTTTCTCCAAATCGCCGAGCACCGGGACGACGCGGCGGTCGAAATCCGGATGAGCGTGGCCGTAACGCGAGAAATTATCTTGGAGCTTTTTCAGGCCTTCGACGTCGCCTGCCGCGCGGACCAAGCAGTAGATCGTCGTTCCTTCCCGGCGAAGCAATTCCTGCAGCACGCTGGTGCCGAGGAAGCCGGTCCCGCCGGTGAGGAAGACACGGTCATGACGGGTGAGGTCGGCCGTCATTCCCGGCGGCGGGGTGATGTCGGCGTCGAGCACGGCTTCGGCTTCGAAATCAATGCCCTTGACGGCGGCGCCCGACGTTCGCAACGACGGATCGATTAGCACGCCGATCCCGGCGATCGTCGGCGATTCGAACAGGTTGCGCAGCGGCACTTCGACGCCGTATTTATTGCGCAGGTTCCAAGCCATCTGTGCGGCCAGGAGCGAGTGGCCGCCAAGTTCGAAGAAATTGTCTTCGACGCCGACCTGTTCGACGTTCAACACCTTTTTCCAAACTTCGACGAGTTCGGCTTCCAGCGTATTGCGCGGAGCGACATAGGCCGTCGACCGATCGCCGGCGTCGGGCTTCGGCAAGGCTTTGCGATCGATCTTGCCGTTGGGCGTGCGCGGAAGTTCGGCGAGGAACACGAACTGGGCCGGCACCATATATTCCGGCAGCTTGGTGCGGAGCGAGGCCTGAAGATCGGCGACCATCGGTTGCTCGCCGACGGGCACGACGTAGGCGACCAACTGCACGTCGCCGCCGCGATCGTACGTGTGGACCACGCACACTTTCACGGCCGAGTGCTTGGCAAGCTGGGCTTCAATTTCGCCAAGTTCGATGCGGAAGCCGCGGACTTTCACCTGATGATCGACGCGGCCGAGGCACTCGAGTCGGCCGTCGCGCAGATGCCGGGCGACGTCGCCGGTGCGGTACATGCGTGCGCCGATGACGTTGCGAAATTCGTCGCGTACGAAGCGTTCGGCCGTCAAATCTTCGCGGCCGCGATAGCCGCGGGCCACGCCGTCGCCGCCAATCCAGAGTTCGCCCGGCGTGCCCGGCGGGACCGGTTCGGAAAGATCGTCGAGAATGTAAATCTGCGTGTTATCGATCGGCCGACCGATGGAGATCGGGCCGTCGAGCGAGGTGATTTGCTCGGCGGTCGACCAGACCGTGGTTTCGGTCGGTCCGTAGACGTTCCACAGTTCGCGACAGTTGCCGAGCAACGCTTGCGCGAGATCGCGCGGCAATGCTTCGCCGCCGCAGAGAATCTTCACGCGCGAGTCGCCTTGCCAACCCGAGGCGCGAAGCAAGCGGAAGGTGGCGGGCGTGGCTTGAACGACTGAGACGCCGCGCTTCGAGATATTCTCGGCGAGCCAAGCGCCGTCGCCCGCTTGCGAGCGCGAGGCTAGGAGAATTTTGGCGCCGACGGTGAGCGGCAGGTACAGCTCCAGCACGCTGATGTCGAACGAGAGCGTCGTAATGGCGAGCATCACGTCGCAGGGTTTGATGCCCGGCGCCTTGGCCATCGACGACACAAAATTGACGACTGCCTGCTGCGGGATCTCCACGCCCTTGGGCATGCCGGTCGAACCGGATGTGTAGAGCACGTAGGCTAGGTTTTCGGCATGAGACGAGCGCGGCGGCGCGGATTCGGCATGCTGCGAGATCGCGGCCCAATCGTCGTCGAGCAGCACAGTGGTTCCGTGGAACTCCGGCAGAACTCCGCGAACGCTTTGCTGCGTGACTAGCACCTTGGCCTGCGAGCTCTCGAGCATGTAGGCCAAGCGATCGGCCGGGAAGTTCGGATCGAGCGGGACATACGCGCCGCCGGCCTTCCAAACGCCGAGCAACGTCGCCAACATTCGGGGAGTCCGCTCGGTGCTCACCGCGACGAGCGACTCCGGCCCGACGCCCAAAGCTTGCAGATGGTGGGCGATGCGATTGGCCGCGCGGTCGAGTTCGCCGTAGGTCAGCGACTCCGCGTCCCCTTCGACGGCGACGGCATCCGGAGTACGAGAGGCTTGCTGCTCGAACAGATCGACGACGGTCGCCTCGCGCGGGTAATCGACGGCCGTGTTATTCCACTCGACCGTGACACGGTGCAACTCTTCCGGCGACAGCACCGACAAGCGAGCTACGGCCTTTTCCGGATCGGCGACGATCGAATCGAGCAATGTCGCAAACCGCTCGGCCATCAGCCGCACGGTTTCGCGATCGAAAAGATCCGTGTTGTACTGGAATTGGCAATTGATCGTGTCGCCGGCTTCCACGGCCGTGAGCAAAACGTCGAACTGCGCGTCGTGCTGGTCGATCTCCAGGGCCTCGGCTTGAATGCCGCTGAAGGTCATCGCGCCGTCGCCTTGACCGGTCATAAACGACTGCAGGCCGCGATCCCCCTTCGATTGGGCGCGCTGCAGAATGAACATCGTCTGATAAATGGGCGTCCGGCTCGCATCCCGGGCCGGCGCGAGCTTCTCGACCAACAGCGGCAGCGGGTAGTCCTGATGGTCGAACGCCCCGAGCGTCTTCTTGCGAATTTGCTCGAGGAACGCGTTGAACGATGGATTGCCCGAGAGGTCGCCGCGGATGACGACGGGGTTCACGAAATCGCCGACCAGCGTTTGGAATTCGCGTCGGCTACGGCCGGCCGTCGCGGTGCCGACGAGCATGTCGGTCTGCCGCGAATGACGGTAGAGCCACACCTGATAAGCGGCCATGAGCGTCATGAACATCGTGGTCCGCCGGCCCTTGCTCAACTCGCGCAAGGCGTTCGTCGTGGCTGCCGAAATCGTGACGTACTCGAGATCGCCGCGGTAGGTTTGCACCGGCGGGCGGGGACGATCCGTCGGCAGGTCGAGCGCCGGAAGCGAGCCGGCGAGTTCATTTTTCCAGTAGCCCCAAAGGCGGTCGCCCGATTTGCCGGAAACCGTTTCCGCTTGCCACTTCACAAAGTCGGCGTAGTCGGTCTTCAGTTCCGGCAGCGGCGACGGGGTGCCTTCGACTTCGCTCTTGTAGAGCGCCGTAAATTCGCCGACGCACACGAGCATCGACCACATATCGGAGACGATATGGTGCATCGCGAACGTGAGGATGTGCTCGTCCGCCGACTTCTTGAACAGCAGCACGCGGAAGATCGGGCCGTTCTCCAAATCGAACGTGCGATGCACTTCTTGATAGAGAAGATCGCGCCACTCTTGCTCGGCCATCGTGGAAATGTCGAGCACTTCGAAGGCGACCTCACCCCCTTCGTGCACCCGCTGCACGGCCCGTCCTTCCGACATGTGGAAGGTGACGCGGAGTTGCGGATGGCGATCGTACAACCGCTGCAGTGCTCGGCGGAGGGCGTCGTGATTGAGCGGGCCGCGGAAGCGGACGCTGTCGGCGATGTTGTAGGCCGTGCTTTGCGGATCGAGCTGATAGACGAACCACATGGCCTGCTGGCCGTGCGACAGCGGGAACTCGCGCACCACGCGCGTCGTACGACCGACGGATGCCGCAGCAACGACGGCAGGCGCGGCGCTTGGCAACAAGTCCGTCGGTGCGGCAGACGGTTCGCCGGCCGAAGCCGCAGCCGTCGGGCCGGGCTCGGTGACCGTGGCGAGCGGCGAAGTGACCGTCGGTTCGCTGGTCGGCGAATCGGAAACGCTGCCGGTCTCGGTCAGATCCCCCATCGCTTCCAGCGCGTAGCCGGCGAGTTGCGAGAGGCTCGGGCCTTCCAAGAACCGCGACATCGGAATCGTCACTTCCAAGCTCGATTCGATGACGTTCTTCAGCTCGATCACCATCAGCGAGTCGAGACCGAGCGAGTTGAGCGGCTGCTGCGTGTCGATCTTTTCCGCGTCGAGTTCCATAACGCGAGCCAACTGCGCGCGGAAGTAAAGTTCCAACACGTCGTGGCGTTTGTCGGCGGGAGCGGCGAGGACATCGCTACGAAGTTTGTTCTCGCTCTTGGTTTCGCTCTTTTGCTTGCTGACAAGTTCACCGAGGAACGACGGCACCGGGCCGACAAACGTCGCGCCGAGTTTTGACCAATCGACGTCCATCACGCCGATGTTAACGGCCGACGATTCCATGAGCCGCTCGAGCGTCTGCATCGCCGGACCGGGCGGAAGCAGGCCCATGCCCATGGCCGTGAGCCGCGATTCGTCGGCGTTGCGCGCCGCCATGCCGCTCTCGGCCCACGGTCCCCAGTTAACGGAGAGCACGGGCAACTTGCGGCTTGCGCGATACTGGGCGACGCCGTCAAGAAACGCGTTGCCGGCGGCGTAGTTCCCTTGGCCGGGCGAACCCAGCAGCGCGGCGATCGATGAGAACAAGACGAAATGTTCGAGCGGCTGATTCAACGTGGCGCGGTGCAAGTTCCAAGTGCCCGCGACCTTCGGCGCAAGCACGCGGCGCATCTTGGCGCGGTCCATTTGCAGCAGCGCCGCGTCTTCGAGCAAGCCGGCCGCATGGAAGACGCCGCGCAGCGGCGGCGCGGAAGCGAGTGCATCGTTGAGGGCCCGCGTAACCTGGCCTTCGTCGGCGGCGTCGGCCTTGAGCAGTTGCACGCTCACGCCTTGGCCGCGAAGTTTCGCCAGCACGTCGATCGCCGGCCCCTTCGGTTCGCTGCGCCCCATGAGCATGAGGTGCCGCGCGCCGCGGCGAGCCAGCCACTGGGCCAACTCCAAACCCAGCGCGCCGAGGCCGCCGGTCACGAGGTACGAGCCGTCGCCGCGGATGAGTTCTTTCGCAGTCGTCGCCGTCGTATCGGCCGCCGACGTCTCCACGCCGCCGACCTTCACGATCACCTTGCCCGTATTGCGGCGACCCTGCATGTAGCGATAAGCGCCGACGACTTCGTCGATCGGGAACACGGTCTTCGGCAGCGGTTGATAACGCTTGGCGGCGAACTCTTCGACCAGCGCCAGAAACATCTTCTGCACGACCACGGGCTTCTGCCGCAGCATCCGATCGAGATCGATCGCGAAATACGACAGGTTGTTGTGGAACGGATAGAGCCCGACCATGCGGTTCGAGTAGATGTCGGTCTTGCCGATTTCCAGGAACCGACCGTAAGCCCGTAGGCAGTTGAGGCTCGTCGGAATGGCTTCGCCCGGAAGCGAGTTGAGAACGACGTCGATTCCTTCGCCGCCGGTGACGTCCATGATCTGTTGGCCGAACGCCAAACTGCGCGAATCGAAGACGTGCTTTACGCCGAGCGAGCGGAGGAATTCGCGCTTCGAGTCGCTGCCGGCCGTCGCGAAGACCTCGGCGCCGTATCGTTGGCAAATCTGCACGGCAGCCAGCCCGACGCCGCCGGCGCCGGCGTGAACCAGCACGCGTTCGCCGGGTTGGATCCGCGCAAGCTCGACGAGGCCGTAGTAGGCCGTGAGGAACGCGATCGGAACCGTCGCCCCTTCTTCGTCGGTCAGATGAGCGGGCTTCGGCACGACGGCCCGCACGTTCGTCATCGCGTGCGATGCGAAGCAGAACGGCGCGATGCCGAGCACTTCGTCGCCGGGCTTGAATTGCGTGACGTTGGAGCCGACCGCCGCCACGCGACCGGCGCATTCGATGCCCATCGGCACGACGCCGCCGCTCAGGCCGGGGTACAAGCCCATGACCTTGAGTACGTCGGAGAAATTAAGTCCGGTGGCTCCGACTTCGATTTCGACTTCGTCCGGGCCGGGGGCCGTGCGTTGGAAAGTACGGAGTTGCAGCCGGTCGAGATTGCCGGTGGACGTGAACTCGACGCGGAACGGCTCGCCGCGCGGCACGGAGAGTTTGCTGCCCTTTTTCGTTTCGGCGGCAACCGGCGTCGCCTCTGTTTTCATATGCCGCAAACGCGGCAAGTAGCGACGACAGGCACGGAAGGCGACTTGCTGTTCCGCCTGCTTCGCACCGACTTCAGCCAGCAACAAACCGACGTTCGCATCGACGGCAGCGGCATCCGAAACCGACGGATCGAGATCGACGAGCGTCGCCGTAAATTCCGGCGTTTCCATCGACACGACACGACCCAAGCCCCAGGTCGCCGCTTGAGCGACGCTTACCGAATCCGTGCCAGGTCGTGATCCATCGACCGTCACGCTCTGCCCACCACGCGTTACGAGAAACATTCGTGGCTGTTCGGCCCAGCGAATCTTGCCGGCCGCCTGCACGAGGTCGAGCACGCGTTCCGCGGCCAACGTCTGAGCGCGGGACATTGCAGGGCCGTCGAGGTTGTCGCTCACCGCGGCATCGAGCGGCCAGAGATACAGAATGCCCCGGCATTGCGGACGGTCGCCCGGGAACCGCTCGGCAATGACCTTACGCAGGGCTTCGGCGTCGTCGCCGGCGACCATGTCGGGAGTGATGACGACCGGCTTTTGACTGAGCAGCGTGAGCCGCTCGGCGAGGCGCGAGCCGACGCCCTGCGAATCGGCGAAAACGAGCCAATCACCGCCGCGAACCTGAATATTCTTAACGGCCTCGGTTGCCGGCATCGGCAGCTCGGCCGCAAGCCAGCCGGTTTCGTAGAGCCAATCGGCGGAGCGGTCCGCTTCCTCGGCGCGGCGACCGACCTTGCGCAGCTTGAGCCCTCGCACTTCGAGGATCGGCTCCTCGTCGGCCGTCATCAGGACGACGTCCCCTTCGAGGTTCTCGTGGCGCGGATCGTCGACGCCTGCGGTCAGCCGCGCGTAGCCGTAAAGCTTCGTCGTCGGCTTGCGGAACACGCGGATACTTTCGGCGCCCATCGGCAAGTAGCTCTCGCCGCTGTTGGCAGGAGCCCAAGCGTCGGGCACCGCCGCGCCGACGACATGGAAGCAGCCATCGAGAATCGCCGGATGAACCTGATAGGCCTCGAGACCGGCGCGAATTTGCTCCGGCACTTCCAACTCGGCGACCGATTCGCCTTGAACGCGCCAAACCTGCCGGAGCGTCTGGAAGCTCGGGCCGTAGTCGAGCGAGCGAGCCTTGTAGCGACGGTAGCATTCCGCTTGGTCGAGAATCTCGCCGACCTTGGCCAACTCCGGCGCAATCTGCATCACCGGCTTCGGGGCGGCAAAGGAAGGGCCGTCTTTCGGCGAAGCGCGGCGAATTGTACCGCCGGCGTGCAACATCCACCCGGCGTTGGGATCTGCGCCCGGCGGAAGCTGAAACACCTGGTACGAAGCGTGCCCCGCGACTTCCGGCGAAACGACGACCTGCAGCGCGTGGGCCTTCGTTTCATTAAGGAACAGCGCCTGTTGAAAGCCGACCTTTTCGACGACATGGGCCCCGTCGCCGAAGAGCGTGTTGGCCGCTTCGAGGCCGAGTTCCAAGTAGGCGGCGCCGGGAACGACGAGCGAACCCTGCACGACGTGGTCGCGCAAGTACGGCAATCGCTTGACGCTCAACTCGCTAAGGAATTGCGTCATCGCCACGGCCGACGGAACGCGATTCCCCAAGATCGGCTGCTTGCTGTCGACCCCCTTGGGCGCGAACACAGCGACCGAGCCGGCCTCCGCTTTTTCAACAGGCTCACCGTCCTTGTCGCCATCCATCCAGAAGCGGCTGCGTTCGAACGGGTACGTCGGCAAGAACACGCGCGAACGGCGGTAGTCGCGATCGAAGCCGCGCCAGTCGATATTCACGCCGCGAACATGCAGTGAAGCGAGCGCGCCGAGGATCGTTTTCCAATCGTCCTGACCGCGGCGTAGCGACGACAGCCAAAGGCCCTTGTTGTCGGGCAGGCACTTGCGCCCCATGCCGGTGAGGATCGGCGCGGGCCCAACTTCGATAAAGATTTCGCAGCCGGTTTCGGCCATCGCGCGGACGCCGCTCGCGAACCGCACACAACCGCGCACATGGTTGCGCCAGTAGCGGGCGTTGGGCTTGTCACCCTCGGCAAAGGCCTTACCCGTGACGTTCGAGATCATCGCGACTTGCGGCACGTGGTAAACGATACCCTGCGCGAAGCGTTCGAAACCGTCGAGCATCGGATCGAGATGCGCCGAGTGGAACGCGTGCGAGACGGTGAGTTGCTGGCACATCACGCCGTCGGATTGGAAACGCGTCATCACTTCGTGGACCGCGTCTTCGTCGCCCGAGATGACGATCTGTTCGGGGGCGTTGACGGCCGCGACAGAGAGCCGATCGCCGTAGGGCTCGATGGCTTCGAGCACGCGATCTTCCGTCGTGATTACGGCAGCCATCGTGCCGCGCGAGGGCAACGATTGAATGCGACGGCCGCGTTCGGCGATGAGTTTGAGGCCGTCTTCCAGCGACATCACGCCCGCAATCACGGCCGCCGGGAATTCGCCGACGCTATGCCCCATGACGACGTCGGGCCGCAAGCCCCACGATTCCCAGAGTCGGGCCGTTGCGTATTCGATCGAGAACAGAGCCGGCTGCGTGTACGCCGTTTGGTCGATCGTCGAAGGCTCGACCGCCACGTCGTACAGAACCGAGGTCAACGGGCGCTGCAAGAGCGGACGCAGGATTTGGTCGCAGTCGTCGAGCGCGCGGCGGAAGACAGGCTGTGTTTCGTAGAGCCCTCGGCCCATGCCGACGTATTGCGAACCTTGGCCGGTGAAAAGGTAGCCGACCTTCGGACGAACGCCGCGGCGAGCCGTACCGATCGCCGCCCCGGCGAGCTTGCCCGTATCGGCGAATTGCCGCAGTTGCTCGGCGAGCTTCGCCGACGACTCGGCAACGACGGCCAGCCGTTCGCTCAGATGCGAGCGACCGACGGCCAAGGTGTGGCTGACGTCGGTAATCGGCAGTTCCGGATGTCGCGCGAGATGCTCGGCGTGCGTGCCGGCGAGCGACTTCAAAGCGTCGGCGCTATGCGCCGATAGAACCGCAAGTTGCGTCGGTCGCTCGAATTGCGGCTTCGCATCGGCAGGTCGCGCCGGCCAGGCTTCAACGATCGCGTGCGCGTTGGTCCCGCCGAAGCCGAAACCGCTGATGCCGGCGATGCGCGGACGGTCGCCGGTTTCCCACGGCGTGAGTTCCGTGGGAATCCGCAGGTTTAGGCCGATCGAGGCGATGTTCGGATTCAGTTCGCGGAAGTTGCGCTGCGGCGGAATCTGCGCGTGCTGCATCATGAGCAGCACTTTGATCAGGCTGGCCGCGCCGGAGGCGGTTTCCAGGTGGCCGATGTTGCCTTTGACCGAGGCCATATAGCAGGGCGGAGCATCCGCGCCGCGCGTACCGAGCACGCCGTTGAGCGCCGAAACTTCAATCGGGTCGCCGAGCGGCGTGCCGGTGCCATGCGCTTCGACGTACGACACTTGCTCCGGCTTCACGCGGGCCTGCGCCAGCGCTTTGCGAACGCATTCCATCTGCGACGGGCCGTTGGGCGCCGTCATGCCCGAGGTCTTACCGTCTTGGTTACAGGCCGTGGCGCGGATGACGCCGAGGATCGTATCGCCGTCGGCGATGGCGTCGCTCAAGCGCTTCAACAGCACCACGCCGCAACCTTCGCCGCGCACATAGCCGTTGGCACTCGCATCAAACGGCTTGCAGCGGCCGTCAGGCGAGAGCATCCGAGCCTTCGAGAAGGCGACCGTCGTCTCGGGCGAGAGAATGACGTTGACGCCCCCCATGAGCGACATGTCGCAATCGCGATTGCGCAGGCTTTGCACGGCGTAGTGCAGCGCCACGAGCGCCGACGAACAGGCGGTGTCGACCGAAAGGCTCGGGCCGTGGAAATCGAAGATGTACGAGATGCGGTTAGCCGCGATGCTCAGCGCGTTTCCGGTGCCGCAATAGGCGTCGATGTGCTGCAGGTAGTTATCGAGGCTCCGGTACATTTGCATGTAGTCGGTGCCGCCGATGCCGACGAAGACGCCAGTCTTGGTGCCTGCCGCACGTTCCGGCGAGAGACCGGCGTGCTCCAGCGCTTCCCAGGTACATTCCAAGAGGAGCCGCTGCTGCGGATCCATGCGAGCCGCTTCACGGGGCGTGATGCCGAAGGCCCGGGGATCGAATTGGTCGATGTCGTCGAGAAAACCGCCGCGGCGCGTGACGATCTTGCCCGGCGCGTCGACGTTGGCGTCGTAGAACTCGTCGACGTTCCAACGGTCCGCCGGAATCTCGCGGACTCCTTCGCGGCCTTCGGAAATGAGCTTCCAATATTCGTCGAGATTCTTCGCGCCGGGGAAACGGCAGCCCATGCCGATGACGGCGATCGGCTCGGCTTCGAGCGTGCGCTCGAATTCGACCTCTTCCACGGCGCCGTCGGAATCCGTGGCCAGATACTTCGCGAGAGCTTCCGTCGTCGGGTAGTCCCACGCCAAGGTCGGCTGCAACGAACGGCCCAGATAGTCTTCGAGGTCGCCGATCAGGCTGACCATCTGCACGGAATCAAGACCGTAGCTCGTGAACGGCTGACGAACGTCGAAATCGGAGGGCAAAATCTTAAGCTTCGCCGAAAGCTCTTCGGCTAACCAACGTTCAATCTCTTCCGACGAACGCCGGATAAGCTTCGAACCTTTGCGAAGCATCGAATCGCGATTGGTGACGACTTCCGACTCTTCATCTTCGAAGTCGTCGTCCTGCACGATCGCCGCGGCATCCGGATTGAGCACCTTTTGCAACGACAGCTGCAAGAGATCCACGTAGCCGTTCTGCACGCTGCGGAGTGTGGCATCGAAATAGCGTTGATACTTTTCGAAGACCTCGTGGCCGTACTTCCGCGTGATCAGGTCTTTGTTATTGCGGAGGTTCGTGAGCCAGGCTTCGAGCGTCTTCTGATAGTCGGCACCGGTCGAGCGCCACTCGGCGACTTCGTACAACCCCTTCGAAGCCTCGAGAATTTCATCCTGAAACGGCAGCGACGAGCCGGGGAACATCTTGGCGATAAACGCCATGTCGGCTTGCGTTTGAATCGTGTCGGCCCGCTTGACGGCGACGACCGTTTGGATGCCGAGGAACGCGGTGTCGGAACTGATCTCGTAGCACTTCTGAATAAAGCGGCGATAGACTTCCTTGTGCTTTCCTTGCGCGCGGAGCGCCAGCGGTACGATGTGTTCCAACGCGTCGATGCAGACGACGGCGTCGACCTTTTTCTCCGGCTGGAATTCGCGCCAGGAGGCAAGCCGCACCTGGGCCTTATTCGAAGCGCGGCGGCCCGCGAAGTCGTACTGCGTGCGGCTTGTCGTGAGGCCGGTGACGCGACCGATGTTCAGTTTCTCCGCGGCGAAGCGGAGCATGCCGCCCCAGCCGCAACCGACATCGACGACATGGTCGCCTCGCTCGATGCGGGCCAACTGCGACATGCGGCGGAGCTTGTTTTCCTGGGCTTGCTGCAGGTTTTCGGCCCGATCCCACATGCCTGCGCTGTCGGCCAGATACTCGCCGTCGAAGATCAAACGGAAGAAACCTTCGTCGAGTTCCGTTTCTTGGGCGACGCTCGCCGAGCGCTGACCGCCGACGAAGCGCGCCGGTTGCGCGAGTTCGGGCTTCGCGGCGGCTTCCGGCTTGGCAGGCATGGCCGTACCGTTGGTGCCGTGATCGCCGTTGACGTGAACATGTTCGCCGTTCTTGGTCGACGCAGGCGCGGCCGTTGCGGCGGCAGGAGGCGGGGTAAACTCGTCGGCTTCGTCTTCTTTCGTGTTGATGGCCGCGCCGTATTTGTACGCCGCCATCACGCCGGTGAGTTTACCTTCGAGGTACAGGGCTTTCGTCGCGCGGCGCTGGATCTTGCCGCTGGACGTCTTCGGAATCTGCCCCGGCTTCAAGAGCACGATCGAATCGAGCATCAGCTCGTGATCGGCCGACACCGCATCGCGCATCTTTTTGAAAACGCCTTCCGCGTCTTCCAGATGCCGCACGTTCATTTCGTGAACGATGACCAGCTTTTCCGTGTCGTCTTGTTCGATGGAAAACGCCGCGCCGCTGCCGAGCGCGAGAGTGGCTTCCGCTTTCTGAACCGAGTGTTCGATATCCTGCGGGTAGTGGTTGCTGCCGCGGATGATGATCAGGTCTTTGATTCGGCCGGTGACGAACAATTCACCGTCGAAGAAGAACCCCAGGTCGCCGGTTCGCAAGAACGGGCCGTCGCCGTCGGGCAGGTAAGCGCCAAAGGTATCGCGAGTTGCGTCGGCCATCTTCCAGTAGCCCGCCGCGACGCTGGGGCCTTGGACCCACACCTCGCCGATCGCATCCGGTGCCGAGAGTTGCTGCGATTCGGGATCAACGATGACCACCCGCTGTCCGCCGGCCACGGCGCCGTTGCCGACGAGCGGTCGCGCATCGGGCGCATCGTTCGGGACCGGGACGACGCGGTGCTGTTCGAGCGCCGTCGCTTCGAAGCTCACATGAACCGGCGGGCGATCAGGCCGGCCGCCGGTGACCATGAGCGTCGATTCGGCAAGGCCGTAGCATGGATAGAACGCCTCGCGTTTGAAGCCACAAGGACCAAACGCCGCAGTGAAGCGTTCGAGCGTTTCATGCCGCACCGGCTCGGCGCCGCAGAACGCCACTTCCCAACAGCTCAAATCGAGCGTAGCCCGTTGCTCGGGCGAAATGCGGTCGACGCACAAGTCGTACGCAAAGTTCGGCCCGCCGCTGACGGTCGCCCGGTACTTTGAGATGGCGTTGAGCCAGCGCATGGGCCGCTGAATGAAGGCGACCGGCGTCATCACCACGGCCGTACTGTCGGCATAGATCGGCTGAATAATGCCGCCGATCAGGCCCATGTCGTGGTACGGCGGCAGCCAAATCACGCCGCTGGAGTGCGGGCCGTTGCCGAAGAATTGCTTGATCGCTTCGGAGTTGTGCAGCAGGTTGCGGTGCGTGACCATCACGCCTTTTGGCGCCTGGGTCGAGCCCGAGGTGTACTGCAAGAACGAGAGCGACTCGGAGTTGATTTCCGGCTTTACCCAGGCTTGTTCGATGCCGGGCTCCAGATTGTCGGTCGCCATCCATTGCAGCGAGAGCAATTCGGGCACGCCGGCCAAACGCTTGGTGACGTCGGACAAAATCCGCCGTGTCGTCAGCACGAGCGAAGGCTTGGCGTCGGCGACGATCGAGAGCAGACGCGAAGTCAGCCGATTCATCCGCGGCAAGTAAGCCGGCACGGCGATGACGCCCGCGTACAAACAACCGAAAAACGCCGTGATGTACTCCAGGCCCGGCGGATAGATGAGAATCGCGCGATCGCCGGCGTTTTGCGAACGCTGCAGCCACGCGGCGATGGCGCGGGCTTGGCGGTCGAGTTCCGCGTATGTCAGGTTGATTTCATCGGTTTCGCCGTCGGCCAAAAAACGAAACGGCGCATGGTCGGCCCGTTCCGCAGTGCGGCGTTGCAGCAGATCGACGAACGTCTCAATATCCACAGGTGCCGATTCCAATGGCGGCTGTGCCATCTGGTAGCCTTCTCGAACGAATTCAAATCGAAACTTTTGCAGCGTCCGCGTCGCCGCAGACCGTAGGCATTGCCGCCGGGGTCGGCAGCCGAATACCGTTGTCTAACTGGGCGTCGCAAGCGAACTTCGAACCCTTATGTTACTCGCGGCCGGACGTTACGACTAAACGCGCCGACCGCGATTCCCTAATCGGCAGTCTTTGCGTGGTCCTTTGAAACTCGCGCGCGGGCCGACACAATCGTGCCGGCAATCCTTAGAGACGACCCGCGATTCGCTGCGGCAGCGACACTGTGCTGCATGGAACTCTATGCCCCGCAATAACTTGCGATTACTACCATCCAACCGACGTCGCAGGATCGTTTTAGCCGGATCAACTGCCGCAATCGCCCTAAGTTCGCAACCGAAGTAGGGTAACAGAGCGCCCTGGGAACGCAAGGCGATGCCATCCCAAGCTTCCGAAACGACCCACACCAACACTCGTTCGGCAACTGGACAAAGATCGGACAATGTCGATGCGTTAGCGACTTCGTATTGTTGACGGCCGAAGCAAGATCAAGCAAATTATTGACTTACGGTCGCTTCCCACCGTTTCCCGCCTGCTTTTCCCCCACCTCGCGAGTTCTCGAATGGCGCGTACCTTCCGCACCCGACTTTTCGGCTTTTCTTTGGGGCTTCTGATCGCCGCCGGTGCTGTTGAACGGCTTCAGGCCGAGAATTGGCCACAATGGCGCGGGCCGCGAAACGACGGTGTCAGCAGCGAAACCGGCCTGCCGACCACGTGGAGCGCCACGGAAAACGTTCTCTGGAAACTACCGCTTCCCGGGCCCGCCGGCGCGACGCCGGTCGTTTGGGAAGACCGCATCTTTCTCACCTCGGCCAAAGGGCAAGACCTGGTCCTGATCTGTGCCGACACCTCAGGCAAGCTGCTCTGGGAGCGCAAGCTCGGCACAGGCGATGAGACGGTCCGCGGCGACGAAGGGAACTCGGCCAGCCCCAGTCCTTCGACCGACGGCAAGCACGTGTGGGCCATGCTCAGCACAGGCGAACTGGCCTGCTACGACTTCGACGGCAACGAAGTCTGGAAGTTCAACATGCAGGAGCGGTACGGCAAGTTCAGCATTCAATTCGGCATGACCTCGACGCCGGTGCTCGACGGCGATCGACTCTATATCCAACTGCTGCACACGAATTACTACCTGCTCGCGGCCGTCGATAAGGCGACCGGCAAAGACATCTGGAAGCATGAACGACGGAGCGACGCCAAGGCGGAGTGCGAACATTCGTACGCCTCGCCGATCGTCTATCGTGACGCGCAGCATGAGTTTCTCTTGTCGCACGGTTGCGATTACGTGACCGCGCACAACTTAAACGACGGCTCGGAAATCTTTCGCGCCGGCGGTTTGAATCCCGAAGGGAAGTACAACATGACGCTGCGATTGGTCGCCTCGCCGGTCGTCGCCGAGGGGCTGATCGTCGTTCCCTCCGCGAAAAACGGCCCCGTGTTGGGCTTGAGCCTCGATGCCAAAGGGGACATCACCAAAAGCAGTGAAGGTCACGTTTGGCGGCGTGAAGAAAACACGCCCGACGTGCCGAGCCCGCTGGTTCACGATGGCTTGGTGTATCTCTGTCGGGAGAACGGCATCCTTATCTGCCTCGATGCCAAGACCGGCGAAGAGCAGTACATGGAACGGACCCACTCGCAGCGGCATCGGGCCTCGCCCGTTTATGCCGACGGCAAGATCTATCTGACGGCCCGCGACGGCATGGTGACGGTTGTGAAAGCCGGACGAAAGTTCGAAGTCCTGGCCTCGAACGATACGGGCGAAGCGATTTCGGCGTCGCCCGTTATTTCCAACGGGCGCATTTATCTGCGGACGTACGATTCGCTGATTGCGATTGGGAAGAAGTGATTCTTGGTCCGTGGTCAGTTGTCCGTGGTCCGTTGCAACATTTGAGCACTATCCTATGAAAACCGCCATGTCGCTCGCTTGCGTTTTCGCGACTGTCTTAGCCTTTAAAGCTACCTCGTCGCTCGCCGCCGACGTTCCTTGGGAAACGCAGGAAATCGCCACGGATCTCGGCGTCGGGTACGCGGTAAGCCTCGTTGACGTTAACGGCGACAATAAGCTCGACATCGTCGTCGTCGATCAGACGCGCGTCGTGTGGTATGAGAATCCGTCGTGGGCCGTGCACACGATCGTGCAAGACCAGACGAAGAAGGACAATGTTTGTCTCGACGCGCATGACATCGACGGCGACGGCCGGGTCGACTTCGCGCTCGGCGCCGATTGGCGACCGTTTGATTCCAGCACCGGCGGCACCATTCAATGGCTCTCGCGTCCGCAGGTTGCCGCTGATTCGGCGGCCGCGACTGAGGCCAAGTGGGACGTGCGCCATATCGCCGAGGAGCCGACGACGCATCGCCTCCGCTGGGCCGACATCGACGGCGACGGCCGCGCCGAACTCATCGTCGTTCCGCTGATGGGCCGCGGGACCACGAAGCCGAACTTTCAGGAAGCCGGCGTCCGTGTGCTCGCCTTCAGCGTGCCGAAAGATCCGACGCGCGATCGCTGGCCGATGCGGGTGCTCAACGACGAAATGCACGTCACGCACAATTTCCAGTTCGTCGATTTCGACGGCGACCGCGACCTCGATATGCTCTGCACGAGCTTCGAGGGGGTAAACCTGCTGACGAACGACGGCCGCGGCAACTTCACCCGCAAGGTGATCGGCGCAGGCAATCAAGAAACTAGCCCGAACAAAGGGGCGAGCGAAATCAAGCTCGGCAAGCTCGCCGACGGCGGTCGTTACATCGCCACGATCGAGCCCTGGCACGGGCACCAAGTGGTCGTCTACACCGAACCGGCCGACGCGACCACCGGATTGTGGACGCGTCGCGTCATCGACGAGGAACTGAAATGGGGCCACGCCGTGACCTGTGCCAATATCGACGGCGACGCCGACGAGGAACTGTTGATCGGCGTTCGCGACGACCTCGACGAAAAAGATCCGACCAAGCGTCGCGGCCTGCGAGTTTACGACCCGGCGGACACCGCAGCCGGCAAATGGAACCGGCAACTCGTCGATGCCGGGGCCGTGGCCATCGAAGACCTGGCGGCCGGTGATCTCGACGGCGACGGCAAGGCCGACGTCGTCACGGTGGGCCGGCAAACCCACAACGCTCGGATATACTGGAACCGCTCGAAGTAACGCCGCGCACGTTTTGCGTCGGCGTGCCGATGTTTTTTCGAGACGATTCTTCAAAGCGGCGGCGATGCAACAGTTGGCATGTCGGGGAATTCGCGGGGCGACCACGGTCGAAAACGACACGCGGGAAGAGATTCTGCAAGCCACGCGGCAGTTGCTGGCCCTGATGATCCGGCTCAACGGCATCGAATCGGCCGACGTCGCGAGCGCCATCTTCAGCACGACGACGGACCTCAACGCCGAGTTCCCGGCCTTAGCGGCCCGCCAACTGGGTTGGCTCGACACGGCCCTGCTCTGCACGCACGAACTCGACGTGCCGGGCTCTCTCCGCAAGTGCATCCGCGTACTGGTCCATTGGAACACGACGAAGACGGCCGCCGAAATCCAGCACGTGTACGTTCGCGACGCCGTGCGTCTCCGGCCCGATCTTTCGAAACTCCCGCCAGTCGATCTGGACGACCTAGAAAAGTGGATCGAAGAAGCGTTGGCGGCTCACTCCGTAGGTCGTCGGAGTTAACAAAACCGTGCCGTCCTTTGAACCTTGGGCGTTATCCGCAGCGCGCCAGGGTGTAGATTACTTGCCAGGTCCGCAAAGAATCTCCATTGAGGATACGGCCGGATGACCGCCTGGACACGTCGAATCCCCTTTAAAGTCGACGTCGCGGGCGTCATCCACATTATGGGCACGGCTCTCTATAGCCGGCCTGAAGCCGCCGTTCGCGAGTTGATTCAAAACGCTCACGACGCCGTCATGCGTCGGCGGCGGCGCGATTTGAGCTTTCGTGGGCGAATCGAGGTTCGGCAAGATGCCGAAGCCGGCATCCTCGAATTTGCCGACGACGGCTTCGGCATTACCGTCGATGAAGCGGAACGATTTCTCGGCACGCTCGGCATCGGCATCACCGGGATTCTCAAGGGGCGATACACGTCGACCGATTACGCTCGCGGCGACGATGACGGGCTGATCGGCATGTTCGGGATCGGTCTGTTTAGTTCGTTCATGCTTGCCGATCAGGTCGTGGTCGAGAGCCGCTCGTACGCGGGCGGCGAACCCGTACGCTGGTCTGCCGGAGCCGGCTCCGATATCGAACTATCCTCCGGCACTCGAGAATCGGTCGGCACTACGGTGCGGCTGACGCTGAAGTCCGAATACCGCCGTTTGGCAGTCGATTCCGACTTGCTGGAGAAGATCATCAAGTCGTATGCGGAATTCTTGACGATCCCGATTTTTCTGAACGACGCGGCGGCGCGGACCAACGTGATTCGCGCGACTTGGTTCGACCCCACGCCCGAACAAGAAGCCTTGGAGTTGGATCTTGCGGGCTATTTCGGCGAGACGCCGCTCGACGTGATCCCCGTGCAGATTTCACCGCCCGGAGATATTCAGGGGGCGTTGTACGTTTCGCCGCAACGCGTGCCGGGATTTTCCGGCGACGCCGTGGTCACGGCCACGGTGTTACGAATGGTCGTCTCGCGCGATATCCGCGGACTGCTGCCCGACTGGGCGGCTGTTCCCCCACGGCGAGCCGCGAAGACCTGCAACGCGACGGCGCTTTTCAGGCCGCGCGCGAAGCGCTCGAAGACTACCTGCTCCATCATTTCGAGAAGCTCGCCCAAACGGAACCGCAGCGGTTTGAAGCTGTTCTGGCTTGGCATCGCTACGCTTGGTGCGGGGCCGCGCTGACGCACGCTCGCCTGCGCAACATCTTGCGAAGCTCTTACAAATTTCCGACGTCGCAAGGCCTGTTGACCTTCGAGGAAATTCTGCGGCGAAGTTCCGCCGACCCGATCTACGAAACGGAATTCGAACAAGTCGTTTGGTACAACACCGAGCGCGCGCAGGAAGCCTGGATCAATTCGTTGTTCCACGGACATGAAGCCCCGTGCGTTCACGCTCTGCGGAGCTTCGAAGAGTCGCTGCTGGCGGCACTCGTCGGCGACGTCGGCGGGGGCGTCGCCGATCTACGTTTTGCCGCACCCGCGTCGCCTCATTTCGCCGAGCAAATTCTCGGAGTTCGCGAGCTTGAAGACGCGCCGCCCGAGTGGCAGGACCATTTGAGCGACGCCGGCGCCGTGATTCGTTGCGCCTCGTTTCGCGCGGATCAGCCCGTGATGACTTTCCTCAACGAGCAACACGAATTGGCAAACACGTTCGCCGACCTCAAGAAGCAGGGTGCCGTCCCCACCGGGTTCCAGCGTTTGATCGACGCCCACTTCTCCGGCGAAAGCGGACGCCGCAATGAAGTGCTGCTCAATCGCGAGCACCGCTTGGTCGCCCGAGCTTTGGAGCAAAGCACCGCGGCGCCGCTGGCAGGCGTGCTGCGCATGCTGGTTCTTAACGCGCTAACCACGGTAGGCGCCAAAATTTCCGGCGAAGCGCATCGCCGTCGCGCCGATGACCTGGATTGGATCGCCGAATGCCTGTGGGGAAAATCCTAACTTAAGCCGAGCGGCCTCTCACACCCGAGGAAACTGCACACATGAGCGAAGCCGAACTCGACGTTGATGCCCGACTTGCCGAACTCGACAAGAAGGAAACCGAGTGCACTCATAGTTGCCGCTATCGCTCGGCCAATCGGATAGCTACGGAAATTCGCCGGACGGCGAAGGCCGAGCGCCGTCTGACGCCGTACATCCGCGCCACGTTCACGCTAATGAACAACGCCACGGCGCTGCTGGAGCCGGAAGTCGGGCGGGACGCCTCGATCGAACTCATCGGACTACTGGAAAGCGAAGACCGAGCCCGCGCGATTCAGCCCGACTTTAACGAGGGCGAGTATCGCTCCAACGTCGATTGGTTCAGTTCCTGCGCTTACGACAACCTTGCGACGGCGACGGCGGCTCTCGCCGGACACAATTCCGAAGGTACTCATGCCTGCATCGCCGACGGCATTCAAGTCTGCCGGCGCACCGGGAAGATGCAGTGTGTGACTTGCTTTCGCGAATACGCAACCGAGGTCTATCGAGCGGCCGACGACTTGGAAATGGCGCTGCATTTCGCGAGAGCGGGCGTCGCCAACGACCGACCGGGCCCGCACGACCGCCGCTGGGCCGGCGCGAAAGACATGATGCAAGTCTTCCTTCTGCAGGGGCGTCTGACGGAAGCGATGCAGGCCGCCGAGAAAGCTTGGGAATTGTCGAGCGTCTGGCACAATGTCGTCGCCGCGCGTCTGCAAATGGCGCAGTTTATGCGCGAGTTGGCTTGCTTGTCGGGCGAGCCGAACCGCTGGAACGAACTCCTCGCGTCCGCAGGCGATCTAAAATCGCCCGACACCGGCGAATGGCCCTGGTACGAATTACGCGGCGTTCAGGTCGAGGCGGTCGTCGCCTGCTGCGAAGGAAGATTTAAGGAAGCCATCGAACCACTAACCGCGTGGGATCAACGGCTCCTACAAAGCAAATACGTAAGGGAATGGTTTGATCATCGCTTGCGGTTGCTTGCCGTTCATCGCTTGCTCGGGAACGACGCCCTGTTCTCGCGATTGGCAAGTCAACTGGAAGCCAAAGCTCGCCCGGCCCGCGATTGGCTGACGCTCCGCTGCTTGGCGCGCCTGCAAGACTCGGCCATTCGCCCAACGCCGGTCCCCACGACGGCCGATCTCAGCTTTGGCCCATTTGCGGCGAGCGTCGCATTGCCTCAAGGTGCGGCCCCGCAATCGGCGACGCCGGCCGCCGACGATGCCCCGCCCGCAGAACAAGTAAGCTCTGAAAGTCCCGCGGACGACGGTGGTCCGCCGCCGGCGGTCCGAGCCTATTGGCAACGGCGATACGAAGTCTTTGAGCAGGCAGGCGACAACGCGGAGGCCATCGAAGCGGGCCTACTCGAGATTCTCGAGGAAATGCAAAACGCCGATCCGTCAGTGACCGGCACGGCCGAGGACGCGACTTGGGTGCTGCACACGGCCCGCTTCATGCTCACCGATGGAGCAAACGGTTCCGGCGTTTGGAAATGGGCCGAATCGATCGCGGCCCGGCATCCCGATAATGCAGCCGTCATGAATCTGCTGGCGACGCTCGGAGCGGGACTTGAATTCGACGGCGAAGGTGAACCGCGCAACGTCGTAGCGCACGAGCGGCTTGAGGAATTGTATCGCGCGTCGCTCGATCTCGACCCGAATCACGCCCGCAACTTTGGTCGAGCCGGCGACTTTCATCAGCTACTCCAGAATGTCGGAGAAGCCGAACGCTGCTTTGCAAGGGCCCTGCGCTTAGACCGCGCCGACGGCGAGTCCGCGAAGAAACTGGCGATGATCTACCGCGGCACCGATCGTGAACGCGACGCTTTGGCCGTGCTCGACATGTGCCTGCGCGAAGGCTGTACGAGCGCCGAGTTGCAATGGCAGGCCGGGCTCGACGCTTTCAATCAGGGGCAGTTTGAAGCTTGCCTCACCTATCTGGACGCCTTCGATGCCCAAACCGATGACGAACCCTGGGTGCACTATTATCGCGCCGGGGCCCTGCTGCAACTCAAGCGATTTGACGAGGCGGCGATCGCCGTGGCGGAAGAGATTAAACGCAATCCCGACTGCCCCTATCCGTCGGCCGTGCAACGGGCCGCCGTTGCGGCGGGCCTGGGCGACCTTGAAGACTTTCGGACGCAACTCAGCGCGGTCTTGGCCATGCCGCTGCGCGAGGTCGACTACTTCACGCGCCGCGGCCTTGCCGCGACGGCCCGCTTACTTTGGAACGCGGCCGCAGGCATCCTGCCGACCGACGACGCCCAACTTCGTTCGTTGGCCGATCGGAACATCGCCGCCGGCATCGCTCCGGATGAGGTCTTCGCCGGCCGACGCGAACACGGTGAAGTCTGCGAAGGAGTAAACTTTTATGAAGTGCTTCTGCGGCAACCCCTCGACGAGCGCTGGATCGAATGGCACGGCCGTTTGTCGGGCGAAGAAGAGTTGCCGGCTTACGTCGTTACTTGGGGAGTGCTCGCGCGGAACGAAGAAGAGGCGCAGCAGTTGGCCCTGGAAGCGCAACAATGCGCGTTTCCGCTCGCCGCCGAGCCGCTCGAAGTGAATTCAGGCGAACAGGGCTTTCGAGATCGCATTGGCGTCGTCTGGCAGGGGTGGCGGGAAGGCGTCGGCCCGAACTAATGCGACTTTGCAGGTTTTTGGGAATAATTTCCGGGGCATTCCACGTTTTGAAAGCGGTCACCGCGCGGGAAGACAGAAACCTTTGTATTTCCTAACGGTTATATTTGTTAAGCGCGTACGGTTGAGGGGCACTCGTACCGACAGCAAATTGGAGGCACCTGTATGCGATCTGCTTTGCGAGCGGTAGCGGCGGCGACCGTCTTATTGCAACTCGTGCTTGGAAGCCATTCGCCTTTGGCCGCGGCGCCGAGGCAATGGACCGACTCGACCGGCACGTTCAGCGTGAAAGCCGAACTCGTCGAGGTCAGCAAAGGGAACGTCGTCCTGAAGAAGGAAGACGGCGAAACAATTACGGTTCCCGTAGATCGCCTGAGTGCCAACGATCGCAATTATCTGACGCTTCGCGGCTCGCAACGTTCGGCCGGCGGCACGACTTCCTCGGGAACTACGGAAACAGCTGCTCCGGCGGCCGACGACAATCGCGAGCCAAGCTTTATCAAACTCGCCGATCCGGGCGCCGACGGTAAAGTCTCGCGGGCTGAGTGGACCAAGCTCTCGCAGCGTTTCCGCGAGTTCGACGCCGACAAAGACAACGCCGTGAGCGAAGCCGAACTCGAATCGACCGGCGCGGCGAAAGAAATGCTGAACGTTCTCGATGCCGACGGCGACGGCAAGATCGGCCGCACCGAATGGACGCAACTGACGCAACGTTTCAACCCGGCGGACAAAAACAAAGACGGTTCGCTCGACGCCGCCGAACTGACGACCCTGGCCGAGACGAAATCGTCGGGCACTTCGATGCCTGCGAGCGCCAACCGCCTCGCAAGCGCCGGCCCGACCACTTGGCGCGGCCGGATTGAAAATGCTCCTGGCGGCAACGGCGACATCGAACTCGTCGTCACCGGCAATACGATCGTCGGCCGCAACATTCGTCCCGGCGGAGGCGGTGGTGGCGGCGGCGGGCCAGGCTTGGGAACCGGCACGTTCACCATGACCGGCGACGGCCGCACGGGCAACATGGACGCCACCTACACCGACGGCCCCCAAAGCGGCCAACTCTGCATGGGCATCTACGAAACCGACGGCAACACGCTCCGCTGGTGCGTGAACAACCGCGGCCAACGCCCGTTCCAGTTCGCCACCAACGGCGGCAGTTGGCTCATGGTGCTGCAGAAAGTTCCGACGCCGTAGCCACCGCTGCCAGCAAGCCCCCTGTTGTGACATTGCGGCGTAGCGACTTTTTACGCTACTTCTATGCCCGGTTGTTCTGCCGGCACTCCTCCCGCATGTCACTGCGCCGACGGCGGCGTTGGCTTTCGTGTTCCCGTTCACCTCTCACATCACCATAGCGAGATTCGGCCAAGTCCTTACGACTTGCGTCTGGGTCGCGGTCTGTTCGGCGATGGTGTTGTTCGGCGGTCACCAAAGGTCGGCCCGCGCTCAATCAGCCGGCGGTTCCGCAGCGGCGGGCATCGCCGTGATCGCGCCGCCGCGATCGTTGGGCTCGTCGACAAGCGGTTCGCCGCTTTTAGCTCAAGGCTCGGGCACCGGTTCGCTAGGCACGCCGCTGCGCGAACCGCCGCGGCAAATCTTTTCGATGCCTGCACCCGCGACCGCACCAGGAACGTTTGATCCCTACGCACTCTCAAGTCCCGGACCGGTGCTCGTGCCGCCGTCGAGCGGTAGTTCCAGCGCAGGCCTCTTCTCCGGCATGTCGGGCGGGCTCTTCGGCGGGGGCAACAGTTACGATGAAGCGATCTGGGACGACGTCACCGGGATCTACGAGCCCGGCGCTCGCCACGACTGGACCGCCCAATTCCTACCCGACGGCATTCTCTACCGCGCTTATCTCGCCGGCGTGAAAGAGTCGCGGCTTTCGACCGTCTTCAATCACGACAGCAACTACGGCTGGATGTGGGACATTCGCCTCGGCGGCCGCGTCGGGCTGTTTCGCTACGGCACGACGAATGAAGTACGGCCCGAGGGCTTTCAGATCGACATCGAAGGTTCCGGCCAGCCGCGGCTCAACCTCGACGAAAACATGGATCTCGACGCCGCCGACTTTCGCGCCGGCCTGCCGATCACCTACGGCATCGGCAAGTGGCAGTCCAAGTTCGCCTACTATCACCTAAGCTCGCACGTGGGCGACGAATACCTCGTTCGCAACCCCGGTTTTCAGCGCATCAACTACGCACGAGACGTGCTCGTGTTCGGCCAAGGCTATTACCTCTCGCCCGACGTTCGCGTGTACGGAGAAGTCGGCTGGGCGTTCTATAGCGACGTCTCGGAGCCGTGGGAATTTCAGTTCGGCGCGGAGTACAGCCCGTTGACGAAACCGGGCATCGGCGGAGCGCCGTTCGCCGCGATTAACGGCCAATCGCGACAAGAACTCGACTTCGGCGGCAACGTCGTCGTGCAAGCCGGCTGGCAATGGCGCGGCCGCAACCGCGGACACCTCATGCGCCTCGGCGTGCAATACTACAACGGCAAGAGCGATCAGTTCGAGTTCTACAACCAGAGCGAGAACAAGCTAGGCATCGGGCTCTGGTATGACTATTGAAAGCCGCGCTGTAGGGAACGCCTTCTGTGGCGTTCCGCCTGCCGGCAATCGATCGGCATACCCCTCATCCGCCGCTGCGCGGCACCTTCTCCCGCAAGGGGAGAAGGAAACGGAACGCCACGGAGGGCGTTCCCTACAGCGCTTGATGCGAATTAGCGCCGGCTCGCCACTTCCAGCCCGAGCTTCTTCATCTTCTTGTAGAGCGTCGTGCGATTGATGCCGAGCGCGTCGGCCGTGGCGTTGCGATTCCAGTTGTTCTCTTCCAGCGTCTTCATGATGATCTGACGCTCGGGCGAGGCCATGGCCGCTTTCAAGTTGTGAGCCGCGGCGGCCGCCGCGAAGTCGACATGGCCCGGCGCGAGAATGGCCGGCGGCAAGTCTTCGCTGCGGACCTGCTCGTGCTTGCCGAGCAGCACGGCCCGCTCGATGACGTTTTGCAACTCGCGCACATTGCCCGGCCAGCGGTAGCCGCGCAGAGCGGTAATCGCGTCGTCCGTGAAGCCGTGCACCTTGCGGCCGGAGTCCTTGCAAACCCGCTCGAGAAAGTGAGTCGCCAACGTCGGAATATCGGCCAACCGTTCGCGGAGCGGCGGCAGTTCGATGTTGATGACGTTGACGCGGTAGTACAGGTCTTGGCGGAACTTCCCTTGCGCGACGAGGTCTTCCAGCTTTTCGTTTGTCGCGAGAATCACGCGTGAGTCGACGCGGAAGGTCTTGGAACCGCCGACTTGTTCAAATTCAAACTCTTGCAGAACCCGCAGCAATTTCACTTGCAGGCTCGGCGTGGCGGTGCCGATTTCGTCGAGGAAAATCGTGCCCGAGTCGGCCTGCTTGAACTTGCCGATCTTGTCTTGCGTGGCGCCGGTGAACGCTCCGGCGACGTGCCCGAAGAGTTCGCTTTCGAGCAACGTTTCCGGCAGCGCACCGCAGGCGACTTCCACAAACGGTTTATCGCGCCGAGCGCTGCGGCGATGCACGGCCCGGGCCAAGAGCGACTTGCCGGTGCCGCTTTCGCCGGTGATCAGAATCGAAGCCTTCGTATCGGCCACGCTTTCGACGACGTCGAAAATCTTCCGCATCTGCGGATCGCGGCCGACGATGTTCTCGAGCCCGAAGCGCAGATCGAGCTGCTGCTTCAGGTTGTTGTTTTCTTCAATGACGTGGCGCTGGTTGAGCGCCCGCTCCAGCGAGAGCGTCAACTCTTCGTCGATCAGCGGCTTGGTGAGCAAGTCGAACGCGCCGGCGCGAATCGCTTCGACGGCCGTTTCGACGGTGCCGTAACCGGTGAGCAGCGTAATCGACGTCTCGGGCCGATTCTTGCGTGCCCAGCCGAGAATCTCGAAGCCGTCGCCGTCGTCGAGCTGAATGTCGCATAACGCGATGTCGTACGCCTTCTTCTCCAATGCGGCGATCGCCGAGGCGCGGGAATTGGCCGTGTCGACGACATAGCCTTGCTCGCGAAGCCAGCCGGCCATCGATTCGAGAATGTGTTTGTCGTCGTCGACGAGCAGCAGCGAAGCGCGTTTCATGGAAGGCCTGCGAGATATTGTGACGTTCGTGAGAACGTTGCGGCTTCCATGCGCGTGTCGTGTTTCGGCGACGTGTCCTGTCTCGCAATATCTACGTCACTGCTGAATAACGTCAAAAGATTGAGCGCTTTTGCCGAATACGCCGGTTTATATCTAATTTTCCGGGTAGTCCTTATGCGGTGGGCGCTGCATTCCTTCGGAAAAGCGACGACTAAAAACCCCTAATCCGATTGCGTTCTAGTTGCCGGAAGGGCGTACCGGTACTACCTTTACCATTAGGAAGAGTGGATTTACGCAAGAACGTCCCACGGCAAATCCCCGAGAACGAGGCAAGGGACAACCGATCACGCCCCCGCGCGGGTGATCGCGACGCACGACCTGCGAGGCGTGCGGTTCGAGGCAGTTCGGCACGTGCCGCCGAAGTGCCGGCAACGAATTTTTGCGACCGCGACCGGCGGGCAACCGGCCGCCAATCCCATCGGGAAGGACCTGGAATGAGTATTCGTTTGTTAGTCGCCGACGATCACGAGGTGGTCCGTTCCGGCATGGTGAGCATGTTGGAAGGCACCGATATTGAGATCGTCGGCCAAGCGGCCAGCGGCGTGGAAACCGTCGCCAAGGCCAATGAGTTGAAGCCCGACGTCGTCACGCTCGACATCCGCATGGAAAACGGCGACGGCCTGTCGGCTCTCGAACAAATTCGCGAACAATCGCCCGAAACCAAGGTGCTGATTCTTTCGACGTTCGACAACCCGACGTACGTCGCTCGCGCCCATGCTTTGGGCGCGAAGGAATATGTGCTGAAGGGTTCGTCGCGCGAGCAGCTCGTCGAAGCGATCAAGGCCGTGGCCGAAGGTCGCGACACGCCGCGACAAGGTCACATGTCGCGGATCGCCGGTCAGATGGCGACGCGGCAAAAGCAGCCCGACAGCGAAATCCCGCTCACGCAACGCGAGACGCAAGTGCTTCGTCACTTGGCGCTCGGCTTGAGCAACAAAGAAATCGCTCAATCGCTGGAAATCAGCATCGAGACGGTCAAGGAACACGTACAGCACTTGCTACGGAAGATGGGCGTGAACGATCGCACCCAAGCCGCGGTCTGGGCCGTGCGCAAGGGCCTCGTCTAAGACGAGCCGCCGCAAGATTCCGATCGCTCGAATCCGTTCAATAGCCGCAGGTGCATACCTGCGGCTATTTTCATTTCGGCTGGTTTAGCTGGGTGGCTGGGGCATAGCGCAGCGGTGCCCCAGTTGCACTGGGCCTTCGCGAATACGCTCCAGACCCAGCCACCCCGCGCCGGTTTCTCACCGTGCCCGAGGGTGCGCTTTCTCGTACACCGCCTTCAAGTTGGCGGTGCTCACATGCGTGTAAATCTGCGTCGTGATCAAGCTCTTGTGCCCCAACAGTTCTTGCACGCTGCGGATATCGGCGCCGGCATCGAGCAAGTGCGTGGCGAAGCTATGCCGCAGGGTATGCGGTGAGGTCCGACTATCCAGCCCAGTCTGCTGCAGATACTTCTCCAGCATCCGCGCCGTACTACGAACGGTGATCGCCTCGATGCGCTTCACGCCTTTGCCGATGAAGGTCGCGTTCTCGCGATGCGGCTTGCGCGGTCGCGCTCGGTCGCGTTCGCGGATGTAGACCTTCAGCGCCTTCATCGCAAACGAACCGAGCGGGGCCAGCCGTTCGCGTTTGCCTTTACCACGGACGATCACTAGCCCGTTGTCGAAATCGAGGTCGCCGTCCTGAATGCCGACGAGTTCGCTCACGCGCAACCCGGCCGAGTACATCGTTTCGAGCATCGCCCGATCGCGGAGCGATTGCCAACCGCCGGTCTTCGGTGCGGCGAGCAATTGCCCGATTTCGGCCGTCGATAAGAAGTGCGGCAGCGTGCGACTCTTCCGCGGGTTACGCAGCGGCTTCGCGGGATTTGTGTCGGCCCAACCTTCACGGCGACCGAAGCGAAAGAAACTCCGTAGCGAAGCCAGCCGCCGCGCGATCGTAGCCTTCGACAACGCCTGCTCGTGCAGACTCGAGACGTATCCGCGCAGATGCAGCGTCGTGATATCGCCGGGTTCAAGGCCTTCGCCGTAAGTCGCGGCCAATGAAACTTCGAGCGCGCGCAAGTCTTCGCGATAGCTCTTAATCGTCAGCTTCGACGCATTGCGCTCGATACGCAGATAATCGAGAAACCGCTCGCGCGCCGCGCCGAGCGGCGTTGCAGCAGGCTCGGCTTCGTGCAAATCCGCGACGGCCATGGCTTGCTACCGTGAGTGCCACGGGTAGCTCGTCCACCCGTGCGAACCGGCACTGGTGGGCAAGCCACCAGTGGCACACATTGTATCGGGTCGTCGCGGAATCGCCGACGCCGAACCCGAACCTTATAGCGTCTCTTCGCCGGAGTCGGTGATGAGCGGCACGTCTTTGAAGCGGTGCGTTCCGCTGCCCGAGTGCTTCGTCTTGGCCGGCTCTTGGCGAACTTTTTGGCTCAGCACGGCGGCGTCGTACCAAGTGAAGCTCAGTTCCGGATTGGAGGCGAAGCGACCGAGTACCCGCAGCACTTCGGCTTTGTGCGCATCGTCAAACAGGAACACATAGCGTTCCTCGCCCTTGACCAGCGCCAGTACGTTGATGTCCTGCTGCGACACGCGGTGTTCCTCCGTGATCCAAACTTGGCGCCCTGCCGGCATTTGAAGCAGTGCCCTCGACGTTTGCGTCGAGTTGCGGGCCACGCCTCAAGGGTTATCGGCCGGTCGGCCAGCGCCACACTACTCGCGTTTGTCCAGCGCCCCCGCGGGCCGTCAGCATTTCGGCGATGTGTAGGTGACAACAGAAACGAACGAAATCATCGCTACGTTGCAAATAAGACTGCCAACCGCCAAATCTTGCCTCGTCGCGAAAGTAGACATAGCTCTGCAGTGCCGCCGTTACTTGCGCATCAGTGCCGTGATAGAGCTTCACGTGCTTGAGCACCGGTTGGTCAGAAGGTCGCAGCGGCGGGCGATCGGCGCACGGCCGCTGCGGAGTGAAACCGCGCGGGTCGGGCCAGTCGGGCGGTAGCACCGTTGCCCCGTCGCCGGCGCTCGGCGCTGCGGAATTCCCTGGGCTGAGCGGTTCCGGCCCCGTCGCCACTTCGGCCTGAAGTTCCACTAGTCGCACACCGCTGGGGCTACGCTTTGCTTCTTCTTCGAGTTCGCGCGGTGCCGGCGCTTCAGCAGGCGGCGGTGGCGGAGCAAGCTCCGGTTCGGGCATGTACGGGGTTTGCGTTTTGAGCTGCTCGCGAGCGAGCGCACGTTCCGCTTCGAAGATCAGTTCTTCGGGTATCTCTTCTTCCGCTTGCGTGCCCCACGGCAATCCGTAGCCGGCGGGAATCGGATGAAAGCCTGGATTGGCGGCGTACCACTCGACGTCGATCCCGACGCGCGGCGGATAGTAAGGTGTGTAATCGGTGATGGCGCCGACCACGACGGCGTCGACCTGCAGCAGCTGCGCCAGCTTGCGCGCCTCGGCCGGCCCGTTCTTGCCGTTGAAGACGATGCGGTATTCCTGCATCTTGGCTTCGGTCACGCCGACCGGCACGATTTCAAAGCCCGGCACCATCTGCAACTCGGCCGCGTAGGCCAAGGCAAACTGACGCCCGTCGGCGCTCGGCTCCGCGCTCAAGTTGAAGAACGGCACGACGGCGATCTTCGTGAGCTGCGGGAACGGATTGAAGAACGTCGGCTGCCGCGAAACCTCGGGCAAATACGCGCACCCGCCCAGGATCACTAGGCAGACGGCGATCAACAGGTTGCGCGGATTCAGGGGGAACATGCGCGAGGCGGCCGGTCGTTAAAATCGACACAGCCTGCTTTATCGTCCCGCGCGGAAAGGTTTCTCCAGCTATTCCGGTCGAGCGCTTCGCCGGCAATGAATGCGACGCGCGAACTCGCAGTGTTCCATCACTCGTTTAGCCGCCTCGCTTGCGAGGCGCGTACGCGTCGAGCAAGCTCGACGGCTAAACATCTAAATCACGTCGCGGAAGCTCTTCACTCCCACAGTCTCGCGGCACATAAACGGCTCGCCGTACCGCACGCCGATCGACCATCCCCAATAAGCGGCCTGATCACGCAGCCGGTCGATCATCGTCGGCGGCTCCTGCGAGCGGCCCGTGATAAACTGACTCTCGAAGCAGCGAATGGCCGCTTCCTTCTGCTCCCAGTACGCCGAGATATCGACGACGAACGCCGGCTTCTCGACGACGCGGAGATGCACGCAGTTGTAATTCCAGATCCGCTCGGGAAAGAACGGCTCCCCCGGCATGTCGGTCTTCGTGAGCTTCGCCCAAAACTTCGCGGCCTCGATCAACCCGACCGCAGCCACATGATCGGGATGCGCGTCGACCCAATACGGCGCGAAGAGCCACCGCGGCCGGAGTTCGCGAATCTTGCCTGCCAGCAGTGCCCGCGCTTCGAGCGTATGTTCGAGTTTGCGGTTGGTCAGGCCCAAGTTCCCCCGCCAATCCACGCCAAGGATCGCCGTCGCCGCCGCCGTCTCGCGAGCCCGAATTTCCGGCGTGCCGTGCGGCGTTGGTTCGCCGTTGGTCAGGTCCAAAATACCGACGCTCATGCCGTCGGCTTTCATCTTCAGTATGGTGCCGGCCATCCCGAGTTCGGCGTCGTCGGGATGCGGGGCGATGATCAGGGCGTCGAGCGACATTAGCGGTTCCTCTTAACGTTGTCTTCACATCATTGCCGGCGATGGTTTTTGGGGCAACTGGCCTAGACGCATCCGGCGACATTTGCGACAGTCCGCCCCGCAACCTTTCTCCGTCACTTCTTGGGCCGCGAAACTCCGAGTCTGCCGTGCACGTCGCTCTTCGCCGATCACTGCTGCTGCCGCTGGTTGCGACGCCCGCCGTCGCGCTGGGGGCCGCCATGTTCGTCGGGTGCAACAACGTGAACGTCCGCGGCGACGGCCTGCCGGAAACCTTCACCGATTCGGCCAAAATCAAACGGCCCGACGAGAAGGAATCGAAGCCCTTCGGCTTCTCGCAAAAAGCCCGCGACATCGAAGCCGACCTCGGCGTGAAGTAGCCGAGCGCCGCCGCTTCCCCTTCTTTCTCGTTCGATACCGCCCCAGGCTTGCGGATGCGCTGGAATTAGCCGGGCCCCCGGCATTTCAATTCCGGCCGACGTTATTCGCGGCCCTGTCTCCAGCCGCGTTACCGATCCGCACAACCGTCAGCGTCGGAATTCTTCCGGCGTCGGCGGCGGAAAACGGCGTAAATCCGGCCGGCAGTGTCTTTTAAGGGGCTTTTCCGGGGGTTACAAATAATCAAACTGGGCAGCCGTTGCCGACGCGGCAAACTTGGCAAGCATCCCCTCTTAGCGCCCTTTTAACGCCCCTCAACGAGCTTCGCATGCCCGATTTCGATTTCCTCTCCGATCTCGATTCGAATAAGCCCGACGATTCCAAGAAGCCGGATGACGCCGCACCTGCGGCGGAGAAGAACGAAAAATTTGACGTCGATCTGAGTTTTCTCGACGAGCCGAAGACGGAGTCCGAGAAGGTCGCAGAAGCCATGTCTGCCGAGGCCGACTTGTTCGGCGAAGCCGTCGGGCCCGTCGCCGGAGATTCCGCTGGAATTTCCGCAGGGCTTGAAAGCTCGCTGGCCGACGACCCTCTGGCCGATGCGCTGAGCGAACTCGATATCGAAGCTTCGCCGGCCGCGACACACGAGCCGACGCCCGAGATGTCGGCCGACACGACCGGCGCGCTAAGCGAAGATGCCTTCGCAGATTTTCTCGTCGGCGACGACAAGCCGGCAACACCCGATGCGTCGATGCCCGAAGTATCTGCCGCCGGCGGCGATGCCGAGATTCTCGATTTCGGCACCCCGTCGGAAACCGCCGCCGCGTCGGAACCCATCGACGAAATTGCGCCGCTGCAATCCGACTCCACGTTTCGCTGGGAAGATCGGGACGCCGACGAACCACTCGAGCACGGATTCGGCCCGGCCGCGGATTTTGGCGTGAGTACGCAAGAGACGGCCGTTGGAATTCCTGCGGCCGAACAACCGACCCATGACGAAGTGAAATCCGATCCTGCGGAGATTGCCGCGATTGTCGGCGGTGCGCTCGGCGTGGCAATGGTCGCTCCCGAGGTGATGGCGCCCCCTGCCCCGGCTTGGGAACCGCCGACGATCGTCGAAGAGCCGCTGCCGCCCGCCCCCGACGTGGAAGACCCGGCCTATCCGGCCTACGAACAACTCACCCAGCACTTCCGCCAAACGTCGCTGCTCGGCGGCATTGAAGCGGTGCTCGGCTGGGACGAACGCTGCATGATGCCCGCCGCCGGCACCGACACGCGGGCCGAACAAATCACGCTCATGTCCGGTCTCATTCACGAGCGGCTCACCGACACTCGCATCGGCGGTTGGCTCGACAATCTCAAAGACTCTCCGTTGGCCGCCGATCCGCACGGCGAGGCCGGCACCACGATTCGCCAGATCCGCCGCCAGTACGAGAAGCGGAGCAAGCTCCCGAAGTCGCTCGTCGAAGAGCTGGCCCACACGGCGGTCGTCGGCCAAGCCAAATGGCAAGAAGCTCGGCAGAACAACGACTTCGCGGCCTTCGCCCCTGTGCTCGAAAAGATGGTTCGCCTAAAGCGCGACCAAGCCGACGCCTTGGGCTACGCCGAAACGCCGTACGACGCGCTGCTCGACGAGTTCGAACAAGGCGAGCAAACCTCACGGGTCACGCAAGTACTCGGCGCGTTGCGCGATGAACTCGTGCCGCTCGTCGCTCAGATTCGCGACAGCGGCCGGTCGCCGCGCGTTGAAATCCTCGAACGCCGGTACCCCGTCGAACTCCAGCGCGCCTTCGGTCGCAAGGCGGCCGATCAGATCGGCTTCGATTTCCAACGCGGCCGGCTCGACGTCACCGCCCACCCGTTCTGCACCGGGCTCGGTCCGAACGATTGCCGCATCACCACGCGGTACGACGAAAACTTCTTCAACTCCGGCTTCTTCGGCATTCTCCACGAAGCCGGCCACGGCATTTACGACCAAGGGCTCCGCGCCGATCAATATGGCTTGCCGCTCGGCGAAGCCGTGTCGATGGCCATCCACGAGTCGCAATCGCGAATGTGGGAAATCATGGTCGGCCGCAGCTTGCCGTACTGGCGCGGCCAATACGCTTCGGCCCGTCGTACGTTCCACGAAGCGCTCGCCGGCGTAACGCTCGGCAATTTCTATTTCGCCGTGAACGACGTTCGCCCGTCGCTCATTCGCGTGGAAGCCGACGAGTTTACGTACAACCTGCACATCTTGATTCGCTTCGAACTCGAACAGGCCCTGATCAACGGCGAGTTGGCCGTCGCCGATTTGCCGGCGGCTTGGAACGAAAAGTACAAGAGCTACCTCGGCATCGACGTGCCGAACGACGCCGACGGCGTGCTCCAAGATATTCACTGGAGCGCCGGCCTCTTCGGCTACTTCCCCACTTATTCGCTCGGCAATCTCTACGCCGCACAATTCTTCGAACAGGCCGACAAAGACCTCGGCGGCCTTGCGCAGCAATTCGAGCGCGGCGAGTTCCAGTACCTCAAGCGCTGGCTCAACGTCAACATCCACCGCCACGGCCAACGCTATACGGCCGCGGAACTCGCCGAGCGCATCACCGGCGCTCCGCTCTCGCACGAACCGCTCATGCGGCACCTGCGGGCCAAGTACGACTTGCTCTACAGCCCTCAAGCCGAAACGTTCGTCGAACTTGACGTGCCGGATGCCGACGCGATGGGCACGTCGGTTATTGATGAACCGCAAGGGGGCGTGGCGATGCACGACGTCGGCGACGTCGGCGGCTACGGCCTCGCCACGGAACCGGGCTTCGACGGCATGGCGGTCGGCGGCGGTATGGCGGCGTCGGCATCGACGACTTACAAACCGACGCGCATCAAGCAGAAGCCAAAGGCCTCGGCCGCGGGCATGATCATCGTCTTCGGCGGCATCATAATCGGCGGCATCCTGGGCATCGCGCTCGGTCTCTACATCCTGATGTGGATCAAAGGCCCCGAGCAGGGAGATATTCTGAAGGTCCGCGACAAACTACCCGCCTGGATGATCCCGGCCGGCCCCGCTTCTGAAACCCCGGCCTCGACCAGCGGCGCTGACGCTTCGACAAACGGCGGCCCGCAATCGCCGGACAACAGCGGCGCGCCGGCGGTGAACCCGTAGGAGATCGCGTTTCGAAGAGCTTTGCGAAGGTGGCCAAAAACGCCCTGGAATCGACTCCGTAAAAGTGGAAAATACGGGGTTGGTTCTTTGGCAATTTGGTGTGATTTAGGCGAGCGGCGGGGTTCATCCCCGCCGCTCGCTTGGTCTAAGAATAGACGTAAGTCGCGCAAGCGAATTGGGACTTACGTCGATGCGCACTGCGTACATTTGGACCGGAGTGCGTACTTCGCGCGCGAAAAAGTGCGCACCGCATACTTAGGAATTAAGGGTGCGCACTCTTTTCGAAAAGAGTACGCACTCGTAATTGCAACAGAATTGCGCTTTCGTCGTAAGTCGCGCAAGCGAATCGGGACTTACGTCGATTTCAGCCTTAGCGGGCCGCGGCGAGTTCCGGCGATTCCGCTTCCGCGAAGGCCGGCTGCGGTTTACTCGCCGGAGGGCTTTGCTTCGGGCCGCAGTCGCCGAAGCTGATACCCAGCGCCCGGGCCGTTTTGACCGCCGAGCAGTTCGGATCGACCGTTCGCAGCTTGCTGACGGCCTCGGTGATCCAGACGCTTTCGATCGCCGGAGGGTTGAAGCAGACCATCCGGCCGAATTCGCCGCGATGGATCGTTTCGACCGCGTACGCTCCGAATTGCGTGGCCAGCACGCGGTCGAACGTCGTCGGCGGGCCGCCGCGCTGCAAGTGGCCGAGCACCACGCAACGAGTTTCGCGTCCGAGCCGCGTTTGAATTTCCGCAGCCACGACGTTGCCGATGCCGCCGAGCGCGACTTGGCGATTTTCGCTGCGGCGTTCGCGTGTGACCATTGCCCCGTCGGGCAAGTGAGCTCCTTCGGCGACGACGACCAGCGTGAAGTGTTTGCCTTGTTGTTCGCGCTCGATGATCTTGCGGCAGACGCCGTCGAAGTTCCAGGAGATCTCGGGCAGCAAGATTACGTCGCCGCCGCCGGCAATTCCGGCATGGAGCGCGATCCAACCGGCGTGCCGCCCCATGACCTCAAGCACCATCACGCGGTCGTGAGCCGCGGCCGTGGTGTGCAGGCGATCGAGAGCGTCGGTCGCACATGCGACGGCGCTGTCGAAGCCGAACGTGTAGGCAGTGGCCGAGAGATCGTTGTCGATCGTCTTCGGCACGCCGACAACCGGAATGCCGAACTCGTGGAACTGCTGAGCGATCGCGAGCGAGCCGTCGCCGCCGATGCAGACCAGCCCCGCGATGTCGAGTTGTTCGCAGGTCGCTTTGACGCCGGCCAAAAGTTCGATGTCGATCTCTTCGCGGTTGTCGACGCCGCTGCGGGCGACGAAGCGGCCCTTGTTCGTGCTGCCGAGAATCGTGCCCCCTTGGTTCAAGATGCCTGACGTGTTCTTCGAGTTGAGCTGCTTGTAGGTGACCGGATCGACGAGCCCTTCGTAGCCGCGCAGAAAGCCGATGCATTCGTAGCCGAGTTGCTGCGAGCATTTCACGGCGCCGCGAATCACGGCATTGAGGCCCGGACAATCGCCGCCGCTGGTGAGTACGCCGATCCGTTTCATTTGAGTTGCTTTCGAGCTTGCAAATTGTTCAGGCATTTGGCCGCGGAGCTTGCCTCCGCGTGCGGAACGTTTGTCGCCGCGCGAACAACCCTAGGTCGAACTTCAATCAGCGGCGGCTTGTGCGACAGAATCGCTCACGGCATCGTGCAAACCGCCGCGCGGGCGATTACACTGCGGCTCTTCCCGCCGGTCGCTTTGTGCGACTCATGCCGCTTGTAACAGTCCTTCCGTGTTCTCAACCCTTGGAGACGATTGCTTATGAAACTGCTTCGCTTCGCCCCGCTCTTGCTCGCCGCGATGGTCGTCGCCCTGCCGCAACTGGCCCTCGCTCAACAGGCCGCCGCTCCGAAAGCTCCGGCCGCCGCCAAGCCGGCGCCGGTTCCCGCCGGCCCGAAGGAATCGGTGACGCCGGTGCCGCGTCCCGGGAACTGGATGCAACGCCACGAACTCATCAACAGCCGAGCCGTGCCGGGCCAAGTCGACGTGATCTTCCTCGGCGACTCGATCACGCAAGGTTGGGAAGGATCCGGCAAGGACGCGTGGGCCAAGCACTTCGGCTCACTGAAGCCGATGAACGCCGGCATTGGCGGCGACCGGACCGAGCACGTGCTGTGGCGGCTCGACAACGGCAACATCAAAGGCATTCAGCCGAAGGTCGCCGTGATCATGATCGGCACGAACAATTCGCGCACGAACACGTCGGAACAAATCGCCGACGGCATCAAGGCGATCGTGGCTAAGCTGCGTGAGAAGCTGCCCGAGACGAAGATCCTGCTGTTGGCCATCTTCCCGCGCGGTGCCGACAACAACGACGCGCTCCGTAAGACGAACACCGGCGCCAACGAGATCGTCAAGTCGCTCGACGACGGCAAGAACGTTTTCTTCCTCGACATCGGCCCGAAGTTCCTCACGGCCGACGGCGTGCTCGAGAAGAAGATCATGCCTGACCTGCTCCACTTGAGCCCGGAAGGTTATGAAATCTGGGCGACGAGCATCCTGCCGAAGCTCAACGAACTGCTGGCGACGAAGTAGATTTCGTCGGTAGATCGGTAATTCGACGACCGCGGGAGCGTTCGGGGAAAGTCGCCTCGAACGCTCCCGGCATTTTGGTCGGCCCGCGATTGCGTAGCCCGTCTCGCAACGGTTGCTTATGATGGAGGCGTAGGCGAAGTGTTCGACGGAGCGACCGAGACGCAGACCATGCCGAGCCTCAAGACGACGAGCATCGACGCAGTTCGGCTGACGCTAATCGCCTGGACGATCGCGTCGGTGATCGTCGCGGCGGAACCGGTAGCCAAGATTCCGCCGCCGACTACAGAGCGAGTTGCGATCGAGCGGCTTGCCGAAGCTCTTTCCGACGACGACTTCGCCGCTCGCGAAGCGGCTCGCTTTCGCCTATCGTCGCTGGCGGCGCGAACGGAAAACATGCCGCTGGTGCGGGAGGTTTTACAGGCCCGACTGAAGCAACTGGCCGACGATCTGGAAGGTCGCGAACTGATTCGGTCGGTACTCAGCACGCTGCCCGAGATATCGCCGCCGCCGGGCTCGGCGGAACCGCCGCTTTCCACAGCCGACATTGATACGCTGCTCGACGATTTGGATGCTCCGCAATTTGCCCGACGGGAAGCGGCCTTCGAGCGTTTGAAAAAAGCCGCCTCCACGACGGGCTCCGACGCCGCGATCATGTTGCGGGCGAAGGCTCGACTGGAAAAGCCGTCGCAAGTGCCGGTGTTGCGACGGCGCGTCGAGTCGCTGTGGGACGCGGCTTGGGGACATTGGCTCCAGCGCGCCCCGATCGCCGGAGAACTTCCACCGATTTCCGACGAGGATATCGAAGGGGCATTGGATCGCTTATTAAGCAAACCGACCGGCGCGAGTGCGGCCGATTCGGAGAACGTGTACGCATCAGCGCGACGCGACTTGCTGTACTTTTTGAGCCGCGATGATTCCGTGGCCCGCACGACGGCCGCCGTCGAGCGACGACTCGGGGCCGATCTCGACGCCGAGATGCCCGACGTCGATGCCTCGGAGCGATTGCTCGAGATTTACGATTGGTCGCGGCCCGCGATGGTCGCTGAGTTTTGGGAGGCGGGCGAACACAAGGCCGTGCAGCACCTGATCATCGGCATCCCCAATCAGCCGGCCAATGCGCCGAAGCCGAGCCTGTTCGATCGGTGCGACGAGCGCACGGCCCACTGCGTCAGCGGCAACTCGCTGTCGCCGGGCGACTGGCCGGTCGGCGTCTTCTTCCCGCATCCTTCAAGCATGCAGGAAGGAGCCCAGTTTCATTTGAAAAACTTGCCGACGCCGCGGCGCCGCTTGGCTTATCAATTCGAGGTACCCATCGATCTCACGCGTGAACGTCAGCAACAACTCGACGGCGCGCGACGGGCGGACATTACGCGCAACACCTGCCGCCGCTGGTTGGAAGAGAAGCGACTCTTGACCATGCGCGAACTCGACATGCTCGTGGTACTCGATCCCGAGGAGGTCTCGCGTTTCGCGGCCGACTACCTGGCGACGGTGCCCGACGAGCGCGTGCCGCACGACTCGCCGACGTCGTTCGGCAACGGCAGCAGCCACGGGTTGTTCTGCTACCAGCTTTCGCGCATCGGCACGGCGACGGCGGGCCCGGCCTTACAGAAAGCGATCGACGACGCCAAGGTGCTGCTGCCCGTGGAAGAGACGCCATACCGTATGGACTGGGTCGCACTCTTGGTACTGGTTCGGGCCCACGACTGGCCGGGGCGCGATGCGTGGCTCGCGAAACATTTTGATTCCCGTGACGCGATCAATATTCGTGTGCCGGAAGCGGCCGAAGTCGGCGCGAGTGCTGCGGCGGCGGTTGTGCTGGCGGCCGGCGGTTCGCCTTCGGAGTTCTATTTGCAGAACCAAGCCTTCGACGAATTGACGGACTTGGAAAACCCCGGATTTCGCTTTAGCGCCCCGGAAGGGCGGGAGGCCGTCGTTCGGTGGTTTGCCGAACGTGCCGGCAAAGAAGGCGAGAAATCAGGCCTTTGACTGCGGATGGGCGGGGATCGACCGACCGGAAATCATGGCACTTCACCAATTTGTTGCATGGCCGGCGGCAAATAGATTTGACGCTTTCCGGCGGTTGCGGTGTAATGGTCTCGTTCCGCAAGCGTGGGTAGACGCCTGCGGAATGACGGCAGATTTTGCATGTCGCAGCGTTGAACAAGGTTGTCGCCGGGTAGCACGACTCCGACAGCATCTAAGCAAGATGCTGTAAAGTCGGATTCGTGGGCGTCGACGAGGTTCGGTTCGAGCGGCAGCAAGTGCTACGGCGTGGCCTGGGTAGGGCAACGTCGAACGTGCGCGACGTAGACAGTCGCAAACGTGAACTGGCGCAATCCGCCGTCGGAAGTTGTGGAATCGTTTCGGGAACTGCTTCGCCGGGCAGTCGTGCAGGCCTTGGAAATCCGACCGATCGCGGTCGCGATCCGCGCGTGCGCACGTGCCGGGCTAGGGATGCGCACATGGTACGGATGCGTTCGTACGAAGGTTTCGCGGGATCGCGACCACGGAAGTCGTCGGTCACCGTGCATTTCATCGGCCCGTTGGGGCACGGCGTCGGCTTGGCGGCCGACATTTTGGAACACATCGCGCAGGCGGCCACTCATGCCGTGGTGCGCGACCGCCGCGTGGCCGTCGGCTCCGCAGGCGAGACGCCGCGACAAGACGGGCTCCTGCACGTGGTGCGGATGGAAGCGGCAGCCGCCGGGCATCGGGCCGCGGCCATTGCGGAATCGGCGGAAATCATCGTCGCCTGGAGCGCCGAGGCGGCGCTAGCCTTCGCACACTTGCTGAAGTCGCCCAGCGACTTTTACGTCGTCCACGAAGGGCATGTGCCGACTTGGCGTCGTGACCTTAACTGCGCCGTCCGCGACGGCGCGGCGAGTTTGGCAGTCGACGATCGGCGCAGCGACGATCGACAGACCGGAGGCGTGATCTCGGCGGTTCGCGCGCTGGGAATGATTAGCCGACGATTGCCGTTCGACGACGGACTGTGGGAGACGATCGTCGCCCAACATGTGCCGGCGGCTTTGCGCGAGGCGGCCATGCACAATTTTGCCGCCGCCGCTTGGTAGACTTGGTCACGGCATCCGTGGCAAACAAGTCTTTTACGCCGTCTTGCGAAGCGGCGTTGTTGCCGGCGGGAAGCTGATAACGCCGGCCGCTTCGCTTTCGAGCAGCCAATCGCAATAGGCTTGCACGCCGGCGGCGAAGCTCATTTTGGGTTCGTATCCCAGCAAACGCCGGGCCTTCGTGAGGTCGGCGTGCGTCACCGGCATCTCGCCCGAGCGATCGGGGAGCCGCTGAATCTTCGCCTTTCGCCCGAGCGTCGCCTCCAAGAGTTCGATCACCTCGCGCACGGCCACCGGTTCATCGTGGCCGAGATTGATTGCTTCGCCGACGACGCCGTCGGCCGCGAGCGCCGCTTCGAGGCCGTCGCAGAAGTCGTCGACGTACGTGAAATCGCGGCGAATTGAACCGTCGCCGAAGAGCGGCAGCGGCCGGTCGTCGAGAATGCACCGGGCAAAAATCGTCAGCGCCAAATCGGGGCGAAGCCGCGGCCCGTAAATGCTAAACGGTCGGATGCAAACGACCGGCACTTGGAACAAATCGCAGTAGGTCAGGCCCATCAATTCGGCGGCCCGTTTGCTCGCTCCATACGGACTGAGCGGCACGCCGAGGGGCGAGTCTTCGCGAAATGGCGCGTCGGCGCCGCGGCCGTAAACGGTGGAAGACGACGCGAGCAAGAATCGTTTCACGGGCACGTGCCGGGCGGCCTCGAGCAGCGATAGCGTGCCGCCGACGTTGTGCTCTTCGTACGGCTTGGGATTCTCGACGCTGTAGCGCACGCCCGCAAAACCGCCGAGATGGACGACGTAGTCGAACTGCGACTCTTCGAACAGCCGCCGCATCGCCGCGTGGTCGGTGAAGTCGGCCTCGACGAGCGTTACCCGCGCATGGTCGGCGTAAGGACGGACGTTTTCGCGTTTGAGTTGCTGCGCGTAGTAGTCGTTGTAGTTGTCGAGGCAAGTGACTTCGGCATCGGCCGTTCGCAAGAGCCGGCCGACGAGATGGCTGCCGATGAATCCGGCTCCGCCGGTGACGAGAGTTTTCATGGTGCGATTCCTGCCGTCCTTGGCGTTACAAGCCTGTCCAATTCGTGACCGCCAAGCGGGCGATAATCTTGATCGCTCGTCGGGCTTCACGCAGGTTGATCTTACTGTTCCCTTTGACGCGGTCGGCGAACACGATCGGCACTTCGGCGAACTTCGCACCGGCCTGCTTCATGCGCCAGAGGGTTTCTTGCTGGAAAGAGTAGCCGCGAGAGTGGTACGCTTCAAAGTCCAGTTTCCTCAACACGCTCGTACGATAGCAACGATAGCCGCCGCTGCAATCGTGCGGTTTCAGCCACAGGAGCCAACGCGCGTAGGCATTCACCGATTTGCTCATGAGCAAGCGTTTGAGCGGCCAATTTTCGACGCCGCCGCCCGGAACGTAGCGCGACCCGATTACCAAGTCGACCGGCTTGCCGCCGACCGGCTCCATCGCCGCGATCAACTGCGGCAAGTACTTCGGATGGTGGCTATAGTCGGCGTCCATGTTGAGGAAGTAGCGATAGTCGTTGTCAATCGCGTACTTCATGCCGGCCATAATCGCCGTACCGAGGCCGAGCTTTCCGCTACGGTGCAAGCAGTGCACGCGCTGGTCTTGTTTGGCTTGCTCGTCCACCCATTGGCCGGTGCCGTCGGGCGAGTTGTCGTCGACGATCAGCAGATGAGCATTCGGCGCATAACGAAAAATCTCCTCCACCAGGCCGGGAAGGTTTTCGATTTCGTTGTACGTCGCGATGTTGATCAGCGTGCGGTCGGCAAACGACATCGGGGCTGCGATACTCAAAGAAGCCGGGCGAACAGTAAGCGGGAACTCTAGTTCAACGTACCTTGCTCGTAAAGTCGAGTCGACCTTGGCGAACCGGGCGGATCGCGGCAATTCGGCGGAAATTCGCGGGTTGCGGCCATCCCGCGGCGGCGGACCGCGGCTATACTGCCCGTTTCCCGCCGCTCCATTCGCCGCTCCTTCTGCCCCAGTTCCCGCCATGTCCGAAGCGCTCGGCGTCGAAGATATCGCCGCCGCGCGGCCTCCCGAAGACGCCGGCTTCGGGCGGCCGTTCTGGTTTAGCTACGCCGCCAACCTCTCGATGATGGTGTCGGTGAGCTTGCTCTATGTTTACGCCGACTTCATTAAGTCGATCGGCGGCACGGAATGGCACGTCGGCTGGGTCGTCGGCGTCGGCATGGTCGGCGCCATCGTCATGCGGTTTGCCCAGGGCGTGGGTATCGACCGCTTCGGTGCCCGCCGGGTGTGGATCGTCTCCAACATCGGCTATGTCGCCTGCTCGCTACTGCACTTGGCCGTAACGACAGTCGACAGCCCGTGGATTTACCTGCTGCGAATCGCTTACCAATCGAGCCTGGCGGGCATTTTCGGCGCTTCCATTACGTATGTCTCCGGCCGTGCGCCGATTGCGCGGATGGCGGAAGTCATCGGCACGCTGGGGACGTCGGGCTTTGTCGGCATGATGGTCGGAACGGCGCTTGGCCGCGCGATCGTCGGAGCCGGGGAAGTGACGCGACCGCGCATCGATCTGCTCTTCCTCACGGCGGCGGGGCTCGGCACGCTTTCGTTTTTCTGCACGCTCGCCGCCACGCACGGCGTCGCCCCGCGCAAACTTACGCGCCGCGGGC
>JAFLCO010000060.1 GCA_017303535.1 Planctomycetota bacterium
TCCATTTCGCCCGGGCCTCGGGGCTGGACGCCGAAAAGGTGATCGCGGCGATCTCGAAGGGGGCCGCCCAATCCTGGCAGATGGAAAATCGCTGGCGCTCCATGAGCGAAGGCAAGTTCGAGTTCGTGATGACCGGCCGGCACATGACGCTCCGCTGCGACGGCAACTCGGCCGACCATGTGGCGTTCGGCGGTCCGATCTTCTACGGACATGCCGCGGAAGACTTCAACGAAACCAAGGACCATCCGGGCAACGTGTTCTGGCCGCAAGCTCTGGAGGCCAACAAGGTCTACCAGATGCTCGACGGCAAGCAGCAGAAGCAGGCCGTAGTGAAGACCTCGCCGCGTGAGCAAGCTTCGGGCTTCCGCAGCTCGGGCGAGTTCCAAGGGTTGCCGGTCGCCGATATGTCGGCCGATCAGAAGGCGCAGATGCAGAAGGTGCTGAGCCTGTTGCTCGAGCCGTACCGCACGAGCGACCAGAACGAAGCGATGGCCGCGCTCAAGAAGCACGGCGGCCTCGACGCTTGCTCGCTGGCCTTCTATCAAGACTCGGATATCGGCAACGACAAGGTGTGGGACAACTGGCGTTTGGAAGGCCCGACGTTCGTCTGGTACTTCCGCGGCAAGCCGCACGTGCACGTGTGGGTCAACGTGGCGGACGATCCGAGCGTGAAGCTCAACGCGTAGTCGCTCATCCGGGGCGAGCGTCGAGGCGTCAGCCCGACGTGTCTGCCTCGTTGGTTACCGATCGACAGGACACGTCGGCCTTACGGCTCGATGCTAGCCTTAAATGCTTCGGCCCGGGCGGAATCTCGCGTTCCGCCCGGGCCGCATTTTTTCGGAAATCTCACGAATCGCCGTGCGCCGTGCGTTTTTGGCCGGCTGGTAGAATTTCCCAGGTGTGACGTCGCCGCCATCGGCGGCAACCAACGGGCATGGGAATGAGCGAAACAGATACACGTACCGACACCGCGGCGACGGGCCTCAACGCCGGCCAAGCAACTGCGGCCGGCGTCGCGATATTGCTCTTCGCCGCTTTGGCGTGGGGCGCCCGGTTTTATTTCGCGGCGGCGACGCCTGAAGCCAACGTCGCCGAAGTGGCGATCGTGGAGACCCCGCCGGCTGCGGTCGCTCCGATCGATCGCGCGGCGCTGCGGCGCAAAGCTTGGGACCAGATCCAACCTCGGCTCGATGCGGCCGATGCCGCTTCGCGGGCGGCCGTCGACGAGCAGTTGGCGGGCGTCGAGGAGTTTTTTCGGGTTACCGATGCGGGCGTGAAGCCGTTCGCCGAGGCCGTGCTCTCGCTGCGCGGCAAGTGGGAGTACGCCAAAAGCAAACTGCCGACGGCCGAAGACGATCAACACTTGCGATTTCTGAGCGGCAAATTCGAAGAGTACATTTTCAAGTTCGACGACTTGAAGGTGCTGATCGAGCGGGCGATCGGCGGGTACGTCAGTCGGGTGCAGGGCATCGAAGGCGGGCTGTTAGTCGACGTGCGGGCCGACTTGAGTGAAGGGGAGTTGGCCGCGGCCGGGTTGCCGAAGTTTCTCGCGAGCGACGCCGCCTTCCGGGCCGCGTTTCAGCAAGCTCTCGAAACGGCCGCCGCCGGAGTGGCCGCCGATTTCAAAACCGGCGTCTCGCGCGAAGTCGTGTCGTTCGTCGCCGGCGAAATTGCCGCGCAGATCGCGGTTCGCACGGCCGCCGCGGTCGCCGCACGGCTCGGCGTTTCGGCCGGCGTGCTCGGAACGGGAGCGGCGAGCAGTTGGGGCACGTTCGGCCTCGGGCTGGTCGCCGCCGTCGTGGTCGACGTCGCCATTTCGAAGGTCGCGAAGTGGGCGGGCTACGACCCCGTCGCACGCGTGTCGGAAAAGGTTCAAGCGACGCTTGCACAAGTTCGCTCGCTCTTGGTCGACGGCAACCCGGAGGCACGCGCCGCCTTCGAGCAGCTTCGTAAGATGGAAACCGACGATGCCGATGCGAATGTGCGCGACGAAAGCCGGAAGGCGGCCGACTCGATCGAGCGGAGCGGCAACCTCGGGTTGCGAAGTCAAATGTTGCAGTTGCACGAAGAGCGGGCTCGACTCCGCCGGGCCGCGCTGCAACGATTGGTGCTGGAACCGACCGAAATCTAAGGCAAGGACGTGGTGATGCGACGATTCGGCTTTGATAAATGCTTGCTCGCGCTGGCGGTGTTGATCGTCGCGGCGGGCGGATGTTCCAACGATACGAAAACTTCAGCGACGGCCGGCGGTTCGGCGGGCCCGCGATTGTCGTCGACCGATCCGGCCGAACGGGCCGAAGCGGCTAAAGAGGCCGGCAAGAAGTACGGAGCCAACCCATGAAACGTTTGATGCTCGCCGTCTGCCTGTTGAGCGCGATGCTCTCGCCGATCGTCGCCGATGCCGCCGTGACGACGGCGGCGATTCGGGAAACGGTCGAGTTCGTCACGAAGAAGTTCTCCAAAGAGGCGGCCGAGGAAGGGACGGAGCTGCTGGCCAAGAAGATTGAAGTCTTCGCGACTAAATACGGCGACGACGGTTTGAAGGCGGTGCGCGAGCTGGGGCCGCAAGCAATGACGGCGGCAGGCAAGGCGGGGGCTCAGGCTCCGGCGGCCGTTCGCGCGATGGCCCGCTATGGCGACGACGGCGTCGAGTGGATTGCCAAGCGTCCGCAGAATCTGGAACTGGCGGCGAAGTACGGCGACGACGCGGTCGAGGCGATTGTGAAGCACAAGGAAGTCGCCGAGCCGCTGGTGAAGGAACTCGGCGAGCAAGGCGCCAAGGCGCTGAAGGCCGTGAGTCCGCAGCAAGGTCGGCAGCTCGCAATGCTGGCCGCCGATCAATCGACGGCGGCGATGGCTCGCAACCCGCAGTTGTTAGGCGTGGTCTCGAAGTACGGCGACAACGGGATGAACTTCATTTGGCGCAACAAAGGGGCGCTGGCGGTCGGCACGACGCTGGCGGCGTTCTTGGCGAACCCGCAACCGTTTATCGACGGCACGGCGCAGTTGGCTCAAGCGGCCGGCGAGAACTTCGTGAAGCCGATGACCGAGGGGATCGTCGGGGCGATTGATTGGACGGTGATTGCGATCTTGGTCGTGATGATGGTCGGGCTGGGCGGCGTTTGGCGGAGTTATCTGAAACATCGAGCCGCGCTGCGAAAAGCGGCGCCCTAACTACCACTTCGCTCGGCACGATTTCTGCAAAAGGAGAACGCGGATCACCTTCCGCCGCTCAAGTAATGGATGACGCAACGATGGCCACGGCAACTCCGCAAACTTCCGTTCCGACGATGACACGCGTCGGGCCGTCGCTCGACGTCGTGCGAGCGATCGTCGGCGGCGTGTTCTGCGTGTTGTTCGTCACGTGGGCCAACCCGCGGCCGGTTGATGCGGCGTGGGCCGAAGGATTGCTGTTGCTCTGTCCGTTGGCGATCATCCCGCTCACGCTGGTGATTTTGTTGAAGAGTGCGCCCGACGCGGCCCGCTCGACGTGGAAGCTGATTGAGCAGTATGAACTTTCGGCGGCCACGATGTTGATCGGCCCGTACATCATGGCAGCGTCGCCGTCGACGGCCGTGTTGACGCTGCCCTGGTTCGTGCTGACGCTGATGTTCGGCTGGGCCGGGCTCGTCGGCTTGGCGCGGCGCAACTATCGCGACCTCGTGACGACTGCGACCGACCTAGCGTGTAACTTCGTCGCGGTCGGCGGACTGTTGACCGTGGTCGAGCGAACCGGCGGGCAACCTTTCGGCATCGAGGCGTCGACCTGGATCCTGCTGGCGTTGCACTTTTACTACTCGGGCTTCTTGCTGCTGCTGTGCGCCGCGTGGGGAGCACGGGAGTCGGGCTCGCCGCCGCTCGCTAAGGCCGCCTGTCTCGGCGTGATGCTCGGCGTACCGCTGATGGCGGCCGGCATCTTGGCCGGGCGGCTGCACTCTTACTCGGCCGTCGAAGCAGCGGCCGTGGCGTTCATGGTCGTCGCGGGTTGGTTGGTCGCGGCCCTGCTGGTGCGGCTCGCGATGCGCGGCGAAACGTCGAAGCCGGTGCGTGCCCTATGGAGCACGGCGGCCGCGGCTCTCCTGCTTAGCTTCGCCTTGGTCCTCGTCAACGCGCTGCGAAGCCCGATCCCCGCGCTGGCCGGCGTGCCGGACCTGCGCGCGGTGCACGGCCCGTTGCACGTGTTCGGCTTCGGCCTTTGCGGCATCGCCGGCTGGCGGCTGCAGCGGAGCGGTCAGGTGCGGGGCGAAGCGGAATGAGCTTCGCCACGACCGCCGCCACCATCGCTGATTCGCCGGCGGAGACATTGTTACGAACCGCCTCAATCAGACGGTATAATCTGCGGCATGCAAAGCAATCAACCCAACCCGGCCGACAGTTTGTCGTCGGAGCGGATGCAGCAATTCGCACTGACGCTGGCGCACTTGCCGCCGGATGAAGTTCGTAAGGCGAAGCTTCTTTATATCAAGAACGCTATCGCCGAGTTTCGCACGTTCGAAACGACCGTCTCAAGCTTCGCTCAGATGCAAGGTTGCATGTCGATCGTTCCGATCTTCTGGCCGATCATCAAGATGCAGAAGAAGATGATCAATGCTCAGGTGGATTTAGCGCGACAGCGAATTATGAACGCCATCGACGTTTGGCGCGAAGACCTGCAAGCGGCCGGATTCGACGTGACGAAGCTTGATCTCTCAGGTTCGGCGGATCGACCGCCGGATGAACGGCAGCGGTTCACCGTCGAATGAGTTGGTAGTAGCGAAAGGCGACCGAAGCATGGCCGAAGTTTTGACGATCGACGGTGAAGTCGCACGGCCCCTCAAGCTCGATGCGGCGGAACTGGCCGAGATCGCCCCGGCGTACCAAGTGCCCGACGTCTCCGTGCTCGACCCCAAGCGTACCGGTCGGGCCGTGCGGTTGCCCGGACTCCTAGAACGAGCGGGCGTACGGGAAGAGGCGAAGTGGCTGAACCTGCACGCCGAGGCGGACGATTTTCATGCGAGCATTCCGCTGGATGCGGTGCGCGAGCGGGCCGTGGTGATCTACTCACTCGACGGCGGGCCGCTTCCGGTAAAGGCCGGCGGGCCGTTTCGCTTTTTCATCGCCGACCATGCGGCTTGCAAGACGCATGAGATCGACGAATGTGCCAATGTGAAGTTCGTCGATCGGATCGAATTGTCCCGAGAGCGCGGGCATGACAATCGGCCGCATGACGAAGCCGAGCACGCGGCTTTACACGAGCGACAAGGGTAACGAAGCATCAGTTCTTCTTCGCGCCGCCGGGCGGTGCGAAGAGGATGATGATCATCCCGAGCAGATACACCCAAGACGTGATCATGCCGACGCGGGCGTAATCCCCGTGGAAGGTCGACATCAGCGAGCCGGCGATCAGAATGCCGAAAGTGGTCGCGATGCGTCCTGAGTTGTAAGTGAGTCCGATTCCGGTGGCGCGAACGGCCGTCGGATAAAGCTCCGGCAAATAGAGCGGCAGCCAGCCGAAGAAAACGGTGCCCGTGACGCCGACCAGGAACACAAGCGGCATAAACCACGTATCGCCCGGTTGAATCCAGCCGTAAACGAACAAGTTTGTTACCAGAGCGAGCAAGCTGAAAGCGAAATAGGTCGCGCGCCTGCCGAACATGTCGGCCAACATCCCGCCGGTTGCGCTGGCGAGTACGGCGCCGTAAGCCCAAGTCGATTGGGTGCGGGCCTGAAGATCGACCTGGCCGAGTTTCTGCCCCGCTGCATCCGCCCAGGGAAACATCCATTTGCTCGAGCCCCAAGCACCTAAAAGCGGCACCGTGGCGAGTCCGATACCGATGAGCGTGTAACGCAAAAGCGCCGGTTGGAACAATTCGCGAATGGGCGCGGCCGATTTCGCGGCCTCGGGCTTTCCGCGCAGGGCCAGCCAACTCGGCGACTCGGGTAACCGGAGAACCACGAGCACACCGAGCAGAGCGGGCAGTGCGCCGACAAGCATGGCGTCGCGCCAGGTGTCGGCGGTTATGCTCATCAAACGCGACGCGATTTGTCCGACGGCCAAAATTCCGACATTCGCGGCCATGCCGATGATTCCGGCGACGGTCGGCTTAGCGGCTCCCGGCCAAGCTTCACCGGCCAATGCCACGGCTGCCGGCCAAGCCCCGCCGATTCCCAGGCCGCACAAAAATCGCACCGCCGTAAGTTCGTAAGGCGTGCGCGCGAAATAACCCAAACCGGTAAAAACCGAGTAGCAAAGTACGCTGATCCCGAGTGCGTGGGCCCGACCGTGACGATCGGCTCGACGCCCGAGCAGCACACCGCCGACGGCGGCGCCGAGTTGTAACGCGCAAAGATGTCTGGCGAACCAATGCCCGACGAAAGCCTCACGAGCTTTGCGGGCCGCTTCCGCATTCGAGGCATCCGACAGCGACGCGTCTTCCATGCTCGCGTACATGCTCAGCAACGCCGGCCGAGATGTTAGCTGCGTCAGCCCCATTTGCAGACCTGCGCACAACCAGCAAAGAAACGCGGCGGCCAAAACCGTGCGACGCTGCGCGGTGCTCAATGCGGCCGGATGCTCGACGTCGGCGACGTTCACTTCGCGGTCCCTTCCTCGCGGCCGTGTTTTCCAGGAACTTTGCCGAGATAGTGGTCGTACATTCTTGCAATATCGGGCTTCTGTTCGGCGGGCGATTCGTGGATGAACACGCCATAGCGGAAGGTGATCGATTCGCCGGCCGGCACTTTCAATCGCGGCTCGGCTCCTTCATCGACCGAACGTGGCCCGAAACCGTTGGCCACGAACACGCCATAGTCACGAGTATGCCACCAAGTCGGCCGCGGGTTCTCGGGATGCGGCATAATCGTGATGCCGACGCGCTTGCCGTCGATCGTGCCGGAGTAGTCGCACCACTTGTCGCGCATGCCCCAGATTTTCTTCGCGCCGGTGCGACCATCGGCGGAGGTGACGATGCCGCCGGCTTTCTCGACGAGCGGCGTCGCCATACGTGCGCCGAAGCCCATTTCTTCCTGAACGCCGAAGTCGAGGGCTTCGTTATCGCCGCTCAATTGAAACTGCCAAGAGTAGAGATAGCCCTCCGGAACACGAAAAGCCTGAACATCGAAAAGTTGACGACCCAGGAGCGTGCCGTCGGCGCGAACTAGCTTGCCTTCGCCACGCAGTGCGATCGTGCCCAGATCTTCGATGCCGACGGCCGGATGCTTTCCCACCTGCCGAATTTCGGCTTTGTTGCGCCAAAAGTCTTGGCCGTTGAGATCGCCGAAGGCGAACCACAGGCCGGGGTGCATCGCGTCGTGATCCACGGCATCTTCGCCGGCGACCGGCGGATGACGGCGCGTGACTTGAATACCGCCGGGAGTTTTGACGTCGGCCAAATAGGGACGGCGTACGACCGGATCGTGTAACACAAGTCGCGCGATCGGGCGATCCTCGTCGAGGAAAATGATTTGGTCTCCGTCGCGAATCGGCAGCCGACGAAAGTTGCGCCGCCGATCCGAGCGCGAGCATGCAACACCAGGGCAACCAGGCGCGGGCGACCATAACGGGCTCTTGCGGGGCGAGCGAGGCGGGCGGAACATAGGCGGTTATCGGCGATGCGCACGGCCGATGCAACCGACTTTCGTATTCATTCGCTCGAGGTTCGTCGTCATGATTTGCCCGCCCGTCGGAATCATCGGCTTAGGGTTGCTCGGCAGTGCGATGGCTGAACGTCTCACGGAGCGCGGCCTTGCGCCGATCGGCTTCGATATGAACTCCGAGCGGCGCGACGATGCGGCGGGCCGCGGCGTCGCCGTCGTGCAGGCAGTCGACGACGTTTTGGAAAGTTGCGAGCTGATACTGCTGAGTCTGCCCAACGGCGATATCGTCGACAAGTTGCTCGCTGAGGTCGGCGACAAGCTTCGTGCGGGCCGGACGATCATCGACACGACGACCGCCGCGCCGGAGCAAATGATTGCCCATGCCGAACTGCTGAAGCCGCGTGGCGTCGGTTATGTCGAAGCCGAAGTGGCCGGCAGCAGCGCCCAGGCGCGCAAAGGCGAGGTGTTAGTGTTCGCAGGCGGCGACGATACGGACTTGGCGAAATGCCAAACGGTGCTGACGGCGTTCGCCGCCGAGGTGCAGCACGCCGGTCCCGTCGGTAACGCCGCGAAGTGGAAACTCGTCCACAATCTGATTCTCGGTCTCCATCGGGCCGTGCTGGCCGAGGGATTAGCTTTTGCCGAAGCGCTGGGGCTCGATGCCGCCCGCCTCCTCGATGTTCTCAAGCGCACGCCGGCGGCGAGCACGGTGATGACGACGAAGGGTCCTAAGATGCTGGCTCGCGATTTTGCGCCCCAAGCGACGGTGCGGCAGCATTTGAAAGACGTGCGATTGATCCTTGCGACGGCCGCGCAAGCGCAGGCCATGACGCCGCTCTCGAAGTTGCACGCCGAGTTGCTTGAGCGGACGATCGACCTCGGACACTCCGAATCCGACAATAGCGCCGTGATCACGGCCTTTGATCGACCAAGGGGTTAGCCGGCGATCGGCATCGTCAGGGTCCGATCGTGGGCTCGCAGGAGCACGGTTTGCGACAATCGGGGAACGACGCCTGTCGTCAAGAGCACGGCATCGAGGAGTCGCGGGCTGCGTAGGATCCGACCGAACCACGCAGCCGCGGCGATCGGTCGGCGGAACGTGCGAAACCACTGGGCTTCGTAACGCCGCTGCAACGCCGCATCGGCCGTCCGCGCGCCGGTCGCGCGGAGCAGTTCGGCAATCATCTCCGCGCCGGCCAACGCCATCGTCATGCCTTGGCCGGTGAGCGGTTCGATCGTTCCCATCGCGTCGCCAACGAACAAAATGCCGGGCTCACGATGCCGCGAGCGCTGTTGCACGACCTCGGGCATGGCGTGCCACGCTTCGCGAGGATCGTCGGAATCGGCCGGCGGAAGCAGGGGCGAATCGGGGCCGAGAAATAATCGCAAGGCGTCTCCCATGCGACCGTGGGCCTGCTGCAAATACGTTCGAGGAATCGTGCCGCAAAGATTCAAATAGCCGTCGCCGGCGGGACAGATGCCGACATACCCGCCGGCCGCTCCATGCATGGCGATGCGGCCTGCCCACGAGGTCCTATCGGCAACAGGAACGTGCCGTTTGAATCCGGCCGTCGCCGTACCGCTACGGTGTACGGAACCGGTCGCTTGCAAGACCGTCGAACGTCGACCGTCGGCCGCGACAACTAGCGGTGCGTGCAGCTCCCGGCGACCTTCGGAATCAGCGACGTCGATGATCTCCACGCCGTTAATGATCCCGCCGGTTCGCAACACGCCGCGCGCTCGGAACCCTTCCAAGACCGTCACACCGGCACGACGGGCCGCGGCCAGCAAGCGGGCATCGAAGACGTCGCGCCCCAGCGCCGCTGGACAAAGCGCGGGTTCGTCGGAGTATCGCACAGACGCTTCACGACCGCTCGGGCTACGGACGATCATCTCCGCCAGCGGCGCGCCGAGCGTGCGCGGAACGTCGAGTTGCAATCGCTCCAAGATGCTCCAAGCCGCGGCGCTCAGATACTCGCCACAAACCTTTTGTCGCGGGAAGCGCGCGGCGTCGACGAGCGCGACCTGTCGGCCTTGGCGCGCGAGCAACGTCGCCAAGGTCGAGCCTGCGGGCCCTGCGCCGATGATTACCACGTCGTGCGTCATCATTCTCACTCCTTGATATTCGCCACTGTATGCGACGACGACGAATCGCAAAGCTAAAAAAGCTGCAAGACTCCTATACCTGCGCGCGAATCAGGCACAGCGTTAACCCCCAAGCGTAGCAACGTACGGCGCGCCGGCTTGATACGAAGTATCAGCAGCTTGCGTACCGAGCGAAGTGCGATATTCGCGCGGGCTGATGAGCGGTAGATTGCACGGGCGATGAAAACTTCCGTAGCGCGAGTCGCTGCGAATCGTCGTTCATGGAGGACGTTGTATGTGGAGTGGAGTTGCGACGCGATCAAGGTTGTTCTGGATCGCACTGCTCGTTTGCGTTGTCAGCGCGACGCGTGCCGTGGCTCAAGAGCCGCCGCCGCCCGGAACCGTCAACGTCGCGCATAGCCGCGTGTTTGTGTTCGTCGGCAAAAAGGGCGCCGGGCACGAACATGGAGTCGAAGGGCGACTCACGGCCGGCGAGTTGCGTTTTGACGGGCCTCAGGCCGGCGGAAAGCTGTTGTTCGATATGAAGAGCTTCGCCGCCGATACCGACGCGGCGCGACGCTTCTTCCAAATGCCGGGCAAGACCGACGCCGATACGCAATCGCAGGTCACCGCCAATATGCACGGCGCCGCGGTGCTCGACGTCGCCAAGCATCCGTCGGCCGAGTTCGTCGTTCGCGCCGTTCGTGCGTTGCCGCCGCGGCAAGGCGTGGCCGGTAATCTCTTCCAGCTTGACGGCGAGTTCACGCTACACGGCGTTAAAAAGCCGCTCGGTATGACCATCGTCGTCGACTCCGTAAACGGCTGGGTTCATGCGTACGGCGACTTCACGATGAAGCAAACCGATTTCAGCATTAAGCCGTTTTCGAAATTCCTCGGCGCCGTCGGCGTCACGGACGAACTGCGCGTCTACGGTGATTTGTATCTGCAACCGTAAGGCCGCGATGACGACGTTGATTCGAACCTTCTCTTTGTGCGGGAGTGCCGTGCGGTGATTTCTTGTCCGACCGTTCGCAAAAGTGAAATTCGCTTTCACTACGATTTGTCGACCGCGTTTTATCGCTTGCTGTGGGGCGAGCACATTCATCATGGGTTGTGGTCGGGCGACGAATCGCCCGCGACCGCCCAGCGGCAACTGATCGACGCCGTCGCTAAGCGGGCCGGCATTCGCCAAGGGGAGAGCGTGCTCGACGTCGGCTGTGGTATGGGAGGTTCGTCGGTTTACTTGGCGCGGGAATTTGGTTGCCACGTGACCGGCGTGACGTTGTCGCCCGTGCAGAGGTTTTGGGCCGCCGGCGGAGCGCTGTGGCATGGTCAATCGGCGCGCACGAAGTTTCTGCGCGGCGACGCGGAGGCGGTAGAGTTTGCGCCGCAGTCGTTCGACGTCGTCTGGAGCATTGAATGTACCGAGCATCTGTTTGATAAGGCGGCGTTCTTTCGCCGGGCCGCTGGTTGGCTGAAGCCCGGCGGTCGCGTGACGATCTGCGCTTGGCTCGCCGGCGACGAACCCCTTGATGAAGCCGGACGCAAACGCGTGTACGACGTGTGCGAAGGCTTTCTCTGCCCCTCGCTTGGCACGGCCGACGACTACAAGCGTTGGCTCACCGATGCAGGCCTCGAACTGACCTCTTACGACGATTGGACCGAGCGCGTCGCGCAAACGTGGGAGATCTGCAGGCGGCGCGTGGCCCGCACCGGCGTGCGGCGATTGTCGCAATTGATTCATCGCGGCACGACGCTTTTTCTCGATCGGTTCGATGCGATTCTCGAAGCCTACCGCACGCGCTCGATGCTCTACGGCTGCTTCTCGGCCCGCTTGCCGAGCGATTCCGACGCTCGCGCGACAAATTGACGACGCTTTTTCGATTCGGCCGGGTATTAAGAAGGGACGCTTCACGGATGGCTCGCGGATTTTGGATTCTGTTCGGCGCGGCGACGCACGGATTGTTCGCCGCGACGGTTTACTATCTTTATCTCTTTCTGCGCGGCGACCCGAGTGCGGCGGAGCAAGTCGTCACGAAGGATGTGCGCGAGGCATGGCTCATCGACAGCTTGCTCGCCGTGCAATTCGCCGTCGGCCATAGTTGGCTGCTACATCCAAGCACGCGCAAGAAACTTTCTAAGTGGATTCCCGGTCCCGCGTACGGCGTGTTCTTCTGCGGCGCGACCTGCCTTTCGCTGCTGCTGACGATTGCGTTCTGGCGACCGATCGCCGGCGGACCGTGGAACTGGACTGCCGAAGGCTTCGTCGTCATGCGGTTCGCGTTCTTCTTATCATGGGTCGCGCTGTTCTATAGTTTGTACGTATCAGGCATCGGCTATCAGACGGGCTGGACGACCTGGTGGCCGTGGATTCGTCGTCGGCCCGTGCCGCGGCGCGACTTTCAACCTCGCAGCGTATTCCTATTGCTGCGTCATCCGGTGTATCTCAGTTTCCTCGGCTTGATCTGGTTTACGCCGACGATGACTTGGGATCGCGCGGCGCTTGTCTTTTGGTGGACGATCTACATCTTCGCCGGCAGCTATCTGAAAGACCGTCGGCTGGAACACTACATCGGCGCGCCTTATCGCGAGTACCAGGCCGAAGTGCCGGGCTACCCGGGTTTCGTCTTCGGCCCTTTGGCCCGAGTTCCGACGTCGGCGGCCGTGACCGAGGTACGGTAATTGCCGATCACAAATCGCAGCGCTACGGCAAACCGCCGCCCGCCTGCAGCCCAACCCACGAATTCTCACCACACGACGACTTCCATGCATCCGTTGGCGCTTGAAAATCCGACACCTTTCGAAGTGCATTCGTTGCAGGCATGCCGAGACCACGGGGCTTGGCTCCGCGGGCTGAAGTTCCGCGACCTGCGGCCGGAGTTGCTTGATTTGCCGGGTGTTTCGCAGGATTCGCACGACGCGGCGCTCTTGGGCCTCGAGCGCGTCAACATTGTGAGTCGGACGGGTGCCGTCGTATGGAAGGCGCTGCGGCATGTGGCTCAAGACCTTGATCGCCCCATTTCCATTCTGGAGTTGGCTTCCGGCGGCGGGGATATGGCGGTCGACGTCGTTCGCCGCGCGGAGCTAGCCGGAATCCCCGTCGAATATACGGGTTTGGACTTCAGCGAGTCCGCAGTCGCCTTGGCGCGGCGAAGAGCTACAGCTATCGTGCGGATAGCGAACTCACGGATGGAGTTCCTCAAGGAAGATGTTTTTGCTTGGAAGCCGGAACGACGTTACGACGTCGTCGTCTGTTCACTGTTTTTGCATCATCTCAGCTTTTCGTCGGCAACGGAGTTGCTACGGCGAATGGCGGCCCTGTCGCGTCGACTCGTCGTCGTCAACGATTTGGTCCGCGGACGTTGGGGATACTGGGCCGCGAAGATCGTTTGCCCGCTCGTGAGTCGGAGTGAAATCGTTCGTTGCGACGGACCGCAATCGGTCGCCGCGGCGTTTCGCTTAGATGAAGTTCGCCGCATCGCGAGCGAGGCAGGCCTGCACGACGCGACCGTTCGCCACGTTTGGCCGTTCCGATTTCAGCTCACTTGGGAACCTTGCGCATGACAAACGACACGACCTCGGCGGCGATTCTCGGAATTGGCACGGCACGCCCTGAGAATCGAATGTCACAAGACGAGGCCGTGGGTCTGGCGCATGAGATCTGCTGCCGCTCGGAAAGCGAGCGCCGGCTGGTGAAGGTGCTCTATCGCAAGGCGGGCGTGAAAGAACGCGCCACCTGCGTGCCGCATCAGATCGCACTGAAATGGTATTCGGACGCGATGGAGTTGGTCGGGGCAGAAGCCGCCCTAGCCACGGCTTCCGTAAGCGGCGGCTTGTCGACGGCGGCCTCCGCGGGCGGCGTCCTGGAAGGGGTCGAAGAAATCATCGGCGACGAGCCTTCCGGGCCGACGTACCTTGGGCCGAGCACTGCCGAACGGATGCGCATCTATGCCGAATGTGCGCCGGACATGGCGGTCGACGCCTCTTCGAAAGCGCTGGCCGATGCCGGGATGAAGGCGAGCGAGATCACGCACCTCGTCACGGTGAGCTGCACCGGCTTCTTCGCACCGGGCCTCGATTTGGCGCTCATCAACGGGCTCGGCCTGCGACCGACCGTGGGGCGCGTGTTCGTCGGCTTCATGGGCTGCCACGGCGCCATCAATGGTCTGCGGACCGCGCAAGCGATCGCCGCCGCCGACCCTCGTAACAAAGTGCTGCTCTGCGCCGTAGAAATCTGCAGTCTGCACTATTCGTTTCAATGGGATCCGAACCGGGCCGTGGGCAACGCCGTGTTTGCCGACGGTTCCGCGGCGCTCGTGGTCGCCCACCAGTCGGTTGCCAAGAGCGACGAAGGTTTGAAAGTCGCCGCGACCGGCTCGTGCTACATTCCCGACTCAGGCGATGCCATGTCGTGGAACATCGGCGACAACGGATTCGAGATGTATCTCTCGCCGCGCGTGCCCGACTTGATCATGCAGAACCTGCGCCCGTGGTTTGAGACTTGGCTCGGCGAACAAGGTTTGAAGATCGAAGACATCGGGTCGTGGGCCGTGCATCCGGGCGGCCCACGCGTGCTGACGGCGGTGGAAGACTCGCTGGGGCTCGACCGCACGCACACCGCGACCTCGCGCGAAGTGCTGGCCGAATGCGGCAACATGTCGTCGCCGACGGTGCTCTTTATCCTGCAGCGATTGCGCGCCGCCGGCGCGAAGATGCCGTGCGTCGCGCTTGGCTTCGGCCCCGGCCTAGCGGCGGAAGCGGCACTGTTTCGGTAACAGTCGCCAGAAGTCAGGAGCCAGTTGTCAGGGATTCCTGGCGACCGGCGGCCGGCAACCGGCAACTAGCCGTGAATGATCACCGTCTTCGTCTCGGTCATCTCCTGCACAGCGTACTTCGGGCCTTCTTTGCCGAGGCCGCTGTCTTTTAAGCCGCCGTACGGCATCAGGTCGGCTCGCCAGGCGGTGCCCCAGTTGATGTGGATGTTGCCGCTTTCCACTTGGCGGGCGAACTTCAGGGCCCAATCGATGTTCTGGGTGAACACGGCGGCACTTAGGCCGTAGCGCGTGTTGTTGGCGACGGCGATCGCCTCCTCAATCGATTCGACCTTGGTCACGCCGACGGCCGGGCCGAACAATTCTTCGCAGCTGAGCTTCATCGACGGCTTCAAGTCGGCGACCACCGCCGGCTCGACGATCGTGCCGCGCCGCTTGCCGCCGGTGAGCACGCGAGCGCCGCCGGCCCGAGCCTCGTCGATCCATTCGGCCACGCGCACGGCATCGGCTTCGCGAACCATCGGCCCCATCTGCGTTTGCGGATCGAGCTGGTTGCCCACGCGCAACGCGGCGACTTTCGGCGTGAGAATGTCGAGCAGATCGTCGTACTGCCGGCCGAGCGCGATCACGCGCTGAGTCGAAATGCAGACTTGGCCGGCGTTGCCGTAACCGGTCGTCACCGCGGCTTCGGCGACTTTCGCGAGGTCGGCGTCGGGCATGACGACCAGCGGGCTGTTGGAGCCAAGTTCCATCGTCACGCGTTTGATTCCTGCGATGCTGCAAAGATGCTCGCCGACGTCGCGACTGCCGGTGAAGCTCACTTTGCGCACCCGCGAGTCGCGCACGATCGCCTCGCCGACGACTTTTCCGGGCCCTGTCACGCACGCGATCGCTTCCGGCGGCAATCCGGCTTCGAGCAGAATCTCGACCAGTCGCAGCGCCGAAAGCGGCGTATCGCCGGCCGGCTTGACGATCACGGAGTTGCCGGCCGCCAATGCGGGGCCGACTTTATGCGTGACCAGGTTCAAGGGAAAATTAAACGGCGTGATCGCCGCCACCACGCCGCACGGCACGCGAAGCGTGAAGCCGAGTTTCCCCGCGCCGCCCGAAGCGCCGTCGAGCGGCAGCAGTTCCCCTTCGATCCGCTTCGCTTCCTCGGCGGAGAGTTCCATCGTCTCCTTGGCCCGTAGAACTTCCATCTTTCCTTCGGCCAGCGTTTTGCCTTCTTCCAGGCTGATGGTGCGGCCGAGGTCGTCCGCCCGTTCGGCCATGAGCTGCGCGGCCCTGAGCAGAATTTGGTATCGCTTGTAGCCGGGCGTCTTGGCCATGATCGCCGCTCCGGCGACCGCGCCCACCAGTGCCGCTTCCACGTCGTCGGCCGTGGCGCTCGGCACGGTGTCGATGACCGTATCGTCGAACGGATTGCGAACTTCGATCTTCTTGGCGGCGTCGCGCCACTGGCCGGCGAAAAACATGCGCATGGTCGGGCTCCTGGTGAATCATCAGCCGTATTATGCGAACGAAAGACGCGGAAAGCGAGCCGGGAGCGCCGGCGACCGGAGTCGTAAAGCCTTGAACGAAGTTCGAGCAAGCCGGACAATGCGGCGATGCGAATCGCCTCCCTGATCTCTAGCGCCACCGAAATGCTCTTCGGCCTCGGCCTCGCCGACCAGATCGTCGCCGTGAGCCACGAATGCGACTGGCCGCCGCCCGCGAACGAGAAGCCGCGGGCCACGTTCACGAACATCGCCGCCGACGCTCCCAGCGGCTTGATCGATCGACAGGTGAAGGAACTTATCGCGGCCGGCAAGACTCTGTATGAAGTCGATCTTGATTTGCTCGTCGAACTGAAGCCGGACCTGATCGTCACTCAAGCACAGTGCGACGTGTGCGCGGTGCGGTACGACGACGTTGTCGCGGCGATCGCTAGCGAGCCGAGCTTGCGCGGCACGAAGATCCACGCCTTGAACCCGCAAGGCCTCGACGATGTCTTGCAGGACATTCGCCGGCTCGGCGCGGCAACCGAGCGCAGCGCCGAGGCCGACGCTTACGTCAAGTCGCTCGAAGCGAGAATCGCCGTCGTGCGCGAGCGGACCGGCTTAGTCCCCGCTGAAAATCGCCCACTCACAGCCTGCATCGAATGGATCGACCCGCTGATGATCGCCGGCAACTGGACGCCTGAGCTTGTGGAACTCGCCGGCGGCCGGCAGGTCTGGGCGACAGCCGGAGCGCATAGCACGTACACAGCTTGGGAAGCCGTACGCGCCGCCGATCCGGAAGTGATCGTCGTCATGCCGTGCGGCTTTGGGCTCCAGCGCAGCATTCGCGAGGCGACGACGCTCCGAGACCTTCCGGGTTGGAGCGAGCTGTGGGCCGTGCTTGAGGGGCGAGTGTTCGCCGTCGACGGCAACGCGCTCTTCAACCGTAGCGGCCCGCGACTTGTCGACAGCTTGGAGCTTCTGGCGCAGCTCGTGCATCCGGAGTCCTTTGACGATCCGCCGGATCCAACCTATTGCCGATCGTTGTAAAAGCGAACGAGCCGGAGCAGTGACGCTCCGGCTCGTGTCATTTGCGACTAGTCGGTTACCGAGCTTAGTGCTTCGCCGCCGGATTCTTTTCCGGAATCCGCATCGAGTAGAACGACCGCCACACGAAGACGAGGGCGACGCAGAGCATCACCGCGCCGATGTACGGCGTGTAGTCCTTGTGCGTCGAACCGACGACGAGGGCTTCCCGCTTCATTTCGATGGCGATTTCCACGGCCAGCAAGCCGAAGAGCGTGCTGAACTTGATGATCGGGTTCAAGGCCACGGAGGTCGTGTCTTTGAACGGATCACCGACCGTGTCGCCGACGACCGTTGCGGCATGCAGTGGCGTTCCCTTTTCCTTGAGATCGACTTCCACGAGCTTTTTGGCGTTGTCCCACGAGCCACCGGCGTTGGCCATGTAGATGGCTTGGAACAGTCCGAAGATGGCGATCGAGACGAGGTAAGCGACGAAGAAGTTCGGATCGAAGAACGCGAAGGCCAGGGTCACGGCCATCAGGGCGATGAAGATGTTCCACATACCCTTCTGAGCGTAGACCGTGCAGATTTTCACGACGGTCTTCGAGTCTTCGATATTGGCCTCTTTCTTATTGAGGTTCATGTTCTTCTTGATGTATTCGACGGCGCTGTAGGCCCCCGTCGTCACGGCTTGCATCGAAGCGCCGCAGAACCAATAGATCACGGCACCGCCGGAGATGAAGCCGAGAAGCACCGGGGCGTCGGTCAGGCTGAGTTGCAACATTCCTTCGCGGCCAAGCAGCAAGATGATTGCGAAGATCATCGTCGTCGCGCCGACCACGGCCGTGCCGATGAGCACCGGCTTGGCCGTGGCTTTGAACGTGTTGCCTGCCGAGTCGTTGGCTTCGAGGTAATGTTTGCCTTGCTCGAAGTCGGGCGTGAAGCCGAAATCGCGTTTGATCTCTTCTTTGATGCCCGGGATGTGTTCGGTCTGGGCGAGTTCGAACACGGATTGAGCGTTGTCGGTCACCGGGCCGTAGCTATCAACGGCGATGTTGACCGGGCCCATGCACAAGAAGCCGAACGCCACGAGACCGAAGGCAAAGATAGAACCGCCTTCGATGACCATGCCGTTGGTGAGCGTAACGCGCATCACGTCGTCGAGCCCCCACATGCTGACGAAGTAGGCGCCCGTCATGAGGCCCATGATCAGCAGGCCCTTCCAGAACGCGCTGAAGTTACCGGCGACGAGGCCGGAGAGAATCGTGAGCGAGGCCCCGCCTTCGCGCGACGCCGTGACGATTTCGTGCACGTGCTTCGAGTGCGAACTCGTGAACACCTTGGTGAATTCGGGAATGAGCACCGCGGCGAGGGTGCCGCAGCTGATGATCGTCGCGAGTTGCCACCACAGGTCGGGCATCGCCGTACCGTTTACGACGATGTCGCCGATCAAGAGCTTGCTCATGCCGTAGGACGTGCTGATGCAAAGAATCGAAGCGATCCAAATGAGCCGAGTGAGCGGAGCTTCAAAATCGAATTCCTTGAGGCCTTTGTACTTCGCTTCAGAGATCATCTGGTTGACGAAATAAGAGACGCCCGACATGAAGTCCATGAGGAACCGCATGCCGAAGAGCCACACGATGAGCTTGGCTTGCAAATCTTCGTAGCCTGCGCCGCCGTTGGCGCTGGTGATGGCCAGCGTGATGAAAGTGATGAGCGCCACGCCGGTCACACCGTATGTCTCGAAGCCGTCGGCGGTCGGTCCGACGGAGTCGCCGGCGTTGTCGCCCGTACAGTCGGCGATAACGCCCGGGTTACGCGGATCATCTTCCTTCACGTTGAAGACGATCTTCATCAGGTCCGAGCCGATGTCGGCGATCTTCGTAAAAATACCGCCGGCAATCCGCAATGCCGAAGCGCCCAGCGATTCACCGATTGCAAAGCCGAGGAAGCAAATACCGACGCGATCGCGGGGGACGAACAAGAGGATGACGACCATCATCACGAGTTCGAGTGAAATCAAAAACAGACCGATCGACATGCCCGCGCGGAGCGGAATGTTGACGACGTCCCACGGCTCGCCCTTCAGCGAAGCGAACGCCGTGCGGGCATTGGCGTACGTGTTAACGCGGATGCCGTACCAAGCGACCCAGTACGAGCCGACGATGCCGACTACGGAGAAGAGCAACACCTGCAGAGCCGTCTCGAGCGGCTTGTGCAGCAGGCCCATGAAGTAGTAGGTCATGGCCGAGCCGATGATCACGAAGAGCATCGCGAGAAACTTGCCCTGCTGAATCAAATAAGTCTTGCAGGTCTGAAAGATGATCTCGGCGACGGCGAGCATCGATTTATGAGCGGGAAGCGCTTTGATCTGAGCACGCAGATAAAGGCTGATGCCGAGCGTCCCCAAGATCACGAACGAACCGTAGAACAGCAGGTTGCCGGCGGTGATCGTCTTACCGGCGATCGTAAACGACCCGTGCTGGTTCAAATCGGGAATCGCCAGATCGGCCTCGCTGGCCCATGCAGGCGAAGCGCCGACCAAACTTAAAGAGAACGTAAGCAGCAACAGACGCAGCACGGCGGGGACGGCATGGCGGGTTGCCCAAATATTCGGGCAGGGAAGTGACGTCATCCTGGTTCCTTCTCGCAACTAGAAGATTCTGTAATGGTCACAAATATCCAGCCGGCGGCTGGACTGTGGTCCAGAAACCGCCGGCAGGACTGATTCTATATACCTTTAGTGCCGCAAAGTTCGGCCTCTACGGCAGTTATGGAAAGCACGGAGTGTAGGAGATACGCGAGAAACTTGTCAATCAATTAGAGGGATGTCGCACGATTCGCCGGATTTTTCACAGCTGGCGAGCTCCAATCGGAGGTGCGTTGCCGTTTCGATTCGAGCCGTTCAGAGCCATTACTGTCGGCACAGCACCTCCGCATCCCCGCGAGGACCGCAAAATCGGCGGCATTTGTTTTGAAAACATCCGCCGATCTTAGCTATACTTGATAGTCGCCCTAAATTGCGTCATGTGCATATCTCCGCTAACGGCGCAAAGTCTTGCAGCGAAACGTTTTTGATCGTTTGCAACACCTTCGTTTTCTTCAAATAGCCTCATCTCACGCTTAGTTCTTGCGGGAACTCGTTCCATGAAAATCCGTTTCTCTCGGATGCTTTCGGCTCTGTTGCTTGCCGCTTTGTGCGGCGTCGCGCCGTCGCTAAACGCTGCGGAGTTGACCTCCGGCCGTGCGCCTAAACCAGGGCAATACAACCCGGCCGACACGACCCTCGACGTGTTCGAGGGCATGAAAAGCGGTCAGCTCGAAGTAAAGATGGTCCACAAGGACGTCGCGCAGGGGAAGCTCTTTATCACGAACAAGACCGATAAGCCGGTCAACGTGAAGTTGCCCGATGCGTTCGTCGGCGTCCATGTCTTGCCGCAAGGCATCGGTGGCGCAGGCATGATGCAAGGTGTCGGCAGCGGCGGTGCTCAAATGTCCGGCGGCGGCGGTGGAATGGGCGGCGGCGGCGCCGGTGGCGCGGGCGGAGGCGGCGGCAACTTCTTCAACGTTGCCGCGGAAAAGGTCGGTGAGTATCCGTTTGTCAGCGTCTGCATGGAGCATGGCAAGCCGGATCCGCGCGCTGCTATGACCTACCAGCTTCGCCCGGCCGACGCTTCCGTAATGAAGCCTGAAACACGGGAAGCCATTAAGCTACTGACCTCGGGCAAGATTTCGCAGCGCGTCGCCCAGGTCTTGGCTTGGCACCATCAATGCAACATGAGCCTGGAAGAACTTGCGGCCAAGCAAATTAAGCCGGCCGTCGGCTTGCCGTACCCTTACTTCGATCCGCAAGAGATCCAAGCTGCCGTACAAGTGAAGGCCCACATCGCGAAGCAGCTCGAAGAGCAAGCCAAGCAGCCGGCCTTGCCGAACCTATAAGACGAGTGTTATTGTCGAGCGATTGCTGCTCGGCTCGATCCGAAACATGGCGGAGCACGAAGAGCGGCGGGACTGAACCCGCCGCTCTTTTCGTTTGGTGCGATTCAACGCGGCAACCGTGCTGCGCCATCGCCGCGTTCGCGATGCGTTTTCCGTGCCCCGGTTGGACGGAGTTTAGTTCAATAGCCACTCCAGACCGGCTTTCATCGGTTGTTCACCTGCGGCCTCGACCAGGTTCTCGCTGCGACCCGCTGCGGTGAATGCCGCTTTGGCCACGGCCGGCAGCGCGGTTTCCCCTTTAATCCACGTAGGCTGCGGCGCTCGCAGTGCCACGAGCGCGGGCAGGTCGCCGTACTTCACGATGCCGGGCACAAAGTCGGCATCGAGGTAGTCAGTAAGCCGCGCAAAGCGGAAGCCGGCCGTATCGAGCAGCAATCGGTCGACGCCGTCGCCGCATTGCGCCGCGGCAAGAGCAACCCAAGGCGCCGCCTCGCCGCCGCCGCCGAGATGCACGTGCTCGGTGCCTGCATGACGCTTGGCGTGCGCGACGACGGTCAGAATATCGTGAGCCCGCTGCACGGCCAGCGGATGGTTGTAGCCGTACGTGAAGCCGGCGAACAAGCGAGGGTTCTTCACACGGCGATTCGCGTCGGCCGGGAAGCCTTCGACGGTGTGTGTGCCGATGCCGATCACTTCCGGCCCGGCGACGGCAAAGCCTTTCTCCATCGCCAGCTTCACGGGCACCGTAGGTTTGCCGTCGTCGCCGGTGAGCGCCTTGGCGCCGAGTTCACTGACCCACACCACGACTTGGCCGTTAAAGTTTTTCGGTAGGTAATACGTGACGGGCACCACTTCGCGCTTCGGCCGGTGCGTAAGCAGGCAGCGGAAATACCAGTAATCGCCCTTGTCGGTCTTCTCGACGTTCTCTTGGTCGACCTGGCCGACGTCTTCTAGCCGTCGCCCAACGAGCGCGTCGATCGCGCCGCCGACCGTCGCACGGTACTTGGCCAGCGACGCCGCGTCTTTCAGCTCCAGTGCCGCGATTTGCTTGTCGGCGTCCTCCGTCATGTGGCGGATGAGCTTACGTTCGAAGTCGTCGCCGCTTGCCGGTTGCTTATGTTCGCCGGTCCAAACGGTCAGTTCGTCGCGAGTCAGCGGCTTGAAGTCGGATTCGACGATCGTCGACTTCGCCCCGAGCTTGAGATGATCGTTGAAAAACTCGTACATCGCCGCGCGGCTGACGTAGTTGTAGTTGTGTGGAAATTGAATGAACGGAAATGCGGCCACGTTTGTGGCCGGCGCACCGAGCAACTTGTACAAGGCCTGAAGTTCGGGATAACCCTTAGTCATGATTTCGCGGGTCCAATCGTCGGCCGCGATCATCCCCAGCGGCTTCGGCGCGAACAGGCCGGCGAGTTCGACGTTGCCCGTGTCGACGCGCAGGACGCAGGAGTTTTCACAGGTGCAGCCTCCTTGCATGGCGGTCGACACCATGACGGCCGGAACGATCGCCGCCGGCCGTGGATCACAAGCGCCGACCAAGAAGGTTTGCGTGCCGCCGCCGCTGGCGCCGGTCACGCCGATCCGCGTGCGATCGACGTCCGGCAGCGTTTCCACGAAGTCGAGCGCGCGAATGGAGTTCCAAGTTTGCAGGCCCATCACGTGCTGCAATCGGCTCTCCGCCTGCGTGCTGAACAGGCCCCACGCCTCGGCCGATTCCATCGCGGGCCGCTTCGTGCCGTATTTGTGCGTGACTTCGAACGAGAGCTGTTGCGAATCGGCGTAGCCGAGCATGTCGTAATGGAAGACGATGCAGCCGAGCCGCGCGAGCCCGACGCAGCGGGCCTGCAATGGAAAGCGGCCGGAATACTCGAACTTCTCGGCGCCCGTTTCGAGCTGCTTCTTCATCGCCGCTTCACCGGCGTCGTAAAAGCGGCCGTCTTTGAAGTGGCCGTGCGGGCAGAGAACGACGGGCCGCGGGCCTTCGAACCCTTGCGGACGATACAAGCTGCCGGTGACGTAGAAGCCCGGAAAACTTTCGAAGTACACGCGCTCGACGGTGTACCCTTCGCGCTCGACCTTGCCATGAACGACGGCGTTCAAAGGCGTTCGCGTCGGCATCGGCCACAGTCCTTGCGCGACGAGCGTTTGCCGGCGAACGACTTCGGCCCGCTTGGCCCAAGCTTCTTTCGACTCGGGCACGGTGAACGGGAAGTAGCCGTCGAGATCCTTCGGCGGCGCGAAGCGGGCATCGTCTTTAACGGCGAGCTTCGGCGCATCAGCCGCCGTGGCCATTGCTGCCGCGATATTCAAACCTAGCGATGTGCTGACGACGGCAACTAGAACACGGCGCAAAACAAAACGCGCGGCGAGCATGATGACTCTCCCAGGCGAGCGAAGGCGAGGCGGGATAGAAAGGCAGGCAGCTGCGCGTATCGTAACCCGCGCGC
>JAFLCO010000061.1 GCA_017303535.1 Planctomycetota bacterium
TGAGGTGGTCGATCCGGTCGCCGTGAAATTCGACGAGCACGGCCGAATGTGGGTGGCCGAGTATCGCGACTATCCCAACGGTCCTGCCGAAGGCGCCAAGCCGCTTTCGCGGATCAAGTTGCTCGAAGACACCGACCACGATGGCCGCTATGAGACGGCGCACGTCTTCGCCGAAGGACTTTCCTTCTGCAACGGCATACACCCCTACAACGGCGGCGTCATTGCCACGATGGCCGGCAGCGTGAGCTTCCTCAAAGACACCGACGGCGACCACAAGGCCGACGTCGTCGAAACTTGGTACACAGGGTTCGCGCAAGAGAACCCGCAACTCCGCGTCAATCATCCCCGCTTCGGGCTCGACAACCACATCTACGTCGCCAACGGCCTGCGCGGCGGCGAGGCCGTCGATGCTCGCGATCCCAAGGCGAAGCCGGTGTCGCTGCGCGGGCACGACCTACGTTTCGACCCACGCACGGGCAAGTACGAAGCGATCGCCGGCAACGGCCAATTCGGCCTGACGTTCGACGACTACGCCAATCGGTTCCTCGTCACTAATCGCAATCCGCTCATTCAAGTGATGCTCGAAGACCGCTACACGGCCCGCAACCCGAACCTCGCGCTTCCGGCGGTCGTTCAAGATGCGGCCGTTTCCGGCGAAGCCTCGCGGGTCTATTCGATTCTGCCGACCGCTTGGACGACCTCGATCTTGCACGCCGGCCAATTCACGGCGGCCTGCGGCATCGACATTTACCGCGGCGATCTGCTGCCGCCCGAATACTACGGCAACAGCTTCACGTGCGAACCGACCGGAAGCCTGGTCCATCGCGAAGTGCTCACCGCGCAAGGAGCGACGTTCGTCGGCAAGTCGCCTTACGACAAGCGAGAGTTCTTGGCCTCGCGCGATTCCTGGTTCCGCCCGGTCTACTGCGAAAACGGCCCCGACGGCGCGCTCTATGTTTGCGACATGTATCGTGCCGTGATTGAGCACCCGCAATTCATGCCCGAAGAGTTGAAGAACCGGCCGGACTTGCGCCACGGCGACGACCGCGGACGCGTCTATCGCATTGTGCCGAAGGACTTCGCCTGCAAGAAGGAAGCGAAGACCCTCGCTGAAACGGCGACGTCCGACCTTGTGGCGCTGCTCGATCATGCCAACGCTTGGCACCGTGAAACAACGCAGCGTCTCTTGATCCAGCGCAACGACGCGGCGGCCATCGACCCGCTGAAGAAGCTCGCCGTGGAAGCAAGGACGCCGCAAGGAAAGGTTCATGCCCTCTGGACGCTGGCCGGGCTGGGCAAGCTCGATCGCGATCAAGTTGCAACCGCACTTAAAGATTCCAGTCCGCGCGTCTGCGAGCAAGCCGTCGTTCTCAGCGAACGGATTGCCCCGAATGATGCCGAGATCCGTAGTGAACTGCTGCGAATGGCCCGTAGCGACGACGGCCGATTGCGATTTCAAGCCGTGTTGACGTTGGGCAATCAAATGTCGCCGGACGACGCGACGCTGGAAGCTTTTGCGGAAGCCGCCATTCGTGGGCAGAGCGATCCTTGGTTGGCGTCCGCAGTTGCCACCGGTGCCGCGAATTCTTCGGCGCGATTACTGGCTAAGCTTTTAGCGATGCCCATTGATCAAGATTCAGTCGTTGCGAGACGCGACTTAATTCGAACGGTTGCAAGTTGGGTGACACTTGCGACGCCTGCAAAAGAGCGCCGTGCTATTGGCGATCAGATCAAGAAGCAGCTCAAACGTAGCGCAGAACCCGAAGGGATGCTGGCGATTGCCGCATTGGCGGGGTTCGCGAAGAACATAAAAGGCGACTTGATGCTGTTCTTTGGCGGTGACTATCCATCCGATCCGGAAAAACGGATTGCAGCAAAAAACAGCGTAACGAAGTTATTTGTCGTAATCGCTCGCGGAGCATTGGACGAGGATCTCGACGTACCAACGCGCTTGGACTGTCTTCAGTTTGCAATGGCAATGCCCAGTAAGGTTGATGGAATCGACCTACAAGGCACGATTTCGGAGCAAGATTCTTTTTGGGGTGAGTTCATCAAGCTCATTCGTACTGATCCAGACTCGCAGATTCGCTCGCGCGCTCTCGCGTTCATCGCATCCCGACAAGGATCAGAAGTCGGTCCGCTTTTGCTTTCGCTTTTGGCTAAGCAGACTCCGTCGATTCGCGGACAAATCTTCGATGCGCTTTTGAGCCGTCCCGAGCGGGTGACCGTGTTGCTCGATGCCATGGAAAGCGGGAAGCTCAAGCCGCGCGAACTCGACCAAACTCGCGCGACCCGGCTGTTGAAGACGACCGATCCGAAGATCAAGGCTCGCGCTGAAAAACTTTTGGCCTCGGCGATGCCCGCCGATCGCACGAAGGCGCTCGAGCAATATCGCGCGGCGCTCACGCTCAAGGCCGATCCGCATCGCGGTAAGGAAGTATTCAAAAAGAATTGCGCGACGTGCCACAAGGTCGGCGACGTCGGCATCGAGGTCGGCCCGAGCATCGCGGATCTGCGGACCAAGACGCCGGAACAGGTGCTGGTCGACGTGCTGCAGCCGAATAAGGCGATCGACAACAACTTCGTCAGCTACACCGTGGTGACCGACGACGGCGTGCAGTACGTCGGGATCATCGCCGCCGAGACGCCGGGCTCGGTCACGCTGAAGATGCCCGACGGTAAGACGCAGTCGATCTTGAAGACCGAGATCGACGAAATGTCGTCCAACGGCGTGTCGCTCATGCCTGAGGGAATCGAGCGAAACATCCCGCTGCAGGACATGGCCGACGTGATTTCGTTTGTGAAGAACTGGCGGTACCTCGACGGCAGCGTACCGGAAGCTCCGGGGGCTCCGACGGCGTCGGCGGCGAAGTAACTGTCACGACGGCAAACACTTACGCTGGGTTGTGTATGTGTGCCATGCCGTCACGGCAAAGCCGGGTCGGCATGAGATGCTCAATAAAACATGCCGACCTCGCCTACGGCGATGACGGCATGGCACGGGAAAATCGACTCTATAAAATGCCGCCTGACCAAACATCGCTTTGACAGGCTGCCGGCGGGCCGTCTAAAATGACGCAACTGCCTGCCCCGTAAAGACAAGCGTTCGGCGAAGCGAATTCACTTCGCCCTCGGTCGACCTTCCGGATCGATCGTACGAATCCGCTTGTTCCCGCCTCTACAGAAGATTGGATTGAGGGAAACCCTCATGCGTCGATCCGCGCTACTCGCGGTTTGCTTGCTTACGGTCCTGGCGACGCTCGCAGCAGCGGCCGCTCCCGAGAAACCGGCCGGCCCGACCGATGGTCCGAAGTTCCCACCGGATCAGATCGAATACTTCGAGAAGCACGTCCGGCCGATCTTGGTCGGCAAGTGCGTCGAATGCCATGGCCCGGACGCTCAGGAGGCCGGCCTTCGCTTGGACTCGCGCGGCGGAGTGCTCCGCGGCATGGACGGGCATCCCGCGGCCGTGGCCGGCGACCCGACCAAGAGCGTGCTGATCAACGTCGTGAAGTACGACGGCAAAGTGCAAATGCCCCCCGACGGCAAGCTGCCGCCGGAGCAACTTGCCGCGCTGAACAACTGGGTCAAGATGGGCCTCCCCTGGCCTGAGGAAGTCGCCAAGAACGCGGAAGCTGCCGGCGGCGACAAGCCGGCGGAAACGACGATGTGGTCCGGCTCGATGGAAGAGCGGATCCGCAAAGCGCAGACCGAGCACTGGGCGTTTCAACCGGTGAAGCGCATGGCGCCGCCGCAGGTGCCCGTCGACTCATGGAACAAGAATCCGGTCGATCGGTTTATCGGCGCGAAGCTCATGGCGGCAGGCCTGACGCCGTCGCCACCGGCCGACAAGCGAACGTTGCTCCGCCGCGCCTACTACGACCTGATCGGGCTGCCGCCGACGATTGAAGAGGTCGAAGCGTTTGAGCGCGACGCCTCGCCCGACGCGTTTGCCAAAGTCGTCGACAAACTCTTGGCCTCGCCGCAATACGGCGAACGCTGGGCTCGCCATTGGCTCGACGTCGCGCGCTACGGCGACACGAAGGGTTACGCCTTCACGCAGGAGCGGCGATTTCCGTTCGCCTATACTTACCGCGATTACGTGATTCGCGCGTTCAACGAAGACAAGCCTTACGACCAATTCGTGCGCGAGCAACTCGCGGCCGACAAGCTCCCCGCTCAGCCGAACAACGCCTCGCTCCCCGCGATGGGCTTCCTCACCTGCGGTCGGCAATTCACGGGCGTACATGATACGGTCGACGATCAGATCGACGCCGTCACCCGCGGGTTCCTCGGGCTTACGCTGGCCTGCGCACGTTGCCACGATCACAAGTTCGACCCGCTCACGCAGGAAGACTACTACTCGCTTTACGGCGTGTTTCGCAGCTCCGTGCCGCCGGCCGAGTTGCCGCTGTTGGGCGAGCCGAAGCCTTCGCCCGAGTATGAAGCTTACAAGGCTGAACTGACCAAGCTCGAAGGAGAGCGGGACGCGTTCAGCAAGCAGCAGGTCGACGCCGTGATCGACGAGGCCCGATCGCAGTCGACGAAGTATTTTGAGAAGCTTGTGAGCGATCGCAAAGACGGCGGCAAAAGTTCGCGGCAGTACGCGGCCGGCGATCCGCGACCGACGATTTTGCGCAAATGGCGCGACTATCTGAACGCCACGAAGCGTCGTAGCGACCCGGTGTTCGCCGCTTGGAATGCGTACGAAAGCTTGAAGGACGAAGAGTTTGCCGAGAAGGCCGAAGAAGTGCGAAAGCAGCTGCTCGCGCCCGTCGATTCAAAGAAGCCTGCCGACCCGAAGCAGCCGACGACACCGCTTAACAAGCTTGTGCGCGAGGCCTTGGAAAAGACTCCGCCGAAGTCGCTTGCCGACGTCGCCAAAATTTACGGCGGCTTGCTCGAGCGAACCTACGCCGATTGGAAGAAGCTGCAAGATCCGAAATCGCGGAAGGCCGGCGATGCGGCGCCGATAAAGCTTGCCGACCCCGCGGCCGAGGAACTTCGCCAAACGCTCTTCGCCGAGGGGACGCCGACGGTCGTCGCCGCAGGCGATTGGATGCAGGTCGTCGATCGCAAGATGCGCGATCAGATTCAAGATCGGCAGAAGAAGATCGACGCGCTCGTCGTTACCTCCCCCGGCGCTCCGCCGCGGGCCATGTCGCTGGTCGACGACGCTCAGCTCTATAAGCCTGCCGTGTTTATTCGCGGCGATGCGGCGCGGCGTGGTAAGGAGATTTCGCGGCGGAGCCTCACCGTCCTTGGAGGCGGCAACGATAAGCCGTTCGCCGACGGCAGCGGCCGGCTCGGGCTGGCCGACGTGATCGCTGATCCGAAGAATCCGCTGACGGCGCGGGTGATGGTCAACCGGCTCTGGCAGCATCACTTTGGTCGCGGGCTGGTCGACACGCCGAGCGACTTCGGCGTCCGCACGCCGCCGCCGTCGCATCCGGAATTGCTCGATTACCTGGCCGTGACGTTCGTCGACGAGGGGTGGTCGATCAAACGAATGCACCGGTTGATGATGGGCTCGCAGGCGTATCAGCAGGCTTCGCTGCCGCCGACGATTGGGGCCGGGCAGAAATCGCCGCAGATGGTCGACCCCGAAAACCGGCTCCTATGGCGAATGAACCGCCGCCGACTGGAGTTGGAGCCGATGCGCGACACGCTGCTGACGGTGGCCGGCAAACTCGACAAGACGCAGTTCGGTCGTCCGGTCGATATCTGGAAAACGCCGTTCACGGGCCGCCGCACGGTGTACGGCTACATCGACCGCCAGGACCTACCCGGCATTTTCGGCGTGTTCGACTTCGCGAATCCCGACGTCACGATCGACGAGCGCCCGCGAACGACGGTGCCGCAGCAGGCGCTGTTTGCGATGAACTCGCCTTTCGTGCAAGAGCAGGCCAAGACGATCGCAGCCCGTAAGGATGTCGCGGAGATTTCTGATCCGGTTGCGCGTTCGCAAGCTTTGTATCGACTCATCTATGGCCGCGACGCAAGCTCCGCCGAAGCCGAACGGCTGGCCCGCTTCGTCAGTGAGACGAGTGCGTTGAAGCCGGCCGTCCCCACGTGGCAATATGGGCTGGTCGACTACGACGCCGCGGCCGGGAAGGTGAAGTCGTTCACCCACTTCAAACATTGGACCGGCAAATACTGGCAGACTTCGGCGAAGTTTCCTGATCCGAACGTCGGTCATGCGATACTGCGGAACAATTCGGGCCACGCCGGCCGTTCGGCTTCGCAAACCACGGGCATTCGCTGGACCGCGCCGCAAGACGGCATCGTGTCGCTCGGCGGTTCGCTGAAGCACGAGAATAAAGAGGGCGACGGCATCACGGCCCACGCCGTGTCGTCGCGGCTCGGCAAGCTCGGCGAGTGGACGGCCCACAACGGCAGCAAGCCGACCACGGTCGCCACGATCGAAGTCCGCCGCGGCGACGTGATCGATCTCGTCGTCGAACCGGGTAAGACCGGCAACCACGACAGTTTTGTATGGACGCCGGAGTTCAAGCTCGTCGAAGGGGGCGCGAATGCGGCTTGGAATTACGAGAAAGATTTCCACGGCCCGGCCGCGCCGACGATGAACGCTTGGGAACTGGCCGCGCAAGTGTTGTTGATGAGCAACGAGTTCATGTTCGTTGATTAAGCCTATGACTTCGCAATATTCGCACTGGTCGCAATCGCCCGTCTCCCGCCGCGATATGCTCGCGCGCACCGGCACCGGCCTGGGCATGCTCGGGCTCGCCGGAATTTTGGGCGACGAGAAGATGCTCGCCGCCGCCACGCCCGCTGCTTCGCCACCAGCCGGCGCACAGGCGGCGGGCAGCTACGGCAACCCGATGCTTCCCCGCGCACCGCATTTCCCGGGCAAGGCCAAGCACGTCATCCACCTGTTCGCCAACGGCGGACCGTCGCACGTCGATACGTTCGATCGCAAGGTCGCGCTCGAAAAATACGCCGGCAAACCGGTGCCGAACAATTTGCCGACGGAGCGAAAAACGGGGGCGGCTTTCGCGTCGCCGTTTAAGTTTCAGAAGTACGGCCAGAGCGGGCTTGAGATCAGCGAACTCTTCGCCAAGACCGCGGCGCACGCCGACGACATGTGCATCATTCGCTCGATGTACGCGGACGTACCGAACCACGAGCCGTCGCTCATGCTGATGAATTGCGGCACGTTCCCGCTCACGCGGCCGAGCGTCGGCAGTTGGCTCACCTATGGGCTCGGTACCGAAAACCAAAATCTGCCGGGCTTCATCGTCATGTGCCCCGGCGGTTATCCGGTGAAAGGGGCCGAGAATTGGCGTTCGGCATTTTTGCCCGGCGTTTATCAGGGCACCTACATCGACAGTAAGCACACGACGATCGACAAGCTGATCGAAAACATTCAGAACTCGGCCGTGTCGCCCGAGCAGCAGGCCAAGCAGCTTGCCCTGCTCGACGAACTCAACAAGGACCACCTCGCAGCGCATGGGCCCGATCCGGCGATGGAGGCCCGCATCCATTCGTTCCAGCTTGCGGCGCGGATGCAGATCGAAGCGAGCGACGCGTTCGATATTTCGCGCGAGCCGCAACACGTGCTCGATGCGTACGGCCCCGGCACGCAGGCTCGGCAGATTCTCATCGCCCGCCGGCTGGTGGAACGAGGCGTCCGCTACGTCCAAGTATGGCACGGCGCCGGGCAGCCTTGGGACAACCACGACGACTTGGAAAAGGGGCACCGCCGCTTGGCCGGCGAATGCGATCAGGCCATCGCCGCGCTGCTCACCGATCTGAAACAAAGCGGGCTGCTTGATGAAACGCTCGTAATCTTCGGCGGCGAGTTCGGGCGGACGCCGACCGTCGAACTGCCGCAAGCCGGATCGAACGCCGGCAAGATCAACGGCCGCGACCATAACCATTACGGGTTCACCGTGTGGATGGCCGGCGGCGGCGTAAAGGGCGGATATGTTCACGGCGCGACCGACGAACTCGGCTTCCAAGCCGTCGAAAATCGGATGCACGTGCACGACTTGCACGCCACGATGTTGCACACGCTCGGCTTCGACCACACGAAGCTGACCTATCGCTACGCCGGCCGTGACTTCAGGTTGACCGATGTTCACGGTCGGGTCGTCAAAGAATTGCTCGCCTAAACAGATAGGGAATCGAGATGCCGCGAACGATTCTTTCGGCGGTCGTCGCCGCTCTGGCCGTGTCGGCGATCGCTTGCGATTCTGCCCGAGCCGCCGCGCCATCGGCCGATGTTGCCAAGCTGAGTCCTGAGCACGCCGCTTTCTTCGAGCAAAAGGTCCGCCCGTTGCTGGTGGCCAAATGCTACGAATGCCATTCGCAGGAGTCCAAAATTCTGCAAGGCGGCCTACTGCTCGATAGCCGCCCCGGTTGGCAAAAGGGGGGCGATAGCGGCGCGGCAATCGTGCCGGGCAAGCCGGACGAAAGCCTGCTGGTCCGCGCCGTGAAGTATCTCAAAGACGAGTACGTTCACATGCCGCCGAAAGGCAAGATGAGCGACGACGAGATCGCGGTGCTCGTCGAATGGGTCCGCCTCGGCGCGCCCGACCCGCGCGGCGAATCGAAGCCGAACAAACATGAACGCGTGATCGATGTCGCGGCCGGTAAGAAGCATTGGGCCTTCGCGCCGCTGGCGAGTCCACAGCCGCCAAGCGTGACAAACGACGCCTGGTGCCGCACGCCCGTCGATCGTTTTGTTCAGGCAAAGCTCGAAGCGGCGAAGTTGCACGCCAATCCTTCGGCCGATCTGCGGACGCTTGTGCGACGAGCTTACTTCGACATCGTCGGCCTACCGCCGAAGGCGGAAGAGTTCGACGCGGTACTGAACGATCCGTCGCCTGACGCTTACGACAAGTTGCTCGATCGCTTGCTGGCGAGCCCGCACTACGGCGAACGTTGGGGACGACACTGGCTCGACTTGGCCCGCTATGCCGAAAGCCACGGCTTCGAGCAGGACTACGACCGACCGAACGCTTACCACTACCGCGATTTCGTCATTCGGGCGCTGAATGACGATCTGCCGTACGACAAGTTTGTGAAGTGGCAGATCGCCGGCGACGAGTACGAGCCGGAGAACCCGCAGGCTTTGATGGCCACCGGGTTTCTCGCGGCGGGCGTGCATGCGACGCAGATCACCGCGAATCAGGCCGAAAAGGAACGGTACGACGAACTCGACGACATCGGCCGCACGATCGGCACGACGATACTCGGGCTGACGATCGGTTGCGCTCGTTGCCACGATCACAAGTACGATCCGGTCACGCAGGCCGACTACTTCCGCATCGTGTCGACGTTCACCAAAACGGTGCGGAGCGACTACGACGTCAATCTCGATCCGGCGGGCTATCGCAAGGCCCTGGCCGAGTTTGAGCCGCGGCGTGCGAAGCTCGCCGCCGCCGTCGCCGACCATGAGCAAAAGGTCGTGCGGCCGGCGATGGAGCGGTGGTTGCGAGAATCGCCGAAGTCCGCCGTCGCCGCCGATTGGGTCGTCATCAAGCCGACGAAAGTCGCTGCGCCCAGTGTCGTGACTTTCGACATTCAAACTGACGGTACGGTGCAAGCGCGCGGGACACAGTTCTTCGCGTTGACGCACACCGTTTCGGCGGAGACCGACCTTCGCGACGTTCAGGCCGTGCGCATCGAGGCTTTGCGCGACGAATCGCTGCCTCACGGCGGGCCCGGCATGGCGGCCGACGGCGGTTTTCGAATTTCCAAAGTGAAGATTTCTGCCGCGCCGAAGCAGGGGAAAGGCGAAGCGAAAGACCTGAAGATCGTGCGCCGAGTGACGGAGGCGGTCGAAACGAAGAATCCCGCGTCATGGGTCGTCGAGGCAAATGCGGCTGGACAAGATCAACGGGCGGTGTTCGAGCTTGAGAAGCCGCTCGATTTCGAAGGCGGAGCTAAGCTCACGATCGCGCTGGAATTCGCCGGCAATCATCAAGGGATGGGCCGGTTTCGAATCGCCTTGGCCTCGGGTAAGACGCCGAGCCCGGAAGCGCCGAGCGTTTCCGAAGCCGCGCTCGCCGTGCTGCGGGCCGTGCAAAAAGATCCGGCTCGCAAACTTTCGCCGGCCGAGAGCGACGCGATCCTCGCTTGGTATCGAACCCAAGACGACGGCTGGAAAAAACGGAGCGCCGAACTTGCGGCGTACGACGCCAAGCGGCCGCAGCCGAAGGTCGTCAAGGCGCTCATTTCCGGCGAAGGGCTGCCGGCCGTGCGGTTGCACACGCAAGGACCGGATTTCTATGACAAGACGTTCGTCGTGCGCCGCGGTGATCCGAATCAAAAGGTCGAAGAGGCTAAGCCCGGTTTCGTGCAGGTGCTTTGCCGCGCGAGCGACGACACCCGTTGGCGCAAGCCGGCGCCTACGGACGCGAAAACGTCGTTCGATCGCCGCAACCTCGCGGAATGGCTCTGCGACGTGGAAGCCGGCGCCGGGCACCTGCTCGCGCGCGTTATCGTCAATCGTCTGTGGTACTACCACATGGGGCAAGGGCTCGTCGCCACGCCGAGTGATTTCGGTTTGCAAGCCGCGCCGCCGTCGCATCCTGAATTGCTGGATTATCTCGCCCGCGAATTAATCCGCAACCAGTGGCGATTGAAGCCGATTCACAAGCTGATCATGCAAAGCGCCGTCTATCGGCAGACCACGGCGACTGACGCTGCGCGAACGAAGGCCGATCCCGACAATCGCCTTTGTTGGCATCGCGAACTCCGCCGGCTCGAAGGGGAAATCGTTCGCGACGCGATCTTGGCCGTGAGCGGAGCGCTGGACGAGACGATGTTCGGACCCGGCAGCATGGACCAAAACCACGCCCGGCGCAGCATCTATTTCTTCATCAAGCGGAGCAAGCTGCCGCCGATGATGACGCTCTTTGACGGACCGGACACGCTGCAAGATTTAGCGGTGCGGCCGCAAACGACCGTCGCTCCCCAGGCCTTGATGTTGCTCAATAACGAAACTCTTCGCGGCCATGCAACGACGTTTGCTCGCAAATTGCTGCCGCAATCACCGGGCGACCTCGGGCCGAGCATCGAGCGCGGGTACTTAACGGCCGTCGGACGTGCTCCGACCGCCGAAGAAGCGGCCGATGCCGGGGCGTTCCTCCGCGCGCAAGCCGGCGCCTATCGCAGCGAAGGCCGCGGCGACGACGCCGACCTTACGGCCTGGACCGACTTCTGCCAGGTGCTCTTCAGCTTGAACGAGTTCATTTACGTCAACTGATCCGTCGCGTGAAGCGAGGCCGAGGATGAACGATCGATATTCGCATGTCGCCGATCGCCGCACGTTTCTCGCGCGCGCGGGGCAGGGGATCGGCATGTTGGCCTTGGCCGATCTGCTGGCCGGCGACGGTTTGCTCGCGCCTTCCGCGGCCGCCGCGGCGACGGCGGGCTCGCGCAGTTTGAATCCGCTCGCGCCGCAGCCGCCGCACTTCGCAGCGAAAGCGAAGAGCGTGATCTGGCTCTTCATGAACGGCGGGCAAAGCCACGTCGACACCTGGGACTATAAGCCGGAGTTAGCCAAGCGCGACGGCAAGGAACTCGAAGGCTACGACAAGAACACCGGGTTCTTCGCCAATGCCGTCGGCGGGCTCATGAAGTCGCCGTTTACGTTCAAGCAACACGGCGAAAGCGGGGCGTGGGCCTCGGACCTGTTTCCGAACTTGTCGGCCCACGTCGATGATATGGCGTTCATCCATTCCTGCTACACGCAAACGAATAATCACTCGCCGGCGCTTTTTCAGATCAACACGGGCATGAGCCGCATGGGCTTTCCGTGCATCGGAAGTTGGACGACGTACGGCCTGGGGAGCGAGAGCAAGAACCTGCCGGCGTTCGTGGTGATGTACGACACGCTCGGCCGCGGCTTGCCGAAGGGTTACGCCTCCAACTGGAGCGCCGGATTCCTGCCGGGCGTGTATCAAGGCACCGCGCTCAACGCCCAAGGGGCTCCGATCGACAACATGAACCGCTCGCAGACGATGAGCGACGCCGATCAGCGGCGGCAGCTTGATCTGCTGGCCAAGCTAAACGCCAAGCATCAAGCGGCCCATCCCGGCGAACAAGAGTTAGCGGCCCGCATCGAGAGCTTCGAACTGGCGTACCGAATGCAGACTGCCGCGCCGGAAGCGTTCGACCTGGAAAGCGAATCGGCCGAAACTCGCAAACTGTACGGACTCGACGAAAAACGCTGTTCGCATTTTGCCAAGCAAGCGCTGACGGCCCGACGTTTGGTCGAGCGCGGCGTGCGATTCGTCCAGGTCTATAGCGGCGGGATGGAGAATCAACTTAGCTGGGACGGGCACAACGACATCGAAGGGAACCATCGCGGGTTCGCGAACGAGACCGACCAGCCGATCGCGGCGCTATTGACCGACCTGAAGAATCGCGGACTGTTGGAATCGACGCTCGTCGTCTGCTGCGGCGAGTTTGGTCGGCTGCCGATCGCCCAGAAATCCGCAAAGCCGGGGCGCGACCACAACCCGCACGCCTTCACGGCTTGGTTCGCCGGCGGCGGCGTGAAAGGCGGCACACATTACGGCGAAACCGACGAGATTGGTTTCAAGGCCGCCGTCAATCGTGTGAGCGTCAATGACCTGCACGCGACGATCTTGGCGCTGCTCGGCCTGGATCACTTGAAGCTCACATTCCGCCTGAATGGGCGAGACTTCCGACTGACCGACGTGGCCGGGAACGTGGTGAAGGAGATCATCGCGTAGACGTTACTCAGCGGAAGCTTGCCCGCCTCGCGTGCGGTAAAGAAACGCATCCGAAGTCAGCAGCGACGTTAGCATAGCCTTCATGCTGCCGCCGTTTTCCTTGTACGCGCGATACGCGTCTTGGAGCACGGGGCCGTCGTTCAGGGTTTCGTTGCGGCCCATCCAGAAGCGGAAGGCGTGGCGGACGAAGACCTGCTCTGACCGTGGGCACTCCGCAAGCTTGCGGATGAGGTCGAGCGCGTCGGTAACTTTGCCGTCGAGCGACGGATCGCCCGAATCGATGATTTCGCCCGTCGTGTCGACCGGCTTTTCGAGTTCGGTGCGGCGAAACAGGCCTGCGTGATTGAACATTTCGAACGGCAACCCGAGCGGATCCATCTTCTTGTGGCAGGTCCAACAGTAAGTTTCACGCGTGACGCGCATCCGCTCGCGGAGCGTATGGTCGGGCTCATCCGGCAGCATGGCATCGACGGTGATCGGCACGTCGGGAATGCCGCCGCCGAGCAGGTGTTCGCGAATCCATTTGCCGCGGCGAATGGCGTGATTGTCCATCGCGTCGGAGTGCGAAACGAGCCAACTCGGGTGCGTGAGGATGCCGAGGCGTTGGCCTTCGGGAACCGTCGCCAACACGCGTTCGGGCCGCATCGAACCGGTGCCGAAGCTGCGGCGGCTGACGCGGACCGACGTGGCCGGGCCTGAAAGATCCGCCAGAATGACGTTGAAGTTCTCGGCTTCCCGCTTGTCCTTTTTCTTCGCCGCCCCGTTCTTCTCGCCGGTACTCTTCTCCGTGGCCGCGTTCGCTAGCGCCGCCGCGGCTTTGGCTTCCGCCTTGCTCCGCTGCTCGCCGAAGTAGAGCTTGTCGGCCGGAGCGGCGACGACGCGATTCGTCGTCAGCAGTTCCTTAAGCACGTCGCGGTCCTCTTCCAAAATCAGTTCGACGAGGCGATCGGTACTCGCCGTCGCCGCGAACATCGCGTTGTAGTGTGCGTCGCCCCGATTTACGACGCCGGTCGCATTCAGCGCGGACCCATCTTTGCAAATGTAGCCGCCGAGATCGTAGTCGAAATAATCGCGAAAGAACTGCAAGACGCGCGGCTTGCGAATTGAGTCGTCGGCCAGCATCCGCTCGACTTCGCGGCGGACGTCGTCGCGGGTTCGCATCCGCCCTTCGATGATCGCCGTCCGTAACGCCTCGTCGGGCTTGAGATAACGCAGCGCGTGATTGACGGCAAGACCGAGTTCCCAGTCTTGGAGCATCACCCGGCCGTGCTCGTCGGGCTTGCCGTTTTCGACGAGTTCGGAGCGGAAGAGCGCGTCCCGATCGAGGAAGATCGACGACAGACCGAGGACAGCGCCTTCTTCTTTGCCGAGTTTCGCGATCGATTGTTTGACGACCTTTAAATATTGGTCCGATTCGGCGGCGGTCGGCGGTCGGAAGGTTAACGCTTCGAAGAGATAGTCGATCGCTGCGCGGAGGCGCTCGTCGGTCGTGCCCGGGGCTTTCATCAGGTCGTACACCGGCGTCAGTGGCCGCAGAATCTTCGGGCTGTAGACGATGCTCGTCGGCAAGCCGCGAAGGTCGCCTTTCATCTTGTCGGCGATCGATTTCGGATCATCGGTGATCTGATACGCCTCGGCGATGCTGAGCGGCCCGTAAGCCATGTAGCGGATGATGTCGTCGGCGACGTCCATGATCTGCGTCGCTTCGGCGCTGTTGACCGAGTAGAGATCCGGATAGTTTTTGAGCCCGTGATTGCGGGCCGTGGCGAGAACGGCGGGCACACTTTTCACCGCCGTGGCGTAGGCGACCGTGCCCCCTTGCCACTGCAGGATGTTGTCGACGCCGAAGTAAAGCTTCAGTTCGCCGCCGTGGTTCGTGGGGACGGCGTCGCCGTGCGTACGGAGGCCGGGATTTGCCGGGTCGAACTTCGGCTCGGTGTTGATGAGTTCGTTGAGCCGCGTGATGTGCTCTTGCGGCGTGACGCGCCAAAGCCGCGCGGGGGACGACGTCGGCGCAAGCTTAATCCCCTCGGGGAGCGGGCTGAACAAGAGTTCGTGATCGACGAAATTGCCTTTGCCGGGATCGAGATGCGAGCGAAAGCCTCCCTTATCGCGCAGCACGCGAGAGAGTTCGGCGACGACCCAGTCGGCGAATTTCAAACGCTCGACGACGTTGGGTTGGTCGGCCTCTTTCGGCGGCATCTCTTTGAGGGCGACCTGCGCCCAAATGCTCTTCCAAACGGCCGCATTGCCTTCGTCAATCGGACCCAGCGCGCTGAGAGAAAGGCTCCCCTCGGGCTCCGTTTCGCCATGGCACTCGACGCAATGTCGGGTGAGAAACGACCGTGCGACGGCGTCGAAATCACCTTCGATCTTTTGCCCGGGCGTGTAAGTTTCCGCGCGGGCGACCGACGCCATGCCCCAGAGAAGGACAACCGCTTTGGCTATTGCACCCCCGCTCATGTCAAAACTTCCCGGAGCGGACCGTTGCCGGCGTCGAAACGCTTGGCCAGTTGTTCGGTCATGTTGAAGCGCTCGACGTTCTGGCCGGCGGCGCGGAGCAGCGTCGCGTAGAGGGCGTTGATCGGCCGTTTGCCGTCGAGTTGCGTGAAGCAGCCGGTTTTGAAGAGGCCGCCGCAGTTGCCCAGCAGCATCACCGGCCAGGTGGCGCCGTTGGTGTGTTGCTTGTCGGCATTGTTGCTCGTGTAGACGATCAGCGTGTTGTCCATCATCGTGCCGTTGCCTTCCGGCACGCGCTCGAGCGCTTCCATGATTCGCACGAGCATCCGGCTGTTGTACTGGCGGATTTTGATCCAAATCGGGTTGTCGGGCTGGGCCATGTGGCCAAGATTGTGCCCTTGTTGCTCGACGCCCAGGCCTTTCCAGGCACCGAAGATTTCACCGCGGCCGGAACCGATGGTCAGCGTGTTCGTGATGCCCGCGGCCAGCGCGGAAATGCCGAGATCGAGCAACGCGTCGTGCCAATCGGTTTCGAACTTCGGCTTAGTGAAACGCTCGTCGACCTTCGGAGCAAACTTTTGCAAATGACCGGCGACGGTGTTGAGCCGATCGCGGAGGCCGTTGACGTCGCGGAAGCCTTGCACGTATTGGCCGTAGCGCCGGGCGTCGTCGCCGGGCAACGACTGGCCCTTAGCCGCAGCGAGCACCTCGATCTGATCCATCACGCTCGAACGGGCTTCGTGTTGCTTGCGAATATCGCCCGTGGAGATGCCGCCATAGAGCAACTGATAGAGATGATTCGGATTGGAATACATGAAGATCGGCTGCCCAGCGCCGGAGGCGGAGAGCGTCGCGATCGTCGGCTTGGTCGTCATGTTCTCGATCGAGTCCATGCCGATGCAGAGGTGCGGCAGCAGCGTTTGCGGCAGGACCTTGCTGAGCTCGTAGTCGATCGTCGATGCGCTGGGAGGGACGCCGTCGCCCCCGCGATAACCGCCGAGTGCGCCGAAGAAGGCGCTGTGCGAGGGGCTCGTGTGCAGGCCGTGCAGGCCGTTGATGATGTGGAGGCGTTCTTTGTAGGGCTCGAGCGCCGCGATCGGTTCGGGAAGTTTGGCCTTCGCGAGCGAGCCGCTGTGCTTCATGCCGGCGGGGATGCAGGTGGCCGGATCGAAGCCTTGGTTCTGCAAGAAGAACACGATCCGCTTCGGTGCTCCACTTGCGGAAGTTGCAGCCTGGAGATTACGCGGCAAGAGCGTTAAACCGAGCGCGGCACCGGAGCTTGCGGCCGCGGCTTGGAGCAGTTGTCGACGATCGAGCATTTTGAACTACCTAAAGTTTTTGAGTCGCTCGTGGGATTGACGGGCCCTACCTGCCGAACCTTGCGGTTCTAGCCCCGCAGCCACGGATACATGACGCTTTGCCCGCTCCGATAATTTTTATGCGACCGTGTCGATGCCTGCAACTCGAATGATAGTAAGTGTTTGCATTATATGCGGCTCGGCGGGAATGCCGTCAAATTGGCGGTGTTGTTTTCACGTCGACGAACTTCCTCATTTGAAGTGGGAAAACTGATTGACATGTCGAAACATTCCGATATTATTGACTATGGAGATCGAATCATGTCCGCAACTAATCGCACGAAGTCGAAATTGATTCCGCTGGAGTCGCTGGAGCAGGCGGCCGAGTGCTTGCGTACCTTGGCGCATCCGCATCGTTTGCGAATGGTGCAAATGTTGTTGGGCGGTCGCTATACGGTCGGCGAATTGGCGGAAGCCTGCGAAATCCCCAGCCACATGGCTTCGGAACATCTCCGGCTGATGCAGCGTTGCGGGTTTCTGAGCTGCGAGAAAGACGGTCGATTTGCGTATTATGCGATCGCGGAGCCGCATTTGGCGGACATCATGAACTGCGTGGAAGGTCGGTTTGGCGGCAAGGTCTAGAAGCAAAGCCTTTTTTCATCGAGTACATGTCGCTGTGTCGCGACATATCAATCTTTATGGTGGGGAGATTCTCATGGCTACGGTTATTTCACCGGTCGAGTTGAAGGGTGTCGTCGAAAGCGGGCGCACGTTCGACCTAATCGACGTACGCACTCCGGCTGAGTTTCGCGAGTTGCACGTCACCGGAGCCCGCAACGTACCGCTGGATCGGCTCGATCCGCAGACGCTGAGCGGCGAAACCAAAGCGGGAAGCGAGATTCCGCTGTATGTGATTTGTCAAAAGGGGGGGCGCGGCAAGCAAGCCTGCGAAAAGCTCCTGGCCGCGGGCTGGTCGAACGTCGTCAACGTCGAAGGGGGCACGCTCGCTTGTGAGGCCGCAGGCGTGGCCGTCGTGCGCGGAAAGAAAACAATTTCGCTGGAGCGGCAAGTTCGCATCGCCGCGGGATCACTCGTTTTCGTCGGCTCAATCCTCGCGCTCACGGTTCACCCGTACTTCGTGGGCCTCTCGGCCTTCGTCGGGGCCGGATTGGTCTTCGCCGGCGTTACCGACACTTGCGGCATGGCGATTTGCTTGACCCGAATGCCGTGGAACCAAGTTAAGGCCTGCGATTCAGGTAAGTCGTCGAGCGCTCAGGCCTGCCGCGTGAGTTAGGCCAGTTCAAGCACGGCATCGCCGACAACTTCGATCACCGCCCTCGTGACTTTGGTGCTTCCATGAAACTGCAACAGTACTACCTCGGCTGTTTGGCACACGCGTCCTACCTCATCGCGGATGATCGTACAAAGATCGCGGCGATCGTCGACCCGCAACGGGACGTTGACCAGTATATTCGCGACGCCGCCACGAGCGGCTATCAAATCAAGTACGTGTTCCTCACGCACTTTCATGCCGACTTCCTGGCCGGCCACATCGAGCTACGCGATCGCACAGGCGCTCAGATCTACTTGGGTGCTCGCGCGGAAGCCGAGTACCAGTTCGCTGCCGCTCACGACGGCACCAAGGTCGAATTCGGCGACGTTCGCTTGGAGGTCTTGGAAACTCCCGGCCACACGCCCGAGGGTATTTCCATTCTCGTTTATGACCTCGCTAAAGATGCCGCAAAGCCGCAGGCCGTATTGACCGGTGACACGCTTTTCATCGATGACGTCGGTCGCCCGGACCTGATGGCGTCGATCGGCGTAACAGCCGAAGAATTGGCCGGCGAACTCTACGATTCGCTGCACGGGAAGCTCATGAAACTGCCGGACGAAACGCTCGTCTATCCCGCTCACGGGGCCGGTTCGATGTGCGGCAAGAATTTGAGCAAAGACACCGTTTCCACCATCGGTACGCAGCGAAAGTACAACTACGCGTTGGCGCCGATGTCGAAAGAGGAGTTCATTCGCCTCGTGACTTCGGATCAGCCCGAAGCTCCGGACTACTTCGCTTACGACGCCATGCTTAATCGCAAGGAGCGCGGCACGCTGGAAGAACACCTGTCGCGAGAACTCAGGCCGCTTACGGTCGATGAGGTCGTCGCTCTGCAATCACAGGGAGCGCAAGTCGTCGACGTGCGCGAGGCGGCCGACTATGAAGGCGCTCACCTTCGCAACTCTCTAAACATCGGCTTGGCGGGCAAATATGCCACTTGGGCCGGCACGATGCTCGATCGGTCACGGCCGGTCGTCATTATCGCAGAGCCCGGGCACGAAGAGGAGGCCGCGATGCGATTAGGGCGTATCGGCCTGGACCTTACGGCCGGCTATCTCCACGGCGGATTGGCGGCGCTCGACAAGCGGCCGGATCTTATTGCTCGGACGGAACGCATCACTGCGGCAACCTTGGCCGAACAGCTTGCTTCGACGGAGCCTCCGCTCGTGCTCGACGTACGTACCGAGAAAGAACGCGCGGCCGGCAAGATCGACTGCAGTTTGCATATTCCCGTGAATCACCTACGGCAGCGCCTTGCGGAAGTGCCGGCGGATCGCCCCGTCGTCGTCCATTGTGCCGGAGGATATCGCTCGGCGATCGCTTGCAGCCTGCTCGAGCAAGCGGGACGCAGCAATATGATCGACCTCGTCGGCGGTTACGGAGCTTGGTCGGCGACCGGTTCGTCGTGCACAGTCGGCGGCAACTGCGGCAAGTAGCAATTCAATCGGAATCGTGTCTATGGCGTCGAACCATGAACCTCATTACGAGCCTTTGCGGCGCCGTCGTCGGCCTGTCACTCGGGTTGACGGGCGGCGGCGGAGCGATCTTCGCCGTGCCGCTGCTGGTTTACGTGATCGGAATCGATGCGAGGGAAGCGATCGGCGTATCGCTGGCGACCGTGGGTGCGACGGCGCTGGTAGGTTGCGTCCAGCGGGCGAGGCTCGGTGCCGTGGAGTTTCGCACCGGATTGCTTTTTGCGCTCGCCGGGATGCTGACCGCGCCGCTGGGCGCAAGGCTCGCGACGTACTTGTCGGAAGGTTTGTTGCTCTCGTTGTTCGCCGGAGTGATGCTGATCGTCGCCCTACGCATGTGGGGCACCGCCGCAAGTTCCGCGGAACGCCTGCCGGCTCCGGCCGACGGCGAGTCCGGTCCGACCTGTCGCCGCGATCCGCAAGGTGTTTTGCGTCTCACGTCCCGCTGCGCTTTGTTGTTGTTAAGCATCGGCATGATTTCCGGAGTGTTGACCGGTCTGTTCGGCGTCGGCGGCGGCTTCATTATTGTCCCGGCCTTGGTGCTGTTCAGCGGCATGGGAATTCAGCGGGCCGTCGGCACTTCGTTGCTCGTGATTACGCTGGTTAGTTTCTCCGGCGTCACTTCGTTGGTCGTATCCGAACGAACCATTCCCTGGTCGGTCGTCCGGCAATTCTCCCTGGGGAGCTTAATCGGCTTGGTCATTGGAAGTCGCCTCGCGGCGCGTCTCGGCGGCTCGCGGCTGCAACGTGTCTTTGCGATCGCAATCGTGCTCGTCGCGGCGTTCGTCATTGCTCGTAACCTCGTATTCTAGGAATTCGCCATGCGTAATCTGCCGGGGCTATTTTTCGTCGTGTTCGTCGTGAGTTTCGCCGATGGCGCCGTTGCGGCGGAGCCGGAGTTTGTGAATCCGCTGATTAAGAAGTTCGGGGCGGTTGCCGTTCAACCCGACGTCGCCGAACCGCCGCGTAAGGGCGCCCGAATCGTGTTCGACATTACGTCGGAATCGAAGCCGGGGGAGGTGCTGAAGGGGCTGGAAAGCGTGGCTCGCTATCTAAACCTCAATGCCCAAGCCGGCAACTCGGCCTCGGATGTTCGACTGGCGCTCGTCGTTCACGGCGGCGCAACGAAAGCGGCCCTCAATGACTCCGGCTATGCCACGACGACGGGTGCCGCCTCGAATCCCAATCTGGCGCTGGTCCGCGATCTCAAGAAACACGGGGTCGAAGTCTTCGTCTGTGGGCAATCGCTGGCTCGTAACAAGTATTCACTCGCCGACGTGGCGCCGGAATTCAAAGTCGCCGCGTCGGCCATGACCGTCAACGTCAATAAACAGCAAGACGGCTATGCCTATGTATCACTCCACTAGGTCCCGTCAGATTCAAGTCGGTCGTCTTCCTTGATGAGAGTAACGTGATGAACGCTCCGAGCGAAAAACACTATCAAGTCCTCCTCGTCGGCGGCGGGACGGCGGGCATCACCGTGGCTGCGCGGCTACGGCGGCGGAATAAAGGCCTAACGATGGCCATCGTCGAGCCTTCGGAGAAGCATTACTACCAACCGTTATGGACGTTGGTGGGGGCCGGCGTTTTTCCCAAGGAACAAAGTGAACGGGATGAAGCGGCGTTTATTCCGCGCGAAACCGATTGGATTCGCGAACGCGTGGCGGCATTTTGTCCGGTTGAGAATTGCGTGGTGACTGCCTCGGGCATGGTGATTCGGTACGACTATCTCGTCGTCGCCTTAGGCATACAAATCGATTGGGGAAAGATCACAGGCTTGGAAGAGAGCTTGGGACGCGACGGCGTTTGCAGCAACTATGCTTATCGCTACGTCGACTATACCTGGGAATGCATTCGCAACTTCCGCGGCGGCACGGCTCTGTTCACCATGCCGAACACGGCCGTAAAGTGCGGCGGCGCTCCGCAAAAGATCATGTATTTGGCCGAAGATCACTTCCGCGAGTCGGGCGTGCGGGACAAATCCGACGTCGTGTTCGCGTCGGCTCAAGGGGCGCTCTTCGCCGTCGAGAAGTACCGGAAAACTTTGGAAGAGGTCGCCGCTCGCAAGCACATCGACGCGCGGTTCAAGCTCAACTTGATCGAGGTACGCGGCGCGGTGAAGGAAGCGGTGTTCGAGCATCTCGACACCAAGGAGCAGGTTGTCGTTCCGTACGACCTACTGCACGTGACGCCGCCGATGAGCGCACCCGACGTCATCAAGCGGAGCACGTTGGCCAACGAGGCCGGCTGGGTGGAAGTCGACAAGTTCACGCTTCGGCATCCGCGTTTCGCGAACGTCTTCGGCATCGGCGATTGCAGCGGCTTGCCGACGTCGAAAACCGGCGCGGCCATTCGCAAGCAGGCGCCCGTCGTGGTCGACAATCTCCTGGCGGCCGTCGAGGGTAAACCGCTTACGGCGAAATACGATGGCTACACCTCCTGCCCGGTCGTAACAGGCTACGGCCGGCTCGTCTTGGCCGAATTCGACTATGAAGGAAAACCTCGCGAGACGTTCCCGTTCGATCAGTCCAAAGAGCGGCTCAGTATGTATCTGCTGAAGGCCTATGCGCTGCCTCGCCTCTATTGGGGCGCCATGCTCCGAGGGTTCACTTAGTCATTCGTTGCCGTTTTCGTTCGTACTCCGTCGTCATAAGAAAGGGATTGCTATGAAGCCGGTATTTGTGCTTCGCGTACTGGGATCATTCCTGGGGTTACTCTTGGCTGCAGGCATGGTCGAAGCTGCCGCCGCCGCCGATCTGAACGTGGTCAAGCAAGATTTGTCGTCGGGTAAGGCCGTGCTGCTCGACGTTCGCGAAGTCGACGAGTGGAACGACGGCCATCTGCGTGATGCGCGGCTTCTGCCGCTGTCTCGTATTGAAGCAGGCGTCAAAATGCAGAACTTCGAGGCGGTTGCGCCGCCCGGCAAGATCGTTTATTTGCACTGTGCCGCCGGGGCACGCTGCCAGTCGGCCGCCCAATTGCTGCGACGAACGGGTCGCGACCTGCGTCCGCTCCCGCAAGGTTATGATGAATTGGTCGAGGCAGGGTTTGCGAAAGCAAAAGAATAGACCTTGGACGATGTTGCCCCGGCTTGCCGCGCGGACCGTGGATCCGACGGCATGTCGGGCGCAACGAATTTCCGCTGACGCCTAATAGCACTTGCCGATCAAAGGTTACGACATTGCACGACAGCCGATCTGAAAATGCGGCAACGTGGCTCCGATCTTTTCTCTCGGGCGTGTTTTGCGTCGTGATGTGGGTCGCGACGCCGGTCACCGCTCAGCAGCAAAGCGTACGCCCGGGGATCAACGACGCATTTCGAGATCCCGACGTAACGGAGTTTGTCGGGAAGTTTGAAACCGAAAGTCGCGAAGTTTTCGCGCTTCGCAAAGAAATCGTTGGGGCGTGTGAGCTCAAGCCGGGACAGACAGTTGCCGACGTCGGCGCGGGCACCGGCCTGTTTACCGACTTGTTTGCCGAAGCCGTCGGTACTAAGGGACGCGTGATTGCCGTCGATATCTCGCAGAAGTTCGTCGATCACATTCGCGAGAAGGCCCGTGCCCAAGGTCGCCTTAATATCGACGCGCTACTATGCTCGGCCGATTCGGTCGAATTGCCGCCGGAGTCGATTGACGTCGCCTTCATCTGCGACACGTATCACCATTTCGAATTTCCGTTTGCGACGATGAAGTCGCTGGCCAAGGCGATGAAGCCCGGCGGCGTCTTAGTCGTCATCGATTTTCGCCGCATTGAGGGCGT
>JAFLCO010000062.1 GCA_017303535.1 Planctomycetota bacterium
GACGCGCGGAGTATTGTTGCCGATGGGAAGGGGCTCGGCAAGCAACATTCAAATTGCGCAAGCAGGGCAACGGCCGGCTTGCGAACGGCGACTACGCGCCGACGCCGTGCGAAGTCTCGTAGGCCGTGATCTTGTCGGCGTGCTCAAGCGTCAGTCCGATGTCGTCCAGGCCGTTGAGCAAGCAGTGGCGACGGAACGGATCGACGTCGAACGAAAGCTCCAGGCCGTGGTCGTCGCGAACGGTTTGCGTGTTCAGATCGACCGTCAGCTTGTAGCCAGGATGCTTGGCGGCGCGAGCGAACAAATCGTCGACTTGCTCTTCGCTTAGGCGAATCGGCAACATGCCGTTTTTGAAGCAGTTGTTGTAAAAAATATCCGCAAAGCTGGGGGCGATGACCGAGCGGAAGCCGTAGTCCTCCAAAGCCCACGGGGCGTGCTCGCGTGAGGAGCCGCAGCCGAAATTGCGTCGGGCCAGCAGAATGGTCGCACCCTTAAACTCCGGCTTATTCAATTCGAAGTTCGGGTCTTCCTGGCCGTCGGCCGTGCGGCGCCAATCCCAAAACAAAAACTCCCCGAAGCCGGTCCGCTCGATCCGTTTGAGGAATTGCTTCGGGATGATTTGATCGGTATCGACGTTGGCCCGATCCATCGGAGCGACGAGACCGGTGAGCGTGGTGAAAGCTTTCATCGAAGTGGTTCAGGGTTCAGGGTTCGAGGTTCAGGGCTGGGCAGCAATCACGCGGAGAGTTCAATAGCCGCAGGTGCATACCTGCGGCCGAATCGCTCTGCGACTACGCCTTGTAATCCCACTCGCGGATGTCGACGAAATGTCCCGCACACGCGGCGGCAACGGCCATGGCCGGCGACACCAAGTGCGTGCGGCCGCCCTTACCTTGGCGGCCTTCGAAGTTGCGGTTCGAGGTCGAGGCACAGCGCTCGCCCGGTTCGAGTTTGTCGGGGTTCATCGCCAGGCACATGCTGCAACCGGCCTCGCGCCAATCGAAGCCCGCTTCTTTGAAGATTTTGTCGAGCCCTTCAAGTTCGGCCTGAATCTTCACTTGGCCCGACCCCGGCACCACCATCGCGCCGACGTGGCTCGCAACCTTGTGCCCCTTCGCGGCGGCGGCCGCGGCCCGCAGGTCTTCGATGCGGCTGTTGGTGCAGCTGCCGATGAACACGCGATCGAGCTTCACCTGCGTGAGCGGTGTGCCGGCCTTGAGGCCCATGTACTCCAGCGCGGCGGCGGCCGTCTTACGCTCGGTGTCGTCTTTCATCGACGCCGGGTCCGGCACCGTGGCCGTGACCGGGGCGACTTGGCCCGGGTTCGTTCCCCAGGTGATTTGCGGAGCGATGTCCTTGGCTTGGTACACGACGGAACGATCGAACTTCGCGCCCGGATCGGTCGTGAGATTCTTCCAACGCGCGACGGCCGCATCGTACGCGGCTCCTTGCGGCGCGAACTCGCGACCTTTGATGTAGGCGAACGTTTTTTCGTCGGGCGCGATCATGCCGGCCCGCGCGCCGGCTTCGATCGACATATTGCAGACGGTCATCCGCTCTTCGATCGACAAGTTGCGAATCGCCTCGCCTGCGTATTCGATTACGTAGCCGGTGCCGCCGTCGGTCGTGATTTGGCCGATGACGTACAGGATCAAGTCTTTGGCGGTGACGCCCGGCGAAAGTTTCCCTTCGACCCGGATTTCAAACGTCTTCGGCTTGTATTGCAGCAGCGTTTGCGTAGCGAGCACATGTTCGACTTCGCTCGTGCCGATGCCGAACGCCAACGCGCCGAACGCGCCATGCGTGGCCGTGTGGCTATCGCCACAGACGATCGTCATGCCGGGCTGCGTCAGGCCGAGCTCCGGGCCGATCACGTGGACGATCCCCTGCTTGGGGTCGTTCAAGTCGTAGAGCTTGACGCCGAACTCTCGGCAGTTGTTGCGGAGCGTGTCGATCTGCTGCTTCGAGATCGGGTCGGCGATCGGCAGCGCCCGGCTCGAAGTCGGCACGTTGTGGTCGGGTACGGCCGTCGTCAGTTGCGGGCGGCGCACCTTGCGGCCGGCCAAGCGCAGGCCTTCGAAGGCCTGAGGGCTGGTGACTTCGTGGACGAGGTGGCGATCGATATAGAGAATCGTCGCCTTGCCCTGCTCTTCGTGGACGACGTGCTCATCCCAGATCTTGGCGAACATCGTTCGCGGCGTGCTGCTGACCATGCTCCGACTCTCTAAAAGGCCCGTCGGTGCGAGCCGCGCCTGATAGGTACGCGGCCTGTCGCCCGGCGGAATTCCTCATTTTACCTTTGCGAGGCCGTTTTGGGGAGCGGCCCCGACTGCCGGGCGGGAAAGCCTCGGCGGCGTAAAACTTTGAGAGATTGACGCATGTCGGCGAGCGGTGGTTCGCCTTACTTTACCGTCACCGGCACGGCCTGGGCCTTGGAGCCGGGCATGTCTTCCAGCCGGCAGGAAAGTCGGTCGTTTCGAACCTCGCGATCGACGGCTACCGTCACCGTGTGGCGACCGGCCGAGGGTTCGATCCGCAGCCGATCGGCCGGCTCGAGCGGTTTGCCGTCGATCCAAATCTGCAAGTCCTGGGCGCTGTCGAACACTAGGTCCACCGGGCCGGGCTGTTGCACGTCGATCTGAAATCGCACCAGCGTAAACGGCGGCACCTTCATGAACTTGTTCTTCACCGAGCCGAGCACGCCGAGCGCGTCGAGCCGCAGTGCGCCGTCAAATCGCGCCAACACCGGTTCCCAAGTGAGCCGACTGTCGTTGGTGGCCGCGATGCCCAGTCGATTGCGACGGAGCAATTCGACGCCTTGCTGCGTCATGACAAAACTTTCCCAGCGGCGCACCGTACGATCGGGCTTGAGTTGATACGGCCCGACTTTACCTAGCTCGCCGAGGAATTTGACGAGGTCGACCAATTCGCCCCGCGTGAGGTTGTCGACCAAGCCGGCCGGCATCAGCGACAAACCTTGCGAACGTTCCTCAATGGATTTCAGCGGCACCGTGAGCTCTTGATCTTCCGCATTCCGGAGAATCAAGTCCTTGTCGGTTTCGCGAACTTTCACGCCGCTGATGGTGAGCCCTTCGTCGGTGACGACGACCAGCGAATGGTAACCTTCCTTGATCGCCTTGTTCGGCTGGACGAGCGAGTCGACCAAGTAGTCGAGCTGCGCGCTGGCGCCGATGCTCACGAGGTCCGGGCCGACGCGTCCGCCCGCTCCGCCGATGGCGTGGCACTTCACGCAATTGAGGTCCTTTCGATGGAACAGGGCTTCGCCGCGGGCCGCGTCACCCTTGGCCTTCACTTCCTCGACAAGTTGCACCACCTGCTCGGGCGTGAGTTGCAAGCCAGTGCCGCTGATGCCGCCGGCTTTGAGCAAAGCGTCGACGAGCGCCTGGTCCGGCTTTGCGGAACTACGAGCCGTGCGGACGGCCAGCTTGGCGACATCGGCCGGCAACTTCGCCGAGGCCAGTGCGTTGCGCAAGGCCGCGGCGGCTGGAGCACGCGTCGTGAACGCTTCGACGAGCGCGACGGTGTTGACCGTGCCCGGTTCGGCGGATGTTAGCAAGGCGACGCAAGCTTGACCGGCGGCGCTCGGGTAAACCTTCGTCAATCCGACGACGGCCGTTTGCCGCACCGCAGGTTTGAAGGAATCGCTTGCCAATTTGACGAGAGACTGCGTCGATGCCGAGCCGCCGAGATCGGCCAGCGCCGTGATGGCCGCAAGATTACGAGGCTTCGGCTCTCCCGAAGTTTCCGCCATCCGCACTAGGTCACCGCGGGATTGTTCGACTTTCCAAACTCCGAGCAACTTCACGGCCGCCGAGGCCACGCGTTCATCGGCCGCTTCGAGCAATTCGTCGAGGAGGCTCAGGTCGCCGGCGGGTCGAACGTTGCGCGTCGTCGCGGCGCTCGTGAGCGCGTTAAGCAAGGCAAGTTGCTGGTCGGCGTCTTGGTTCGGGCTTTCCAACACCCGACGGAAGATCATCGATAAGTCTTGCGGCGCGCCGAGTCGCGCGACGAGTTCCAGTACGCCCTCGCGGCGATCCTCCGGCAGACGGCCGTCGTTGAGCAATCGCACCAGCGGCGGCACGATCGCCGGCTCGTCAACGGCCCGGAGTGCGAACTCTAAGTGCGTCGGCTTCTCGTAAAGCTGTGATTTCGAATCGGCCGCGAGGACCGTCGGTAGCCAAACATCTTTCTGCTCACGGCAAGTCTGCCAGAGCGCGAAGTCGAGAAATTCGTCCATCGGCCGATCAAGCACGGTCAGCGCGGCCGCGACGGCCTCCGGCGATTGAATGTTCCGCAGGGCACAAACCGCCTCGAGTCGAACTTGCGGATGTTCGTCGATGGCCCGGGCTACAAGTGCCGGCTGTAGATCGCCGGCGATATCGATCAACTGCCCGAGCACTCGTACGGCGGCCGCGCGGACATGGTGGTCCTTGCTTTCGAGTAGGCTCAGCAGCAACTCATCGTCGACGGCGTCCCACGTCTGCATAAGCCACAGCGCTTCAAGCCGGGCATGATCGTAACCCTCGGACTTCGGGTCGAGCTTGGCCAACCACTGTTGCAAGCCGATGACGTCTTCGGTCTCCGCAACCGACCGCTTCGCAAAGTGCCGCGTGTACGCTTCCGGCGAACGGAGTTGATCGTAGACCGTCTCGAGCGTTCCTTCGGTATTGAACTTCGGCGGCTCCAGCGGCTTGCGGCCTTTCACGGTCACTCGCCAAATGCGGCCGTGAACGTGGTCGCGCCGCGGATCGCGGAAGTCGACTTCGCCGTGCTGAATGATCGGGTTGTACCAATCGGCGATGTACAGCGCGCCGTCGGGGCCCATGCGCACGTCGATCGGACGAAACGCGACGTGCGACGTTTTGATCACTTCCGGTTGCTCGCGCGATACGTAGGCCGAGCCGCTTTCGGTGAGCTTGAACCGCACGACGCGGTGCGCGCGGAAATCGCAGGTGATCAGGTCCCCCTGCCAATCGTCGGGGAAATGTCGGCCGCTGATGATTTCTAGTCCGCAGTATTTCGGGCTGCCGGGATTGAGACCGCTGAGCACGCGCGGCGCTCCGGGCGCCGTGGGGAATGTCGCGCCCGGGAAGGTGTAGTTGATTCCTTCGCCGCCGGCACCGTCGGTCACGAGCGAGTTGCCCCACTTGTCGAACTGGTGCCCCCACGGATTGATCCAGCCGCGCGAAAAAATTTCCAGCCGTTGCGTCGGCGGATGATATTGCCAGATGCCGCCGCCGCCGAGCCGCCGCACGCCGTAAGGCGTTTCGATGTGGCTGTGGATGTAGATCGACTGATTCATGTAGAGCCGACCGTCGGGCCCCCAGCGCAGCGTGTGCAGCAAGTGATGCGTGTCTTCCGTGCCGAAGCCGGAGAGCAGCGTGCTGCGGAAGTCGGACTTGAGGTCGCCGTCGTTGTCGCCGAGAAAGACGACTTCCGTGCTATTGGCGACGAACGCCCCCGCGACGCCGCCGAACGTGCCCGGCTCGACACCCGTTGGAATCAGCAAACCGTCGGCGAAGACCGTCGTTTTCTCGGCCCGGCCGTCGTGGTCGGCGTCTTCGAGCACGATGATTTTGTCTTTAGCTTCCTGGCCAGGCAGGATGTGCGGATAGGTTTCGCTGGTGGCGACCCAGAGCCGGCCGGCCGCATCGAAATTCATCTGGACCGGCTTGGCCAGAAGTGGATCGGCCGCGTAGAGATTAATCTCCAGACCGTCGGCCAGTTCCAAGGCCTGCCGCTCTTGCTCGGGATCAGTCGGCGGAATGTTTTTGAGATCGCGCTGCGCCTGCGCGCTCGACGAGAGCGCAAAACCTAGCCACAACGCGACGCCGAATCGAATACCGGTTTGCTTCGACATTACTTGTTCCCTCCGGCATTCTTTAAACCTACGACGATCTCTTGTCGCGCCGCGGCGATCTTCTTCTCTTCCGCCGCCACGAGCGGGTCGAATTCAAACACTTCCTTGGCGTTGTTTCCTTGCTCGTGTTTGCGGAAACCGAAGAGATAAGTTTCGTTCTGGGGCCGCCAGCGGTGGAAGAAGAGATCGTTCTTTTTGCGGATGTGCGTCAGCAGCGGAGGCGTCGTGCCGTCTTCGTTTTCCAGTTGCGCTCCGGCGAGTTCCTCTTTGATCGACAATTCCAGCGACGCGCTGATATCGTCGAGCAAGTAAAGGTATCCAAGTGCGCCGACGGTGTTGCCGTCTTCCGTGAGTCCGAGAATGCCGTCCTGTTGGTAGCTCTCTTGGCTTGTGGACTGGGTAAAGTCGACGAATCGGTGCCCTCGCTTTGCGGCGATCTCGTGCATGGCGGCCGAGTAAGTCGCCGCGTTCTTGTTGCACGCTTCCCAGTTAGGGTTCGGCGTCATTTTGCCACTTTGCAACGTCGGGCCGAGGACGACTATTCGTGCTTTGGTCGCTTCGAGCACATCGAGCAATTGCCCGAAGCCTTCGCGAAACTTCGGCAGGCCGGCGTCGCCGGCAAACGCTTCGACGTTGCCGTAGCCGACGAAGATCACCGTCGGCTTGGCTTCGTTGACTTGGCTCGTGAGTGCCTTGAAGCCGTCAGCTTGAGTGCCGAACCCGGCTCGTGATTCGCCCCAGACGGTGTCGCCGCTCCAGCCAAGGTTGCGAAACGTGACGTTGCGCTCCGGGAACGCCAGCGTGAGCATGAGTTCCCAATAACCGTGCGTATTCTCGCGCTCGATGAGCGTGTTGCCGAGAAAGACGACCCGGTCGCCGTCATGCAGTTCGAACTTCTCGGCGGCCTGCAGCGACGGCGCAGCGACCAAGGTGCATAGTAGAGCAATCAGCGGCGGCCACTTCATAAGAGCTTCTCACAGCGAGGAAAAAGTCGCCGTCTACTGTAATATCCGGCCGGCCGTTATGCCATGATCTCGCGAATCACGTGGCCGTGGACGTCGGTCAAGCGGCGGTCGATACCATTGTGCCGCACGGTGAGCCGCTCGTGGTCGATGCCGAGCAAGTGCAGGATCGTGGCGTGCACGTCGTACACCGTCGTCGGATGTTCGCGATCGGCCGGCTTGTAGCCCCACTGGTCGCTCGGGCCGTGCGCGATGCCGCCCCGTATGCCGCCACCGCACAGCCAGTTGGTGAAGCAGTACGGGTTGTGGTCGCGTCCCTTGCCCCCCTGGCTGCTCGGCATCCGGCCGAATTCGGTCGTCCAGAGAATAATCGTGTCGTCGAGCAGTCCGCGTTGCCGCAGATCTTGAATGAGGGCCACCGCGCCGCGAGCCATACCCTGCGCGAGCGGACCATGATCGCGACGCACATCCTCGTGCGAATCCCAGTTGCGACGCGGAAAGCCGTTATCGTTGCCGCTCCAGATTTGCACGAACCGCACGCCACGCTCAAGTAAGCGGCGTGCGACAAGGCACTTCCGCGCGAAGTAGTCGGTTTCTTCGACGGCGTTAATCTCCGCATCGAACGACGTCCGGCCGTGATCGAGCCCGTAGAGCTTCAGGACGTGTGCCGGTTCGCGTGAAAGGTCGAGTGCCTCCGGTGCGGCCAGCTGCATTCGTGCCGCGAGTTCGTAGCTGCGAATGCGTGCCTCGAGCCGCGCGTCGTCGGCTCGCGCGGTGGCGTGCAGGCCGTTAAGGCGTGCCAGCAAGGCCTGGGCCTCCGCTTCTTCACCGGCGTTGATAAAGGTCCCGCCGCGCGACGGCACCAGATCGGCGATCGGCGGATTCCGCCCGGGATAGATTACGGTGCCGGAATGCTGCGCCGAGAGAAACGCGCTGTCCCAATTCTTCGGTCCATTCGACGCGAACCCGCGATGGTCGGGCAACACGACGAAAGTCGGCAAGTTGTCATTGAGGCTGCCGAGGCCGTAGCTGATCCAGCAGCCCATGCCGGGAAAGCCGGGCGTTTGAAAGCCGGTCGCCTGCAGGTACGTGCTTTGCGAATGCACGCCGGTTTTGCCGACCATGTTGTGAACGAAGGCGATCTCGTCGACGCAGTCGCCGAGCGATGCAACCGGCTCGCCGAGCAGCTTGCCGCACTGTCCGTACGGTTTGAAATCCCAAACGGGCCGCATCCACGGGCCGAGACCGTTTTGAAACGCTTCGACTTTTTCACCGAAGTCCGACGGCTTTCCGTCGTGCTTCACGAGGTCCGGCTTGTAATCGAACAGGTCAATGTGACTGGCCGCGCCGGCCATAAACAGCTGCACGACGCGCTTCGCCTTCGGCCGAAAATGCGGAATGCCGCGCAACCCGCCGTTTACCAATTTCGCGTCGGCGCCGCGAACTTCGTCGCCGCCGAACATTGCCGACAGCGCCAGTCCGCCGAAGCCGTTGCCGAGCGTTTGCAGCATTGCGCGTCGATTGAGAGTCGGTTGCGTCATGGCTCGCTCAGTCGATGAACATGAATTCGTTGAGATTCAGCAGCACCCGGCAGGCGGCGGCGAGCCCATGTCGTTCGGCAAACTTGGTAAGTTCATCGAGTTCGGCCGCTGTCGGTGCGCGACCGCTTGCCTCATAGAACCCACGAGCGATGCGATTCGCCGTTGTCCCGCTAGTTGTAGCCTCCAAGCGTGCGGCGAAATGCTCGGCCATCGTCACGGTGAGCCCGCTATTAAGCAGCGTCAAAGCTTGCAACGGCGACAAGCTCTCATTGCGACGGTCGACCTGCATCGACGGGTCCGCACAATCGAACGTCGTCATAAACGGCTGCGGCTGCGAGCGGACGATGAAGCGATAAACGCTCCGCCGGTGCGACTTCGGATCGTTCGGATCGTGCAGATGATATTCATAGTGCGGCGAGTGCTGCGGCTTGTCGATGACGAAATCGCGAAAGCTCGGGCCGTACATCGTGCGATCGAGTTTGCCGCCGAGGACCAAGACCGAATCTCGCAAGGCTTCGGCATCGAGCCGCCGACGATTGGCTCGCCAGAGCAGTCGGTTCTCTGCGTCAATCGATTGCGCGATCTTCAGGCTTTCCGGTTCCCGCTGCCCCCTGCCTCCCGCCGCCTGCCCACTGATCTGCCGATAGGCATGGCTCGTGACGATCAAACGATGCAGGCTCTTGATCGATTGAGCGTCGACGAACACGCCGCCGTCACGAAACTCGGCCGCCAACCAATCGAGCAGTTCGGGATGGCTCGGCCGTGCGCCGTTGCGACCGAAATCATTCGGCGTTTCGACGATCCCCCGGCCGAAGTGATACTGCCAGATTCGATTGACGATAGATCGCCAAGTGAGCGGGTTGCGGCGGTCGACAAGCCAGCGAGCCAGCGCCGCGCGGCGTTCCGCTTCGTTCGCGTCGGGCGAAAGATCGAAACGGCTTGGCAAGTCGCGAACGGCCGAGATCGTGCCGGGTCGAACTTCTTTGCCGGGAGACGAGACGTTACCGCGGGCCAACACGAAGATCGGCCGCGGCCGGCCGCCGTCGGGTCCGGTACCGCGAAACGCACCGGTGCCGGTATGAACGGCGGCGACGTAGCAACTTTGCTGCGGCCGCAACTTGCGTAGGTCGGCTTCGGCCGAAGCCTTGCGTCGTGCAAGGTCCGTCGCTTCGAGCCTCTGTTGCGGTGTCGCCGCTTCGGCCGCGATCGCCGCACGCCGCTTCGTGAGTGCGGCTAGCTTTCCTGGATCGACGACTTCCAAACCGGGATAGTAGCCGTCGACTAGGTTCGTCCGTCGCCAGCGCGGGGACGCTTCGATCGTATCGAGCGACGTCACATGGATCGCTTGGCCCGTCTGCGGGGTCGCCTGCTTGCCGTCCGCTTCGATCGCCGTTAGCTCCGCCAGTGCGAAGATGAAGTCGTTCTTGCGCGGCGCCAGTTTCGTCGCAGTCACGCGGACATAACGGGCCGACTTCCCGCCGGCGGCCGCCGACTGGGCGAGAATTCCGGGATTGGGGACGTCGTGCTCCGTGTAGTTCGCCGGCCTCACGACGCCCGTCTTAAAATTCGGATCGTCACTGATTTCGACTTTGTACCGCAATGGAAACCCAAAGCCGTCGCCGATGCCGTTAAAGTTGTCGCGGCAGGGATGCAGCGCAATCGCGCTGAGTGCTAGTGAGCGGCCTAAGTCGACCTGCACCCATTTGACGACGTCCTGCTGGGCGCTGATTGCACTGTGGTAGCCGTAGGCCTCCGACTTACGCTCGCTCCCGGCGGTGGATTTTGAGAGCGCGGCGATTTCGCGATCGATGGCCGGCAGCGCGTCGCCCGCCGCGCGGGAGATTTCCTTTTCTAACTCCTGTTGACGGCCACCGATTGCCGCAATCGTCGACGTCAGTTCCACCCGGCGTTTGGCGACCGCAGGATCGACGTCGTAACTCCGCGTCGTTCGATCGACGGCCGCGAACACGGCCTGCAGGCTGTAGTAGTCCTCCTGCGTGATCGGGTCGAACTTATGATCGTGGCATTGAGCGCACTGAACCGTCAGGCTTGCGAACGTTTGAATCGTGTTCGTGACCATGTCGTCGCGATCGAGATGCCGGGCGATCTTGCCGTCGGTCTTCGTTTCCGGCACCTCCGCGTGGCCGATCAGGTCCCACGGCCCGGCGGCGATGAAGCCGAGCGCTTCGTTGCCGTCGCGCGTGTCGGGATACAAAACGTCGCCGGCAAGTTGCTCTTCGACGAACCGCGCGTAAGGTCGATCTTCGTTGAAAGCTCGAATCACGTAGTCGCGATAAGGCCAAGCGTTCTCGCGCGGCTTGTCTTTGTCGTAACCGTGCGTTTCGCCGAAGTGGACGACGTCGAGCCAGTGCCGAGCCCAGCGTTCGCCGTAGTGCGGCGAGGCGAGGAGTTCGTCGACGAGCGCCGTGTAAGCATTCTCTGCGCCTTTCCTATACGCCGAAACGAACGCGTCGATCTGTTCGGGTGTCGGTGGTAAGCCGATTAGGTCGTAGTACAGGCGGCGACAAAGTACGGCGGGCGCCGCTTCTCGCGACGGCGACAACCCCTTCTCTTGCAACTTCTCACGGATAAAGCGATCAACGGGGTTCGCCGACGGCAGGTCGGCGCTTGCCGCAACTTCCGGCACTGCCGGGCGCACGATCGGCTCGAGCGACCACCAGCGATAACCGTCGAACTTGCGGTCGCGAAGTACGTGATTTTCCGGCCATGCGGTGCCGGCGGCGATCCAACGTTCGAGCGTGGCGACTTCGGCCGGTGTGAGCGGTTCGCGATTTTTGGGCATCAGCGCCTTGCCGTCGGCGTCGTGCCGCACGAACTCGAGCAGCAGGCTTTCCGCCGGTTTGCCGCGAACGATCGCCGGGCCCGACTCGCCGCCGAGGGACGCGGCCGACCATGTCGAGAGCGAGAGCTTTCCCTTCGGCGGGCCGTTGGGCGAATCGTTCGGTCCGTGGCATTCCAAACAGCGTCGCTGGAGAATCGGCGCGACGTCGCGCTCGAACGACGGATCGTCGTTAGCAACCGCACTGCTCGGCGAAACCGTCGAGGAGGCGACGATTGCGACCATTGCGAACCACGGCAGTGCGCGGCGAACGAACATGCCAAGAGACCGTAAGGAGGCGGGAATTAAGGCGGGATGAATTGGTCAGACCAATTCTGAGGCCAGCATAACGCCCTGCTCAGTCCGTCGCAAGGGATTTTCACCGGCCGTCAGGCTTCGTCGCCTTCCGCCGCGAACTCCGCCAGATGTTGCGAATTGGCCGTGATGTGCACGCGCATCGCCTCGCAGGCCGCCTCCACGTTGCGGCGCTTCACCGCTGCGAGAATCTTGGCGTGGTGTTCGAAAGCGAGCGTCGTGCCGTAGCGACCGAGCGTGCGGCGCCGGCCTTCAATGAGCAACTCTTGGAGAGGCTGCAGGATCACTTGAAAGATCGGATTGCCGGTCGCTTCGGCCAGTATGGCGTGAAATCGCATGTCGGCATCGACGTGCGCCTTGAGCGTGTTCTTGGGGTTGCCGAGCGATTGCTGGGCCGCTTCGAGTTGCCGTATGTGCTCCGCCGTGCGCCGTTCGGCGGCCAGCGCCGCGATCGTCGTTTCCAGCGGCAGGCGGGCGTCGCTCAGTTGATCCAGCCGCAGTACGCCCTGGTTGAGCATCCATTGGTAATTGAGCCGTTGACCGCTGCCGTCGGGGGCGACGATCCGCGTGCCCGAACCTTGCCGACTGCGAACCAGTCCCAAGCCCGCCAACCGCCCGATGGCCTCGCGGACTACGCTGCGACTCACCTGCCACTGCTCGGCCAAATCACGTTCCGGCGGCAAACGATCGTCGGCCTTCAATTCGCCGGAAAGGATCAACCGCTCCAAATGTACCGTGATCTCGGCGATCCGCTCCGCCGGGTTCGCGGCAGGTTCGGGCTTGGCGACGGGCTTCGTTTTGGCGACGGTGCGGCTCTTCGACATGGCTTCAGCTTAGGTGCGGGCTGAAGTGCGTCAAGTTACTCGCCCTCGTGCTTGTCATCGATAAACAAGTGTAGTTAATATGGCGTGGTTACCGCGACGTTCAGCCTGTGGCCCGGCCGTTTTTCTTCACGATCAAGGCGACGACGATGAAAGTGTTGAGCTACCTCTCGATGTTTCTTCTAACCGCGACAATCACTTCTACGGCGGTCGCCCAACTTCCCGGCCCTCCGGTGCCTGTTCCCGGCGGCGGTTCCGGTAAGAATTTGCAACGACTGCCCGATGATCAGATCGAAGGTTCGATCTTTGAATACAAAGGAACGTTCAAGCGGGGCGAAGCCGCGGAAGACGTGCTCGAAGGAAAGTTTCGCCTCGAAGGCTCGGCGATCTTCGACGTCGGCGGCAGCATTCGGGCTCCGTCGCAAGCCGAACTCGACAAGATCAAGCAAAAGCTCCTCTCCGGCAAAGGGGGAGAGATTCGCTTGCCCGGCGGCCCCCAACAAAAGCGGCTCGGCCAATATCAAAAAATTTCCAATGGCCGGCTACGGCTCGATTTCGACGACAAGGAATCGCTCAACGGCACGATGCTCGTGAATCGCAAAAAGGGCACCGACGACATTTGGATCGGCACCTTCATGGAAAAAGAAGGAACAAAAGTCGTGCGCACCTGGCAGGTGCAGATTCGACCGATTGAAGATTAGCCGTCGTCAAACGTCACTTCAGCGATTGCAAATACGCCACGATGTCGCGTAGTTCGGCGATCGTGAGAGTCTTGTCGAGGCCGGTCGGCATGATCGAGAGTTTCGACGGTGCGATTTCATCGACCTCTTGGCGTGGAACGCGGATTTCCTCACGCTGGGCCGTCTTGATGTAGACCGCTTCCGGCGTTTCGCGGCTGAGGATGCCGGTGACTTCGAGGCCGGCCGACGTCGTGACCGTCACGCTTTCGAAGCCGCGGACAAACGAGGCGCTCGGAAACAAAATCGATTCCAGAATGTCGGTGCGCGAACGGATTTGCCCGACATTGGAAAGGTCCGGCCCGATGCGGCCCCCCTGCCCTTTCACCGTGTGGCAAGCGATGCAACTTGTTTTCTTGACCGTGAACAAGTTCTTCCCGCGCACGACGTCGCCGCCGCTGAGCTGGCTTTCGAGTTCGGCGAGGCGAGACCGTTGCGACGCGAGGTCGGCGTTTAGCTTGTGAAGGATCGGTTCCGCCGCAGAACGCACTTCGCTCGGATAACGCTCAAACAGTTTTTCGACTTGGCCGACCGTCAGATTGGCCAGGCCCGGCGACTTGGCTAGGGCCGCGGCCAGTTGTTGGCCTTCCTCGGCCGATCCCGACTTTTCGAACACGCCCAACAGCGCGGGCAACTCCAGCGGCCCGGCGGCGGCGACGACCTCGACGATCGTCGCGCGTTGGTTTGTCGACAACGGCAGTTTGCTCAAGCAATCGGCCGCGGCCAGCCGATCGAGCGGATCGGATGACGCCGTCAGAGAATCGGTCAAGACTTTAAACGTCTGCCCATCCGGTTCACCCGCCGCCGGCCCGAGGGCCTTGAGCGCCGCGATCATCAGGCTTTGTCCCCCGCGCAGCTCACGCACGATCGCCAGCAGCGGCTCGCGGAAAGCTTCCGAACCAAGTACCCGCGCGGCGGCGATCGCTTGCCGGACCACAGGCTCATCGTTACTTGCCAACTGCGCGGCAACGACCCCGTTCCAAACCGCGGGCGTTTGCTTACCGGTCAACTCGGCCTGCTCAACGACTTCTAAAAGTGCAACCCGCTGCGGCACGCTCGACGACGTGTTTGTCAGCGCGTCGGCCAAAAGTTGTTGTATCGCCGGATCGGCCTTGTAAGCCAAGAGTGTATTCTGCACGAGCTGCAACTGATCGCCCGAGAGCGAAGTATTCGCCAACCGCGACTTCAGCCAATCGACGACGGCCGGCGCCCAGTCAGCATGCTTCTGCATGATGCCAACAACGGTTGACAAGAGTGCCGCGTCGTTCGTGTCGAGCAAAGGCACGACAAGATCGCGGGTCAGCTCGGGGGTACCAATTTGGTCAAGTGCGATAAGCGCACCGCGGCGAACGTTCGGGTGCGGGGACTCGAGCGCCTTGAATATCGCAGGACCGCCGCGCCCTTCGATCAGTGCAAAGATCACGGCATGTTCAAGAAAGCGATCATTGTTCGAGCTTTCTAGGGTTTTTAAAAGGATATCGGACGCACCACTAATACCGAAGGACTGCGGATTTCGGCCGATTGCCGTCGCAGCTTCGCGACGAATAGCTTCGTCTTTAGACATGTTAAGCGTGGCGACGTCCGCGTAGCCAAAGGGAGCGGCGCGGTATTGTTGACTGGAATCGAACGACGAAAGCGCCATCAGCGCGGAAAGCACCAGTGATGCGTCGGAGTCTCGGCTTTGCGCGAGAAATCCACGCAGCAACCCAGATTCGCCGAGGCGTGCCGCGAGCCAAATCAGTTCTCGGCACAGACTGACGTCGACATCCGGATTTCCTTGCCGAAGATGAACTCGGTCGAAAAGGGCCTTACAGAGAGTTCGATCGTGTGTGCCGCGACTTACAAGTTCTTCCTTTACTGCTGTTCGTACTGCGGGGCGTTCGTCGCCAAGCAATTTGAAAAGTTCGTCGATCGGAAGCCGAGCAAAAATCAGGCTCTGCCCGCGCGGATCATCCATCTTCGGTGCGCCCGTCCGCCGAATCCGATAAATGCCGCCCAAAATATCCGGCTTCGCGATCTGCGAGTTCGGGCAGCCGATGCGGAACCAGCCGCCGGTGTCGACCACGAGCAAACTGCCGTCCGCGTCTTCGATCACGTCCGTCAGATGCACGTCTTGGTTTTCGGAGACAAGAAAATCTTCATCGACCGACGTGAACGACGCTCCTTTGCGGGTGAGCTTCGTGCGGACCACGCGATGGGTGTTGAACTGTGCGTGGAACAGGTCGTTCGTATATTCGTCTCCCAGGTGTTTGCCGCGGTAGCGCAAGATGCCGCTCGGCGCGACACGGCCGAAGCGGCTCACGGCCGGCAGCAGATCGCCGGTCCGTTTGAATTCGCCGAGCACTTTCTCATGGTACGGATACGCGCCGCCGTAGACCCAATGCACGATCGCGTCGACCCGATCAGGCTTGTTGTCGAAAATGGCGACCGTGCCGAGCATCTCCCCTTCTTCGGTGAAGCAAATTTCGACGGGGTTATCCATGCCGCCGCCCGCGAACGCGCGGACGTCCGAGCCGTCGGGCTTGCAACTGAAGATGCGGGCCGCGAGTCCTTTGCTCAATGAGTTGCCCTGCTCGTCGGTGAAGTTGTGCCCGTGGCGGCCGTCGCACCAATAAATGCGACCTTCCGGTCCGAGGAAACAGCCGTGAATGTCGGCCGCGTTGCCGGTGAAGCCGAACTCGGAGACGAGAATCTTCCGCTCGTCGGCGATGCCGTCGTCGTCCGTGTCGCGCAACCGCCAGATATGCGGAGGGCTGGCCGTGTAGACGTAGCCGTCGTGCCAGAGGGCGCCCATCGGGAACGTCATCTTGTCGGCAAATATGGAACTCTTGTCGAACCGTCCGTCGCCGTCGGTATCTTCCAAGCGGCGAATGTGGTTCGGCAATTTTTCGAGCAGCTCTTTCGCAGGCAGGTTCTCGCCGGGCCCGTCGCAGATATAGAGCCGCCCTTTGTCGTCGAAGCCCCCCATCGTCGGATGGTTAACCAGCGGCGGCCCGGCGACGAGTTCGATTGTGAAGCCGGGCGGAAGTTGAAAGCCGGGGTCTTCCACGGCATGAACGACGCTTGCGGTTACGCCGGTTAAGGCAATGATCGCGAAAGCATGACGGAGCGACATCGAACGATCTCCTCTATTCATCCGGCGAAACGGCGGTCGGCGCAGCGCGGCCGGCCAAGGCTTCCACAAGCGGCGCGAGCATCCAATCCGGAGCATATAGATATTCGGCCCGCCGCAAATCGGCCCGGGCTTTCGCGACTTCATCGAGCATCGCCAGTGCGGCACCGCGCTGGACGACAAGTTCGACGTCCGGTCGCGTTGGGTGAATCCGCGGTTCTAGTTCGGCCAATGCTTCCCGTAAGTCGGCGGTTGCGGCGGCCGTGCGGCCTTCAATACGGTGTAGCTTGGCGCGGCGGATCAGCCACGCACTGCGGAAACGGTTCGCGACCAACTCCGCCTCGATCAGGGCCGTCGCTTCACGATGTTCGGCGGCCGTGGAAACATCGGCCTTGAGCAAAGCGTCGCAAAGTTCGCGAAGCAGCGCCGGGTTCTGCGTCGCTGTATAGACGTCGCGCAAGCCTCGCAGTTGCTCCTCGCGTTTTTCCGGGAGGTGCGACAAGGCCCGCGAACGCTGCACGCACCACGCGACCTCCGGACGCAGTTCGATGGCCCGATCGAATGCGAGCGCCGCTTCTTCCCAGGCTCCGAACTCCAGATTGAGTTCGCCTTCCAGGGCGATCAGGTCGGCGTAAAAATCGGGTTTGGGGGCAGCGGAGTATTTTCGCTGCAAACCGTCGATAAGCAGGGCCGCTTCAAAGGCCCGATCGCGATCTTTTGCTAGAACTCGAGCCAACTCAATGTGAATGGACGCATCTTCGGGAGCAAGCTGCGTCGCCGCACGCAGGTCGGCTTCGGCGGCCGGCCAATCGCGCATGGCCCGATGTTCGACGGCACGGCGGTAGAGCAACTCGGCCGTCGGTCCGGTCCGCTCCATTTCCGCCGTGAGGACCTCGATCACATGCTCCGGGCTTTCGTGGGCGCGAGCGCTAGAAACGTCGCCCGCAACGATCGCTGCGGCGGCAACCAACATCGTGAATTGTCGGCATAAATCGGCCATCGCTACTTCTTCTCTTTGTTACCACCAGGCTTCTTCACCGCGACTAGATACGGATCGAGCGAAAAGTCGCTGCTGCCGAGGCTGTTGTTGTGCCCTTCGACGGCCAGCACGTTGTGGTCGATGTCGAGGTACGGGATAGCGTGCTTCATCGAGAAGTATTCGTAGCCCTTAGGGTTATGCGACGTGATCTTCTTGGCCTTGGCGCCGGAGCCTTCCGCCACGCCGACCCGGAGCACTTCATGGCCGTTTAAATAGGCAATGAAACCGTCGTCATAGTTGATCGCAATGCCCAGATCGGTGATCTGCTCTTTCTCGCCGCCGTCGAGTTCGAACTCATGGCGGGCATAAACCACGGAGAACTTGTTGCGCATCGTTTTGATCTCGGTCGCATCATCGTCGTCGCCGTAGCCAAAGCCGGCTTGTCCTTCCGGCCAAGGTTTGGCAGGCATGAAATCGGGCAACTTCCACGCTTCGCCCTCGGGGTGATCGCCCGCCAGGAATTCCCACTGGGCATGGCGGGCGATGAGCGGTTCGGCGCCCGTCGGAAGCACCGGCTCTCCTTTGGCATCGACGCTCGTGAACTTCGTCGGCAGTTTAAACGGCGGCAGTTGTCGCGGGTTGGCGACGATCTGCGGCGTCACCGTGCCGCGCTTCACGATTTGAAACAGGTCGCGCCGCACGGCGTAGCGATTGACCATCGTGCCGGTGAGCGTATCACCGTCGACGTCGATCAGCGTGCTCCCGTGCTCGGTCACGACGACCTTCATCACCGGCGAAGTTCCCTTGCGGCTGAGCTTCGCCCCGCCGTGGCCCGTCACGATTTGCACGGCCCCTTCATGCGGGTGAATGCCCGCACTCTTGCGATAAGGGCCGTCGCCTTCGGGACTACCGTCGCCGTCGTCGAGCACCACGCCTTGAGCAATCGTCGGCGTGTGGTAAGCGCCGTCGATCAGCATCGAACGCTCATAAATGTGTGAATGTCCGGTCAGCACCAAGTCGACTCCGCCGGCTTCGAGAATCGGCATGATTTGCTCGCGCATCTCGATGAGCGAGCCTTCCTTGTCGCTGTCGTGCGAACCTTTGGTATACGGCGGATGATGGAAAAACGCGACGATCCAATCGGCCTTGGTCCGGTCTAAGTCTGCCCGCAACCACATAGCCATCACTCCGGCCGGCGAACGATCGAGGTCGTGGGAGTCAAGGCAGATGAAGTGGACGTTGGCGTAGTCGAACGAGTAGAAGGCCTCGGTCGTCGACGGCAGCCCGCCGGCTTCGGCGCGCTTCGGGCAGACGTAGGCGTCGTAATACGGGCCGATACCGGTCGTCCCCTTCGACGTATATCCCTCATGGTTCCCCATCGCGGCCCAGCAGACCGTGTTGCGGAGCGTCGGTTGATAGATATCGAAAAACTTCCGCTGGAATTCGTCGTCGGTTCCTTTCGGGTACGCCATGTCGCCGACGTGCAGATAGAGATCAAGCGGCCGCTGGCCTTCGATCTTCACGTAGCTCCGCATCGCGTCGTAGACGGCCCTCTGCGTGTCGTCGCCGGTGCCGGAATCGCCGACGACCCAGAACCGAAACGGCTTGGCCGGTCCCGGCTTCGGGTGCGTGTGAAAGTAGTGCTCCTCGTCGCCGCCGGCGAGCTTGCGGACGCCGTCGAAGACTGCGTAGTAATACTTCGTATCCACGGCTAACTTGCCGAGCTTGGCTTCGTACTGCCAAGTGCCGGTCGGGGCCGAGTGCAACGGCAGCGGCTTGTCGGTCGACAACTGTTCGACGGGCGGCACTTCGGCCGACACGCGTGCGACAATCTCCGCCGGCCCGATGATTTGATCGAGCCTGTCGGGAGCCGTGCCGTAATGAACGGTCGGCTTCGTCGGGCCGAGTGTCCGCCAGACGATCGTCATCGCTTCGGTCGTGCCGAGTTGCAGATACGGCCCGCGCGTCAGCGGCGTCGGCTTATCGGCAGCGAGCAGAGGGCTCGAGCACAACAATACGGCGATGACGGCGGAAGTGACGATCAGGCGGCGTAGCGAGGCGGCAACCATGCGCACTCTCTCCGGGCAGGATGGCGGGGCGGACGGGCAGGCGGGAACCGTTACGTTAACCCGACGGTGCGGCGGCGGCAACGCAAACCACCCGGCATGTCCATGCTTGCCTACTTAGGAATATCGAATTTGGCGCTCAGCGTCGGTGTGCGGTAGATTGCCCGCACACGCTCCGCCACGACTCACAACTGGCTCGCCTCCATGAACCTTATCGATCTGAAATGGCCTGACGTTGCCGCTCTCTCGCCCGATACGCCGGTGGTCATTCCCATCGCGGCGCTCGAGCAGCATGGTCGGCACATGCCGGTGTTTACCGATAGCATTTTGCTCGGCGAAGTCGTTCGCCGGGCCGCTGAAAAGCTGAGCGACCGCGTGCTGTTTGCTCCGCTCATGTGGTTGGGCAATTCGGAGCATCATCTCGATTTCGCAGGCAGCATGTCTGCGGCCCCGCGAACTTATCTCGACCTGTTGCGCGACATGGCCGAGAACTTCCTGGCACACGGCTTTCGGCGGATCGTGTTTCTCAACGGCCACGGCGGCAACCACGTGCCGGGAAGTCAGGCGGTTTACGAACTACGGCAGAAGCACCGCAAGCGCAGCGACCTACTGTTGCTCTTGGCCACGTATTGGGATCTTGGCAAGCCGGCCGACACGCTGCCAGAGTTGAAGCAACGGCGGATGGGGCATGCCTGCGAATGGGAAACGTCGATGATGCTGCGGATCGCCCCGCACTTGGTCGGCGACTTGGCGAAGGTCGACGACGTCGAGTTCGGTGCGCCGTTCGAGCCGGGCGTGCGCGGTTGGACGATGCCCGACCGGAGCGAACCGGGGCATATCGGCTACGCTCGCCATGCCACAGCGGAAAAAGGTGAACACCTGCTGACCACGTTCGCGGCCGGGGCCGTGCAGTTTTTGGAACGCGTGCTGGCGTGGGACGGCCGCAGTTGGTCGGGCTAGCATTCTCCGCCGCTGATATTTTTGACGCGGCCGACTCAGCGCCGCACAATGACGCCTGCCGCAAAATGGCTGTGCCGCCGTCCGCTTATCGTCCTCATGTTGAAGGAGTCGATCATGCCGAGTTTCTTGCCGCTTCGTCGCGCCGCGTGGATTGCCGCCGCGTTGTCGTTGGTCGCGTCGTTGCCACGGGCCGAGGCCGCCAAAGTCTGGGGCCAGCCGCAGAAGGGCAAAGTAGAACTCAAATCGATCGACGTTCTCGGCTTCGGGCCGGAAGGCGTCTTGCTGATCGGCGACGGCCGCAGCGCCGCGATCTTTGCCGTGAAGACCGGTGAAGCGAAGTCGGGCGGCAAAGTGCCCGCGACGGTTGCGAAAGTCGACGCCAAGCTGGCGGCCGCCGTCGGTGCGCCGCCGACCGGTATCGAAATCGCCGACCTGGCCGTAAATCCGGTCTCGGGCACGGTCTACTTTGCCGTACGCAAGCAAGACGACAAGACGCCGATCGTCCTGACGCTGAACTCGGCCGGCGACGTCGGCCTGGCCGATCTCGACAACGTCGAATACGTCCGCGTGGCCTTGCCCACCGAGGGCGCGCCGATCGGCAAGATCACCGACGTCGCCTGGACCGACGGCAAGCTCTTGGCCGCCGCAGCCGCTTCGGAAGAGTTCGCTTCGAAAATCTTCATCGCCCCGACGCCGCTGAAGCACGACGCCGTCGGCGAGTTGCACAGTGCGGAAACGTACCACGTGCAGCATCACAAATGGGAAACGAAGTCGCCGATGACGACGATCATGCCGTTTACCGAAGGGGGCAAGACCTACTTAGCCGGGGCGTTCGCTTGCACGCCGGTCGTGAAGTACTCGCTCGATTCGCTCGCTCCGCAAGCGAAGGTCAAGGGCACCAGCGTTCTAGAACTCGGAAGCGGCAACCGGCCGCAAGACATGTTCACGTACACGAAGGACGGCAAGGAATACGTGCTGGCCAACACGTTCCGCTTTCATCACGAGCGCAAGCCGCTGGGACCGAGCCCTTATTGGACCGTGCGGTTCGATCGCGACCTGCTCGGCGAAGAGGAGAACGTCAACGAGAAGGCTCTGTTCCGTTTGAATGGGGACAAGCCGGCCTCGGACAAAGTCGTGATGATCGACGCCTATCACGGCGTGGTGCAGATGGACCGGATCGGCGAAACGGAAGCCGTGGTGCTGAAGCAAAACGCCGACAAGAGCTACGACCTAGCGGTTCTGGCGTTGCCGTAGTACTGCATTGATGCGATATCCCAAGGCGAGCGGCCGGCGTAAGCCGGCCGGTGACGCATGACCACCGTGTTGCTCTGCCTTTTACTGGGCGCTGGGCCCACGAAAGTGAACTCGCCGTCGATCTTGATCGACGGCGAGCCGACTCAGGTCGTCGTCCGCTATCAGCGGGCGAGCAGCGTTGGCGACATTGCGGCGTTGTCCGGCGAACGGCGGGCTTCGGAGGCCGAGGGTCGCAAGTGGCTGACCTTCGAGTTGCGTAGCGTCGAAGGAGTCGAGCGGAATCCGCCGCTGCTGGGTTCCTATCTCGATCGAGGCGTCTGGATCGATTTCCGGCCGCGGTTCAAATTGGTTCCGGGCGCGACGTACGTGGCTTGCGCCTATCGCGGCGACGGTCCCAATGGCCGCGTTATCAGTGAAACGACCTACACCGTGCCCGCGGCCGAAGCGAAGCCGCCCACCACGGTCGCGGGCGTTTCTCCGAACTTGCCGACTCTGCCGGCCAACGTTTTGAAGTTCTACGTCTCGTTCACGGCTCCCATGCGGGAAGGGCGCGAGGTGTTGGAGCGGATCAAGTTGCTCGACGACGCCGGGCGGGAACTCGGCGCCCCGTGGCGCGACTTGGAACTTTGGAACGCCGACGCCACGCGGCTCTCGCTCTTTGTGCATCCCGGGCGGATCAAGCAAGGCGTGAACCTTCGCGAAGACTTTGGCCCGGTGCTCACGCCTGGTCGAAAGTACACGCTCGTCGTCGGCACCGATCTGCTCGACGCCGCCGGCCAACCGCTGGCCCGCGAGTTCCGCTATGAGTTCCTCGCGTCGGACGAACTCCGCCGGCGGATCGACGTCGCCGCCTGGTCGCTGGCCGCGCCGGAGTCCGGCGAGCGCGATCCGCTGGTCGTGACGTTCGACCGGCCCCTCGATCGCCACCTGGCCTTGCGAGCCCTCACAGTTCACGACGCCGCCGGCCAAACGCCGCTCGGCCAAGGCGAAGTCAGCCCCGATGGTCGCCGCTGGTCTTGGACGCCCGTCGATCGCTGGTCGCCCGGCGACTTCAAGCTCCAGGTCGACCCCGTGCTCGAAGACCTCTGCGGCAACTCGCCGCAACGGGCCTTCGACCATGATCTCGAAACCGAACAGATCGAAGTTCTGCCGCCGCTGCTGGAGCGGGCGTTCAGCGTCGAATAGTCGCCGTCAAATCTTCGGCGGCGCAAACGGCGTCACCGGTCTGCGTCCGCCCGGCGGCGGGTTCGGGTTGTAGTATTGCGGCCGCAAGTCGATGCCGT